>JAKORH010000086.1 GCA_029777935.1 Pseudomonadota bacterium
AAGGTCAACATCGACACCGACATCCGGCTGGCGATGACCGCGGCGATCCGCAAATTCCTGGTGGAGAACCCGAGCCACTTCGATCCGCGCGACTACCTGAAGCCCGCGCGCGCGGCGGCCAAGGCGATCTGCAAGCAGCGCTACCAGCAGTTCGGCTGTGAAGGGCGCGCCAGCCAGATCCAGCCGATCGCGCTCGACAGGATCGCCCACAAGTACCGCACCGGCGAACTGTCACAGCACGTTCACTGACCCGGCCCTGCCGCCCGGACAACGGCGCCTGCGGGCGCCGTTCTGCTGTCGCGATCGCTGCGGCGACTACGTAGATCGGCTCCAAAACGGCCCGCTTTTCGGTCCTTTTGCCCGGCGGACCAGCGCGAAGAATCGCGCTGACGTTCTCTCCGCTGCGAGTCTTCACGGGTCGCCCCGATGAGCTTCATCGCCAACCTGAAAGTCGTTCACCGGTTCACTCTGCTGGGCATGATCGCCTTCTTGCTGACGATTATTCCGTCCACGCTGTACGTGCGCCAGGCTTATCAGGAAATGCGGATCGCCGAACGCGAGGCAAGCGGCGTGGCATCGGTCAGGCCGCTGCTCAAGGTGATCGAGCTGACGCAGCAGCACCGCGCGCTGTCCGCGCTGGTGCTCGGCGGCGATGCAGCGATGGAACCGCAGCGGGCCGCCAAGGCGCAGGAGATCGACAAGGCGGCCGAGGCAGTGTCGGCCGCTCTCGCGCTGCTGCACGACGCGGGCGCGCGCGCTAGCTGGCAAGGCGCGCAGCAGGATTGGGCCGCGCTGCGCTCGAGCGTTGCCGCGCGCGGCCTGTCGGTGGCGGACAGTTTCGACCGGCACGTCGCGCTCATCGCGCGGCTGCTGCAAGAGAACGAACAATTCGCCGACGACTTCGGCCTGTCGCTCGACCCGGAGCTCGAGAGCTACGAACTGGTGCAGGCGGTGCTGTACGCGCTGCCGGCGCTGACCGAGGACCTGGGCAAAGTGCGCGCGAAGGGCGGCGGCATGCTCGCGACCCGCACTGCATCGCCGACCGACCGGCAGGCGCTCGGCTTCTACATTTCCAAGGCGACTGACGGGCTGTCGTTGATGACGCGCGCCTTCGACAAGGCGGCCAGCGCCAATCCCGGGCTGAAGGACAAGCTGGATGGGCCGATGCGCACCGCGGCTGATCTTGCGCAGCAGTCCGCGAGGCTCGCGACGGAGCAGGTCGTCGCGTCCGCGCAACTCACCTACGCGGCGCCGGACTTCGTCGCCGCGCTGACGCGCGCGATCGAGGCGCAGTTCAAGGTGAACGACGCGGCGCTCGACGTACTGGCACGGATGCTCGACGATCGGGTCGCCGGCAAGCAGCGCGCGCTGGTGCTGCTACTGGGCGGGCTCGCGCTGCTGATCGGACTCGGCTCGTGGTTGGCGCTGGCGGCCGCACGCTCGATCACAGGTCAGCTCGGCGGCGAGCCGGCGCAGGTCATGGCGATCGCCAACGCGGTGGCCGCCGGCGACCTCACCACGTCGATCACGCAGGGCAGCGGCGACGACGCCAGCATCATGGCCGCAATGGCGCGCATGCAGCAGTCGCTGCGGCGACTGGTCGGGCAGGTGCTCGCGGGCGCCGACGCGATCGCCACCGGCACCGCGCAGATCGCTGCCGGCAGCCAGGACCTATCGAGCCGCACCGAGGAACAGGCCAGCTCCCTGCAGCAGACGGCCGCGTCGATGGAACAGCTCACCAGCGCGGTGAAACAGAGCGCCGACAACGCGAAGCAGGCCAGTCAGATCGCCGCCAGCGCGTCGGACGCTGCCGGCAAGGGCGGTGCGGTCGTGGGCCAGGTGGTGGCCACGATGCAGGACATCACGGCGTCGAGCCGCAAGATCGCAGAGATCATCGGAGTGATCGACGGCATCGCGTTCCAGACCAACATCCTGGCCCTGAACGCGGCGGTGGAAGCGGCCCGCGCCGGCGAGCAAGGCCGCGGCTTCGCGGTGGTGGCCGGCGAGGTGCGCACCCTCGCGCAAAGAAGCGCGCAGGCAGCACGCGAGATCAAGAGCCTGATCGGCGCGTCGGTGGAGAAGATCGAAAGCGGGGCGCAACTGGTCAACGCCGCCGGCACCAACATGGAAACGATCGTCGCGCAGGTCAGGCGCGTGACCGACCTGGTCGGCGAGATCACTGCGGCGAGCCTCGAGCAGAGCAGCGGCATCGGCCAGGTCAACGACGCGGTGACGCAGATGGATCAGGTCACGCAGCAGAACGCCGCGCTGGTCGAGGAGTCGGCCGCGGCCGCGCAGAGCCTGAAGGACCAGGCCGGCCGGCTCGCCGAAGCGGTGAAGGTCTTCAAGCTCGCGCAGAACGAAGCGCGAGCGGCGATCGGCCAGGCGCGGGAATCCAGCAAGGCTGCGGTGCCGCATGCCGGCCAGAGCGCGAAGAACACGACCCGAGCCGCTCGTGCGGGCGCGGCTGGAGCGGCGGGCGGCGACTGGCAGGAGTTCTGAAGGATCGCGGCGGTGACACCGCGCGTCGGCCGCAAGCTTTCAGTTTGCGCGATGATGGCGCCGTGACCGTCGCCGACGAGATCGTCCGACAGATCGAGCGCATCGCGCAGCTTTCCCCGCTGCCTGCGGTCAAGGCGCTGCACGCGCCGCCGCCGTCGAGCGACGGCACGCGCGAGGGCGAGTTCTGCGCGGTCGAACTCGAAGACGGCTCGCTCGGGCTGAGCTTCGTGCTGCTCGGCACGACGCTCGGAGAACTGCGCGCCGGCGAGCGGTCGAAGTGGTCGGGAATGCCGGCGGCGGCGCTGGCGCGTGAATTCTCCGGACCGACCGTCGAGGAACGCACGCTCGGCCTGGCCGCAGTCAACGCGGTCACGCGGTGGCTGTTCGATCGCGCGCGCTTCCGGCCGGCTGCCGCCGGGGGCTCGATCGGCGACCTCGACCTGAAGGCCGCGGATCACCTCGGCATGATCGGCCTGTTCCCGCCGCTGGTGCCGCGCGTGCTCGCCACCGGCGCGCGGCTGACCGTGCTCGAACTGCGCGCCGACCTGGCGGGTCCGCGCGACGGCTGGCAGGTCACGCTCGATCCTGCGCTGCTCGCCGTCTGCAACAAGATCCTGTCGACCAGCACGGTGCTGCTGAACGACACGCTCGACGACATGCTCGCGCGCTGCCGCCACGCCGAGCGCTTCGCGCTGATCGGCCCCGGCGCCAGTTGCCTGCCCGACGCGCTGTTCGCGCGCGGCGTAACCTCGCTCGGCGGCGTGTGGATCGACGATGCCGAAGCGTTCAAGCGCGCGCTGGCGCGCGGCGAACCGTCGACGCCGTTCACGACCAAGGTGGTGCTGAAGCCCGAGGACTACCCGGGGTTCGACGCGCTGTGCGAGAAGGTTGCCGGTTCGAAGCGCTAGACCCGCTCGACGATCGTCACGTTCGCCAGCCCGCCGCCTTCGCACATGGTCTGTAGGCCGTAGCGCTTGCCGCGCGCGTGCAGCGCATGCACGAGCGTGGCCATCAGCTTGGCGCCGGAGGCGCCGAGCGGATGGCCGAGCGCGATAGCGCCGCCGTTGACGTTCAGCTTCTTCGGATCGGCGCCCGTGGCCTTCAGCCACGCCAGCGGCACCGAGGCGAACGCCTCGTTGACTTCGACGAGATCGATGTCGTCGAGCGCGAGGCCCGCCTTGCGCAGCGCGAGCGGCGTGGCGGGCACCGGGCCTTCGAGCATGATCACCGGGTCGTGGCCGATCACTGTCATCTGGCGCACGAGCGCGAGCGGCCTCGCCTTGCTTCCCATCGCCTTCAGCCCGCGTTCGCTGGCGACCACGAGCGCGGCGGCGCCGTCGCAGATCTGGCTCGCGCTGGCAGCCGTGATGCGGCCGCCTTCCTGCAGCAGCTTCACCGCCGCGATGCCTTCGAGCGACGCGTCGAAGCGGATGCCTTCGTCGGCCGCGTGCACCTCTGCGGTCCCCGTGCCCTCGGCGTCGCGCACCGGCAGCGGCAGGATCTCGGCCTCGAAGCGTCCTTCGCGCGTGGCGGCGGCGGCGCGCTGGTGGCTCGCCAGCGCGTACGCGTCGAGTTCGTCCTTCGACAGCTCGTATTTCCTCGCCAGCATCTCGGCGCCCATGAACTGGCTGAACTGCACGCCGGGATAGCGCTGCTTCATCGCCGGGCTCATGTAGCTGCCGAAACCGTTCTTGAACGGCAGTGTGGCGGGCAGTCCCATCGGCACGCGCGTCATGCTCTCGACGCCGCCGGCGATCACGATGTCCTGCGCGCCCGACAGCACCGCCTGCGCGGCGAAGTGCAGTGCCTGCTGCGACGAGCCGCACTGGCGGTCTATCGACGTGCCGGGCACCGACTCCGGCAGTCGCGACGCGAGCACCGCGTTGCGCGCGATGTTGTTCGACTGCTCGCCGGCCTGGCCGACGCAGCCGAGGATCACGTCGTCAATCAGCAGCGGATCGAGATCGAGCTGCGCGACCAGCGCGTCGAGCACCTGCGCGGCGAGATCGGCCGGATGCCAGCCCGCGAGCCGGCCGCCCTTGCGGGCGCCGGCGGTGCGGAGGGCGGCGACGATGAAGGCTTCGGACATGGGAACTCCTGCTTTGTGTGCTGTGCAAGAAAGCGGCGCGTGGTTGCGGGGGCCGCCCTCACCCCAACTCCTCTCTCGGTGGGAGAGGGGCGTCGCTGCGTCAGCGCGGGTAGGTGCCGGGTGGAAGGGTGAGCGCCAACCCCATTGCGCTGGCGCTGCGCTCACCTTCGGCGCCGAAGTGGCGGATGCGGCCGCTCAGTTCGACCAGGATCACTTCGCGCGCGCCGGCTTCCAGATACGCGGCGACCTTCTCGTTCAACTCCCGGCGCGTGTTGTCTTCGGACTGCACCTCGACGCAGATCGCCGGCGCGGGGCTGACCGGATCGATGCCGGTCCACGCCTTCTGCCACACCACGTCGGGAATGCGCACGCCAATCGATGTCACGACGGCGATGCCAGGGAGAGCCTCGCCGCCAAGCTGCTGCTGAATCTGCACGATGAACGCGCTGACGATGCGCTGATGCGGTGTCTTGGGCGTAATCAATTCGATCACCTCGCCGTATTCGTCCAGCTCGTAACGCTCGGGTAGTCCGCGAGTGCCGAGCAGGGCGTTCCAGCGCTGCGCAAGTTCCTGCGGCGAGAGTTTCGGGTAGACGATCGGCGCGTTCATCGTGCGGTGAGTATAGGCCGCAAAATCACTCGAGCCGAGCGCTCGTCTTCACCCGACCCGCCCGCTCGTGCCACGCCGTCAGCTCGACCGTCGCGCCGCGCGGGCCCTTGACCACCCAGTCGGCGTGCGCAATGTCCTGCGTGGGCTTCTTCACCGGCCAGAAGCTGATGCCCGTCTGCAGCGCCGACCAGCCTTCGAGTTCGCCCAGCTCCGCGCGCGCCTTGCCGCTGACGAGCGTCGCACCTGCAGGCAGCGCGATCTCGGCCAGCACGCCGCGCAGCAGCTTGCGACTCAACGCCATCTTGCTGACGCAGGTCGGCAGCCAACCCGTGTTCTGCACGATCAGCCGCACGCGCCACGTGTCTGCGCCGGCCGCAGTGACCTGCACGTCGCGCACTTCGAGCTTCGGCGACACCAGCGCGTTCCACAGCAGCCATTGAGGAAAGCGCGCGATCTCGCTCTCGCGCTTCGCGGGCGGCGGATTGCTGAAGAGCGTCATACGATTCCAGCCGCCGATCTCCACGCGCCCGAGCTGCGGATGATCGAACGGCTTCCAGTCGATGTGTCCTTCGCGTGGCAGGACTTCGTCGGCCCAGCGCAGCACCTTCAGGTCGTCCTCGATCGGATGCTCGCGGAACCAGTGGATCCAGTCCTTGTTGTCGATGCCGGCTTCCTTCTTCGGGTTCCAGATCTCGATCGTCCACATGAAGCAGCCGAGATGCTCGTACAGCCAATCGAACGAGCCGCCGATGTATTCGCCGGGGCGGTAGACGAAGTCGTGATAGACCGAGATCGCGGGATAGCCGGTCAGTTGCTCGCCGGCCCTGCCCGCCTTCTGGAACACCCACAGATCCTCGGGCGGCATCCTGTCATCGGGCTGATCGCCGAACGGCCGCAGCAGCACGCCGGAGAACGTGTGCAAACTTGTGCCGCCGCAAATGTTCGGATGCGCGAGGATGAAGTCGACCACCGCGCGCACCTCGGGCTCCGAGGTCGGATACGGTCCCGCGCCGACCTGCTCGAATTCCTGCCGCCACTTGGCCGGGAAGTTGCGGTTCAGGTCGAGTCCCTGCGCGCCGCCGGTCAGGCCGGCGACGGTGATGCCGACGCCGTCGTAGTTCTCGATCCGTCCCTCGTGCATCACGCGGTAGTAGTCACCGCCGGGCGGATCGAGCGGGTCGCGTCTGACCATCAGCCGCGGCTCCTGCGGATGCTTCTTCCACGGTCCGTTCGGATCGGCCACGCGCATCTGCAGGATGCGGCCGTCGCCGTCGATGTCCTCGGCGATCAGCCCGGCGACGGGATCCTCGTCGAACGGATAGCGGCGCACGCTCGAGCGCACGTACTTCGGCCTGTCCGCGAGCGCCCATTCCGCGCCATCAGGATTGATGCGCGGGCAGATATAGAAGGCGCG
>JAKORH010000012.1 GCA_029777935.1 Pseudomonadota bacterium
GACCTGGATGCCTGGCTTGACCACTACAACAACCAGCGCGAGCATCAAGGCCGCTGGTGCTACGGCAAAACGCCGATGCAAACCTTCCTCGACTCCGTCCCCCTCGCAAAGGAGAAACTCATCGACCAACAACCACTCCGCATCGCTTGACCCGAACCCCAACAGACTGTCAGATCAAGTACCAGCTATTACACGTGAAATATCCGGGCTAGCCTGCGCGACTCGCGGTAGAGCGACGCAACCGGCAGCGCACGCGGCCGCCGCTACGATCCGCACCGTCTCGACTCTGATTGCTGCTGATGGCTGACAACCAGTTCGCGCTGCTCGGTCAGCGCCGCTTCGGCCCGTTCTTCGCCACGCAGTTCCTCGGCGCCGCCAACGACAACGTCTTCAAGTACGCGTTCACGCTGCTGGTCACGTACGAGGGCGCGCAGTTCTCACCGCTCGATCCGGCGCTCGCGGTCAACGTGATCGCCGCCGTGTTCATCCTGCCGTTCCTGCTGTTCTCCGCGACGTCGGGACAAGTGGCGGACAAGTACGACAAGGCGCGCGTGATGCGGCTGGTCAAGCTGCTCGAGGTCGGCATCATGCTGCTGGGCGCCTGGGGCTTCTGCACGCACAGCTTCGCCGTGCTGCTGACCTGCGTGTTCCTGATGGGGTTGCACTCGACGCTGTTCGGCCCGGTCAAGTACGCGTATCTGCCCGAGCGGCTCGCGCCGCACGAGCTCGTCGGCGGCAACGGACTGGTCGAGATGGGGACATTCGTCGCGATCCTGCTCGGCACGATCGCCGCCGGCGCGCTGATCGACTCCAGCGCCAACGGCTATCTGTACGCGGCGGCGACCTGTGTCGTGCTCGCGGTCGCGGGGCTGTCGGTGAGCCTGGCGATCCCGTCCGCGCCGGGGTCCGACCCGAAGCTCGCGATCGATCTGAACCCGCTCCGCGTCACCTGGGACAACGTGCGGATCGCGCGCCGCGAGCGCTCGGTGTTCCTGTCGGTGCTCGGGATCTCGTGGTTGTGGTTCTTCGGCGCAGTGTTTCTCACGCAGTTCCCGCAGTTCGCGCAGAAGACGCTCGGCGGCGATCCGGCGGTGGCCACATCGCTGCTCGCGGTGTTCTCGGTCGGCATCGGGCTGGGCTCGGTGCTGTGCGAGAGGATGTCGCGTCACCAGGTCGAGATCGGGCTGGTGCCGTTCGGCTCGATCGGCATGACCCTGTTCACGGTCGACCTCTACTTCGCGGTCCAGGGACTGCCGTTCGCGCCGAACCAGACGCTGGCGCAGTTCCTGCCGCATCCGGCGCACTGGCGCGTGCTGGCGGACCTGTTCCTTCTGGCGATGTTCGGCGGCTTCTACAGCGTGCCGCTGTACGCGCTGATCCAGAGCCGCTGCGAGCCGACGCACCGCGCGCGCATCATCGCCTCGAACAACATCATCAACGCGCTGTTCCTGATCCTGGCTGCCGCCTTCGCGGCAGCGTTGCTGGGCGGCCTGCACTGGACGATCCCGCGGCTCTTCCTCGCCACCGCGGTGTTGAACGCGGTCGTGGCGGTCTACGTCTACACGCTGGTGCCGGAGTTTCTGCTGCGCTTCCTTTCGTGGCTGCTGGTCAGCGTGATGTACCGCGTGCGCCGGCAGGGTACCGAGCGCATCCCGGAAAGCGGCGCGGCGCTGATCGTGGCCAACCACGTGTCGTTCGTCGACGCGCTGGTGCTGATGGCGGCGAGCCCGCGACCGATCCGCTTCGTCATGGACCTGGCGGTCTTCCGCGTGCCGTTCCTGTCGTGGCTGTTCAGGCAGGTCAAGGCGATCCCCATCGCGCCGGCGAAGGTCGATGCCGCGTTGATGGAGCGCGCGTTCGAGCGCGTCAGCGAAGCGCTGCGCGACAGCCAGCTCGTGTGCATCTTCCCCGAGGGCAGGATCACCGAAAGCGGCGAACTCAATCCGTTCCGGCCCGGCATCACGCGCATCCTCGCGCGCGACCCGGTGCCCGTGGTGCCGGTCGCTCTGCAGGGGATGTGGGGCTCGTTCTTCTCGCGCGCGAGCGGCGCGGCGATGACGCAGCCGTTCCGGCGCGGCCTGTGGTCGCGGATCGGCATCAGCGCCGGCGTGCCCGTGCCTGCGCAGCAAGCCACGCCGGAGAACCTGCAGCAGATGGTCGCGGCGCTGCGCGGAGACTGGAAGTGAAGGTGCGGCGACGGGACGCGAGGCGCGTCAACCTCGCGCTGCAGGGCGGCGGCTCGCATGGCTCGTTCACGTGGGGCGTGCTCGATGCGCTGCTCGAGGACGGCCGCCTCGATTTCGAGGGCGTGACCGGCGCCAGTGCGGGCGCAATGAATGCGGTCGTGATGGCAGACGGCTGGCTCGACGGTTCGGGAGCGCGCCGCGATCCGCGCGAGGCCGCGCGCGCGGCGTTGAAGAAGTTCTGGCACGCGGTTGGTTCGCAGCCGAGCGTGTTTGCGTTGGCGTCGCGCTGGAGCGGATCGCGCTCCGGGCTCCCGGGCCATCCGTTGGTCATCTGGTACGAACTGCTGTCGCAGGTGTTTTCGCCGTACCAGCTCAACCCGCTGAACTTCAATCCGCTGCGCAACGTGCTGGTGCCGCTGATCGATTTCGACCGCCTGCGCGCGCGGTCGCCGTTCAAGCTCTTCGTCTGCGCGACCAACGTGCGCACCGGCCGAATTCGCATCTTCCGCGAGCACGAGTTGAAGCTCGAAACGCTGCTCGCCTCCGCGTGCCTGCCGTTCGCCTTCCAGGCGGTCGAGGTCGACGGCGAGCACTTCTGGGACGGCGGCTACATGGGCAACCCGGCGCTGTGGCCGCTGTGGTACGCGACACGGTCGAACGACCTCGTGCTCGTGCCGATCGATCCCATGACGCGAGCGGACCTGCCGGATACCGCGCAGGAGATCGTCGACCGCGCGAGCGAGATCAGCTTCAACTCGTCGCTGATCCACGAGATGCGGTCGATCGATTTCGTGCAGCGGCTGCTGGCCGAAAAGCGTCTCGATCCGAAGCGCTACAAGCGCGTGTTCCTGCACATGATCGGCGCGGAGAAGGAGATGGCGGCGTACGGGCAGGCGAGCAAGTACAACACGTCGCCCGACTTCCTGGCCGAGTTGTTCGCGCTCGGCCGCGCTGCCGCGCAGGAATGGCTGGAGACGAAGTACACGTACGTGGGGCACGCGGGGACGGTGCGAATTGCCGAGACGTTTCTTTGACCCGGGTCCGCGCAGGGGAGGGCAGCGCCGGTGGCGCGCGGCGCCGTGTGTGGGCGCCGTTCGCCCTGTTCCCGGGTCGCTTCATGACGCCGGAGCAGGCGACGCATGCCGGGCACAACGGGATGCATCTATGCTTGGCGTCGGCCTAGGCGACGGGGTGATCCGATGGATGACGACAACTTCAGCGTGTCGCTGCGCAAGTTCCTCAAGCAAGTCGGCGTGACTTCGCAGCAGGAGATCGAACGCGTCGTGCGCGAGAAGGGCTTGCGCGGAAAGGGCAGGCTCAAGGTCAGGATGGTGTTGACCGCCGACGAAGCCGGCCTTGCGCACACGGTGGAAGGCGAGATCGATCTGGCGTAATTGCTGCGTGCTCAGCGGCCGCGTGCGACCTCGGCGCCGGGTGCCGGGCACTGGCCGTCGCGCCGCAGTTCGAGCAGCGCGGTGCACGCATTGATGCTCGCCGCGACGCGCGCAGGCAGATCGGCTGCCGCCGTCGAATGGCCGAGGATGTCCTCGACCTCGCGCGCTGAAAGGCGCGGACGAATGCCGAGCAGCAGCGCCGCGATGCCGCTCACCTCGGCGGCCGCAACGGAGCTGCCGGAGGTGGCGTCGTAGCGGCCGCGCGGCGCCAGCGTGAATATGTCGGTGCCGGGCGCATAGAGCACGCGCGGCGCGCGCTCGGTGCGCTCGGCCGCGCCGACCGCGATCACGCCATCGATCGCGGTCGGAAAGCCTTCCCGGCGGCCGCTCGCCGGCATCGCGCCGACGAAGATCGTGCCGCGCTTCAGTGCGCGCTCGACGATCCGCGCGAGCAGCGGATCGTCCGGGCCGCCGAGGCTGAGATTGACGATCGATGCGTTCGCGTCGAGCGCGGCCACCAGCGCCTGCGCGAGGGTGAACGAGTTGCACTCGCCCGCGGTGCCGCCGACCGACCAGCAGGCGCGCAGCGCAAGCACGCGTGCGCCCGGCGCGATGCCGGCGATGCCGATGCCGTTGTTCGGCACGGCGGCGATGATGCCCGCCACCGCGGTGCCGTGTGTTTCGGCCGCTGCGCCGCCGTCGCCCACGAGGTCGCGCACCGCGTCGAGGCGGCCGGCAAAATCCGGATGGGCGGTGTCGACCCCGGTGTCGATGATCGCGATGCGCACGCCTTCCCCACGCGACCACTGCTGGGCGGTCACGATGTCCAGTTCGCCCAGATTGCGTTGCAGCGGCGCGTAGGGATCGTTGTACGTGCTTGCGTGCAGCCTGAACTGCGACAGCGGTTCGGCCGACTCGACGGCCGGATTGCGGCGCAGCGCGGCCAGAACATCGTCGCGCTGCGCGCCTTCCGACAGCTCGTAGACCAGGCAATGCACGTCGAGCAGCTCGATCGGCCAGGCGGCGACTTCGTGCAACCGATGGTCGGCGGCGATGCGGCGCGCGAGCGCGAGTGCGTCCGCGCCGGCGCGATAGGGCCCCTGTCCGCCGTAGCCGCGCGGCGTCGACGCCGCGTACGAATTCACGACGCCGGGCGCGTTGCTCACCGTGACGACGACGTAGCGTTCTGGATGCGCGCGCGCGTCCTCGGGAAGCCGCACCGTGGTCGCGACCGGTGTCAACCCGGCACAGCCCGCGAGCACGAGCGCCAGCAGCCAAAGCGTGATGCGAATCATCGCGTCCCGGCGTCCGGCTCGACCAGTTCGGCGAAGCGCACTCGCGGGTCCGCGCGCAGCCTGGCCAGCACCGCGTCCCGCGCTTCGGGCCGGTTGACCGTCGGGCGCAGCGCGACGGTGAACAGGCCCGCTGCCGTCGGTCCGCCGACGGCGGTCAACTGGTTCGCGCGCAGCAGCTTCTGCAACTCGGACAGCGTCATTGCCGGCGTGAACAGGATGCGGATGCGCGCACCCTTGGGCGCGGTCGAAGTCAGCGTGTGAAAGCGCGGCGCGGTGTCGATGTTCGAGCCGAAGAAGGTCGCACCGGCGATCGCGGCGAGCGCACCGGCCTGCACGATTACTGCGGCGGCGAGCCAGCGCACCGGACCGCGCGCCGAGCGCGGCGGCACTGCCGCTGGAACGAGCGGCGCCGGGACCGCGAGCTCGGACGCATCGATGCGCGCCAGCAGCTTGCGCAGGCCGGCCCGCGGCGTGTGCTCGACCTGCGTCGGAATACGCAGCAGGGCGCGCGTGGTTTCCTCCCTTGCTGCGTCGGCGCAGCAGGTCGCGCAGCGCTCGAGATGCGCGGCGACGCGTGCAGCGTCGGTCTCCGTCAGCGTGCCGCTCACATACCACGGCAGCAGGCGAGCGGCTTCGTCGGTGCAGGTCAGCGTGTCGGGTTCGCGGCGCATGCTTCGCCTCCTACTGCTGGCCCGACAGCCCCGGCAACAGTTGCCGCAGCTTGCGGCGTGCGTGGAACATCCGCGTCTTGACGGTGTTCACCGGGCAGTCGGTGATGGCGGCGATCTCTTCGCAACTGTGGCCGAGGATATAGGTGAGCTCGAGCACCATGCGCTGCTCGAGCGGCAACGTCGCCAGCGCGCGGTCCAGCAATTCGCGCTGCTCGAATTCGGTGGCCGGATCGGCGGCCTCCAGCGGCGCGTCGTCGTCGACCACGCCGGGCCGCACGCTCGCGTGGCGCAGCGTCGCGAGCGCGCAGCGATAGGCGATCCCCATGATCCACGTCGACACGCGCGCCGCGCCGCGAAATTCGGCCGCCTGCTGCCACACGATCCACATCGTGTCGTTGATGATTTCCTCGGCCAGCTCGTAGCGTGACGTGAAGCGGACCAGAAACCGCGCGAGTCGCCGGTGATAGAACGTGTACAGCGCTTCCAGCGCGGCGCGATCGCCGGCGGCGATGCGCTCGATCAGGGCCGCGTCGCGCGCATCCTCGCGGCCCGTGTCCGCGCGGGGGGCCATCGCGCGACCCCGTTGCTCGGCCGGATTCACTTTGCGTGCTCAGTGTTCAAGTCAGACCTGCTCGTGACAGTCACTTGGCGCCGTAAGTGTCGCGGGAACGCCCGCCGGTTCAATCCCCTCTCGAGCAAATGTGGCTTCGCCACTTTGCTTGACCCCCGCGGGGGGCCGGCTGGGCAAGCCCGGCCCACTCAAAACCGCCAGGCGGCCGAGACCACCCAGCGGCCGTCGGCCGCGTCCGCGCCGAACAGGCGCCGCCCGGCCGCATCGACGCCAAAGCGCAGCAAGCTGATCTCCACCGGTCCGGCCTTCGCCGCAAGTCCCGCATTCCAGGCCCAATATGACTCGCCGAACAGCGCCGTGGTGTCGTAGTAGCCGATCGCCGCGATCAGCGCCAGTGGCGGGATCGCCGACTGGCGCAGCGACGCCTCGTAGCTGACGGCGCGGCGCCGGACCACCCATCCGTAGGAACGCGAATAGCGCCACGCGTCGGGTGAATACGCGATCGTCAGCGCGAGCCGGTCCTCGAAGCGAACGGATGCCGACGCTTCGGTGTAGTCGTAACGCCCGTGCCCGGACGCGTTCGGATACAGGTAGCGTACGAGTGTGGCCGCGGTGCTCCAGCGCTCGGACAGCGCCCACTCGTGACCGGCATAGAGATTCAGTTCGTAGTCGGCAATGCGGCCCGGCGGCGGGTCGGCCGTCGACCCCCACAGCCCGGCGAACCACCCGCGCGGCGCACGGTAATGCAGGTCGCCCTGCACCGCCGCCGCGCGGCCGCTCTGCGACACGCCGCGCAGGACGTAGTCGCTCGTCACCGCGGCAGCGCCGCCCCACGGTTCGGCGGCAGCCGGCAGGTCGGCGAGCGTGCATGCGGCGAGGCAGATCAGCGCGACGCTTGATCGTCGTGCACGGCGGTGCGAGTGTCGTGCCGCGGATCGTGCGCTCATTCTTCCGGGGGCGTTGAGCGCGCAGGTTAACCCGAACGTCGAGCGCGGCTGTACCGCTTATCGGCGCAAGAAGGGCCGCGGCCTCGCGGTCGCGGCCCCGATCGTCTGCAACAGAGCGAGAAGAGAGCTAGCTCAGTTGTTCTGCGCGCCGGCAGCGATCCACGACCTGACCTGATCGATCGTTGCCTGGTCCAGGAACGGCCCGCCAAACGGCATGCGCGAACCGGAGATGCCGGCCGTTCCTTCGAGCTTCCGGATCAGGTAGCTCGCGTCCGGATCGCCCGGCTTGACGCGCATCAGGCCGGGCTGCTCCAGGCTCGGCACGTTGACGATGCTTGCGAAGCTGTTCCCGGCGCTCAGGTTCATCGCGCCCGGCAGCGCCCCGCTCGGCGGCTGGCTGCCGTCATGGCAGACGGCGCAGCGCTGCGTGAACACGGCGCTCTGAATCTGCGACAGCGTCGCCGCGGCCGGCCCATTGGAGATCGTGACGTTGGCCACAGTCGACGAGCCGACGTTGCCGTTGTTGTCGGTCGCGCGGGCGACGAGGGTTGCCGAACCATTGGAGACCTTGGTCGTGTCCCACTGGATCGTGTACGGCGCAGCGGTCGCCACGCCGATCGATGTCGAGCCGTTGAGGAAGAACTCGACCTTCGCGATCGCGATGCTGCTCTGTACAGTCGCCGTGAGCGTCACCGTGCCCGACAGGTTGCCCGACGGCACCGACAGCGTCACCGTCGGCGGCTGGTTCAGCACCGGCGGATTCGCGCCGAGGTCGATGCGACCGTACAGGCCGTTGGCCTCGTCGTTGATGCCGGCCGCGAAGAACAGCGTGTTGTGCGGCTGGTTGCTGGCGTCGTTGCCGAAAGCGAGGCCCCACAGGCCGGCGGCCGCGAACGGGGTTCCAGACGCGTCGCTCACCGTGCCGATGAAGTCGCCGGTGGCCGGGTCGAAGCCGTAGATGCGGCCGTCGCCGAAGTTGCCCACCAGCAGCGCGTTGCTCAGCGTGCCGAAATCGTTCGGCGCGAGCGCCATGCCCCACGGCGCATTGAGCTTGCCGCCCGGCGCGATCAGGTGCGTGATCAGCTTGCCGTTGGCGTCGAAGACGTCGACGAGCCCGAGGCCCGGACCGCTCTCGTCGTCCACGTTGTCGGGCGCCTTCTGTTTCGCGTACGAGACGTAGATCTGCGTGCTGCCGTTCGGGCCGTTCTTGATCGCCTGGATGCCGAACGGCGCGTAGCCGGCGGGCAGCGTCGGGTCCTTGAACGCGAAGCTGGTGTCGCTCGGCGTCTGCCTCTTGAAGGCGGCGTCGAACACGTCGACCTTGTTGTTGTGAAAGTCGGCGGCGTACAGGAAATTGCCGCTGCCGTTGCTGGCGAGCGCCAGGCCTTTGTAGATCGCGCCGCCGGTGTCCTCGTACATCGTCACCGCGTTTGTCGGATCCACGCTCGGCGCCCAGCCGGCGACCATCCCGCCTTCGCCGACGAAGATGAAGCGCGCCGCCGCGGACTTGCCGCCGGCGCTGACGACGAAGTCGGTGCTGCCGTTGAAGACGATGCCGGTCGGATCGAAGTCGCCGTTCGCGCCCTGCTTCAGGCTGACCACGAGCGGCGCCGCCGACGGCTGCGGCTTGCCGTTGCCGTCATAGAGCGTCGAGGTGCCGGTGTGGTTGTTCGCGACCCAGACCGGCGTGGTCGGTCCGAAAGCGATTCCCCACGGGTTCACGAGGTTCGTGTCGATGGTCAGCGCGCTGGAGGCCGCGGTGTCGGCCACGAGCCGCGTGCTCGAGTACGCGCTCGGCGTGTTGACGGTCAGCGACACCGACTGCTGCGCGCTGCCGCCGTAGTTCATGCCGCTGCAGGACAGCGTGTACGTGGTGGAGCCGCTGGCGTTCGGCGTCACGGTTTCGGATCCGTTCTCTGCCTTTGTGCCCGACCAGCCGCCGCTCGCGGTGCACGAGGTGCCGGGACTGGCCGACCAGTTGATCTTGTCGCTCTGCCCCAGTACCAGCGAGGGCTTCTGCAGCGACATGGTCAGCGTGGGCGCAGGCGCGCTCGAGCCGCTCCCGCCGCCGCAGGCGGCGAGACCGGCGCCGACGAGCAGAACGACGGCCGCGGGCAGCGCGGCGTTCACTATGGGTATCCGACTTCTTTTCATCACGTACCTCCATGGCGTTGCGCTTCGGTGCGCGTTGTGCGCGGGCGCAGTGAGTGCCGCACGAAATTCACGCGGTTTCGGTGGTGACGCGTTCGCGGGCCGTGGATGTGCGCGCTGAACCGCTGTGTGTGCCGCCGTCACTCACCGCGTACCGACTTCGCACTGGAGGCTCTCGATGCGTGCCGGCTCGCCGCAGTTGCGTGTGCTGGTGGTGTGCGTGGCCGCGGCAGTGCTCGCAGGCTGCGGTCCGGGCAGCGGCGAGGGCCTGGATGCCAATGGCCGGCCGATCGCGCCGGGCGGAAGCGGCAGCGGAACGCTGACGGCGGATTTCCAGTCGATCCAGGATCATGTGTTCACCCCGATCTGCACCGTCTGCCATTCGGGCGCCGCGGCACCGCAGGGCCTGCGTCTCGACGCCGTGAACAGTTACGGTCTGCTGGTCGGCGTGCAGAGCGCCGAGGTGCCCGCGCTGGTGCGCGTCGCGCCCGGGGATCCGGACAACAGTTACCTGATCCAGAAGCTCGAGGGCCGCGCTTCGGTCGGCGCGCGCATGCCTTTCGGTGGCCCCTACCTCGACGCGGCGACGATCGGCGTGATCCGGCAGTGGATCGCCAACGGCGCGCCGCGCTGAGCGCGAACGGCGCATGCCCTGCGCTCGAATTCGCGCGCGCGGTGCAACCTCGACGAATCCGTACATGGAGAGTCAGCGATGAAGCGCATGGCCGCCTATGTGGTCGTTCTTCCGGCACTCGCGACTGCCGCGCTGCATGCGCGCGCAGAGCCCTACCTTGCCGTCGAGCAGGGGTTCAAGTGCAACGTGTGCCACATCAACTCCACCGGCGGCGGACTGCGCAACGCGTTCGGCATCGCGTTTGCCGAGAACCTCCTTCCTGCGCACGCTCTGCCCGCGGGCGTGCCGGTGTGGACCGGCAGCGTCGGCGACTACCTGCGGCTCGGCGGAGATCTCAGGGAAAGCTGGACGCGCGCCGAGATTCCGCAGCAGCCGGCGCAGAAGGGCTGGGGGCTCGATCAGTTGCGCGTCTACGGCAATGTCGACGTGATTCGCGACCAGCTTTCGCTCTATGTCGACGAGGCGCTCGCGCCGGGCAACGCACAGACGCAGGAAGCGAACGTGCGCTACAGCGATGCGCGTACGGGTCTGTATGCGAAGGGCGGCAAGTTCTACCTGCCTTTCGGCTGGCGCCTGCAGGACAACACCGCCCTCGTGCGCGAGGTGAGCGGCATAAGCATGACGACACCGGACAACGGCATCGAGCTGGGACTGGAGCGCCCCGAGTTGTCGGCGCAGCTCGCGCTCAGCAATGGCGCGGCGAACGCGGGCACGGGATCGGGACATCAGGTGACCGGCAACGCGGTCTGGGTCCACCCGCAGTGGCGCATCGGGTTGTCCGTGTCGTACACGAACTCGAAGGCCGGCGACCGGCGCGTCGGCGGCATCTACGGCGGGCTGCGTACCGGTCCGCTCGCGTGGCTCGGCGAGGCCGATTACGTCGAGGACGACGGCTTTCCCGAGGGGCGCCGCTCGATGGTGGCCACGCTCGCCGAGGTGAACTGGACCGCGCAGCGCGGGCACAACTTCAAGCTCACCTACGAATACTTCGACCCCGATCGCAAGGTCTCGAACGACGCGCAGAACCGCTACAGCCTGCTCTACGAGTACACGCCGCTGCCGTTCCTGCAGCTACGCGCAGGCTTCCGCCGCTATCGCGGCATTCCGCAGAACGACCTGCAGAATCGCAAGCTGATGTTCGTCGAGCTGCACGGGTTCTTCTAGAGCCGATCTCGGAATCCCCGGCGGCCGCGGGTGAGCACATCGCCTGCGGTCAGCGCCTGTCCCCGACCTGATCGGGGACGAGATTCCTCAGTTCCCGCAACGCGACCGACAGCATCGCCAGATCTGCGCCCTTGTCGCCGAACTCGGCGAGCAGCCGCCGCGCGCGCTCCAGCGCCAGTCCGTTGCGTGCCTCCCAGGCGGCCAGCCGCGCAGCCGCACCGTCGCCGCCCTGGTTCACCGCGTCGAGCGCGATCGCGCGCTGCAGACCCGCGAGGTCGTCTCCCAGCGCGGCCTTGGCGAGGCTCTGCCAGTAGCTGTCTGCCGGCAACTGATCGATCTGGGCGCGCAGCCTGGTGAGTCCCAGGTGCGCGCCGACGCTGGCGTGCACCTCGGCCACCTCGTCGAGCGGGCGGCGCGTGGTCTCGGCAATCTCGGCCACGTCGAGCGCGGCGTACAGGCCCGCCATCATCGCTACGTTCGTCGCGACCCGCTCCGGAACCCCGGCCTGCATCCACCCGGCGGCCTTCGGGGAGGCCTGTACGCCGGCAGCAAGCCGGGAACGCAGCGCTGCCACCGCCGGCGCAAGGCGCTTGAGCGTCATCTCCATCGGCTCGGCCAGGCGGCGCGAACGCGTGAACCATGCGACCGCGCGCGTCATCAGCCGGCCGACCTCCAGGATCATGTCGGCCTGAACTTCGTCCGGCACCTTGGCGTCGAGGGCTTCGATCTGCTGCCACAGCGGCACGTAGCCGAACACCTCGCGCGTCAGCAGGTAGGCGCGCACGATCTGTGGCGGCGGCGCGCCGGTCATCTCGCTCATCCGGTGCACGAAGGTCGAGCCGACGCGGTTGACCATGCTGTTCAGCACGTGCGTGGCGACGATCTCGCGCTTCAGCGGGTGGCGCGGGATCCACGCGCCGAACTTCTCCACCAGCTTGTGCGGAAAGTAACGCGCCAGCGCGGTGCCGACCCACGGATCCTCGGGCACGTCGGATTCGAGCAGTTCGTCGAACAGCCACATCTTGCTGTACGCGAGCAGCACCGCCAGCTCGGGCGTCGTCAGGCCCTGGCGCTTGGCCTTGCGCTCCTCGATTTCCTCGTCGGCGGGCAGAAACTCGATCGCGCGGTTCAGCCGCCCGTTCTTCTCCAGGTAGCGGATGAAGCGCGCCTGCTGGTCGATCAGCCGCACGCCGATGCGGCGCGCGATCGACAGCGCCTGCGTCTGGAAGTAGTTGTCGCGCAGCACCAGCGC
>JAKORH010000087.1 GCA_029777935.1 Pseudomonadota bacterium
GGCAACGCGGCCGGGAGGCCGCGCGACGTGGCTTCGCAGGACTTCACGCTCGAGCTCGCGCTGGCGCTGCTCGAAGCCGCGCCGGCGGCGCGCACCACCGTGCAGTCGCCGCTGCGCTGGCGCGCCGATGCGGCCTGGAAGCTCGACTACTGCAACATCGAGCGCTTGACGCCGGAGGAGATCGCGCGCCGGCGCGCCGAGTTCGACCGCGTCAAGGCGCAGGCCAGGCAGTTGCGCGACGCCATCGCGTGAGCGGCGGATTTCGCGGCGGCGTGCCGCCGCGCATACTGAGAGTTGAACGTCGAACCGAGCGCAGGAGGCCAACGATGAAACACGTTCTGTTCGCGGCATTGCTGTTCGCTCTGGCGCGGGCCACTGCCGCGACGCTGCCCGGAGATGCCGCCGAGGGCAAGCGCCTGCACGATGCGAACTGCACCGGCTGCCACGATGCGCACGTGTACACGCGGCTGGATCACCGGGTGCGCACGCTCGATGCGCTGCAGGCGCAACTCGGAAGCTGCAGCCACGCGGCGAACAAGGACTTCACTGCGGCGCAGACGCAGAGCCTGGTGAAGTACCTGAACGACCAGTTCTATCGATTCAAATGACGCGCGACCGGACCATCAGCCGCCGCGCCGTTCGCGGTCGGGGCGGAACAGCGCGTCGAGGTCGCGCCCGCTCGCCGCGTCGGCGAAGCCTTCGAACCGCCCCTGCTCGGCGATCAGCTTCGCGCTGCGCATGAAGCCGCCCCACGCCGAGCGCGCGAGTGCACCGCCGACGCTGATGCGGCGCACGCCCAGCGCGCCGATGTCGGCGACCGTCATCTTCGCAGCAGCGCCGACCAGCAGGTTCACCGGCTTTGGCGCCACCGCGGCGACGACCGCGACGATCTCCTCGGGCGTGCGGATCCCTGGCGCATACAGGCAGTCGGCACCGGCATCGGCATAGGCCTTGAGCCTGCGGATCGTTTCGTCGAGATCGGCGCGGCCGACCAGATAGCACTCGGCGCGGCCGACCAGCAGCGTGTCGCCGCCCGCCGCGTCGATCGCGCGGCGGGCGGCGCGGATGCGGTGCACAGCAACGTCGAGGTCGAACAGCGGCTGCGCCGCATCGCCGGTCGAGTCCTCGATCGACAGGCCGGCGACTCCGGTGGCGACCGCCAGCCGCACGCTTTCGCCGACGCCGGCCGCATCGCGCGCGAAGCCGTTCTCGAAATCGGCGTTGACCGGAACATCGGTCGCGTCGACCATCGTGCGCAGGTGCGCCAGCACCGCGTCGCGCGCCACGCCGTTGTCGGGTCGGCCCTGCGACCACGCGAAGCCGGAGCTGGTCGTCGCCAGCGCCTTGAAGCCGAGGCTCTGCAGGTAGCGCGCTGAGCCGACGTCCCAAAGATTCGGAATCACGAAGCAGCCGGACCGATGCAACTCGCGAAATGCGCGGCGCTTGTCGGCGATGCTGGGGCGGGTTTCGGTCATGAGCAGAGCTCCTGTTCAATATGCCGTCGCCCCGGCGAAGGCCGGGGCCCAAGTTCGAGGCCGCGAAAATCAGGCCCCGGCCTTCGCCGGGGCGACGGCGCTTGGCGAGCAGTTGCGATTGGCAACATGAGAGTCAAAGGCTCATCACTCCAGGGCGCCACGCGAACCACGCGGCGGTGATCGCGAGCGTGACGATCGTCACCGGCAGCCCGGTGCGCAGATGGCGGCGCCAGTCGATCGCGACGCCCTGCTTGCGGGCGGCGTCGACGACGATGATGTTGGCGATCGAGCCCACGATCAGCAGGTTGCCCGCCAGCGTGCTGACCAGCGCCAGCAGCGGCCCTGAGAAGGGCTCCGTCGCCGCGGGCAGCAACAGCATCACCGCCGGCACGTTCGACACCACGTTCGACAGCAGCAGCACCGCGACGAAGAGCGGCGCCGGCTCGGCGAGCGTGAACCCGCTCGCCGCGAGCGCGTCCACCGCGTGCTGCGCGAGCCCGGTCTGCTGAAACGCATGGTTCACGACGAACAGACCCATGAACAGGATCAGCAGTTCCCAGTCGACCAACCCGAGCGTTGCGGTCGAGTGCAGCTTGCGGCTCATCAGCAGAAGTCCGGCGCCGGTCAGCGCTGCCACGTCGCGCGGCAGCGTCGTGAACAGGAATGCGCCCACCAAGGCGGCGGCGACCGCGAGTCCCTTGGCCGTCTGCCATGGATCGAGCGGCGCGTCGTCGTTCGCGGATGCCTGCATCGCGCCGGCTTCGCGCCGCCAGCGGCCGCGCGACTGCCACGCCAGCAGCGCCCACAGCGCGGCAAGGCCGAGCGCGACCGGCACGATTGCTTCGAGGAAATAGCCGCCGAACGGCAACGTGAGCACCTGCCCGATCAGCATGTTCTGCGGATTGCCGATCAGCGTCGCGGCCGAACCGATGTTGGCCGCGCATGCCAGCGCGAGCAGGAACGGCACCGGGTCGAGCGCGCGGCGGATGCACGCGTTGGCCAGCACCGGCGCGATCGCCAGGCACACTACGTCGTTGCTGAACACTGTCGACAGCAGCGCGACCACCGCGATCACGGCCGCCAGCAGTGCAGCGGGTGCGAGCGGCAGCGCGGCCACCGCCTGCGTGACCCAGCCGTAGAAGCCGCCGAGTCGCATCTGCGCCGAGATCACCATGAACGAGAACAGCAGCAGCAGTGTGGGCAGATGGATCGAGCGCGCCGCCTGCTCCGGCGTCACGTCGCCGATCGTCAACAGCGCGATGGCGCCGAGCAGCGCGACGCCGGTGCGGTCGAGCTGCAGGAACGGCAGGCCGCCGAGGATCATGCCCAGATAGACGATCGCGAAGATCGCGGCGACGGTGAACGTCATGGAGGCGCGCGTGCGATTGGAGCCGCGAGTCTAGCGAGCGCGCTTGTCTCTTAAGACTCGCTTAAGGCGGTGCCGCTACCTTGCTTCCTGTCAGATTCGATGCCAGGAGGGCACCGATGCAGTTTCGAATTCCGATCGTCGCCGCGGCGCTGGCGGCGGTGCTCGTGCCCGCGCTGGCGCAGGAGCGCACGACGCCGCAGGCGTTGCTCGCCCAGTTCGAGGTCGACGCCCGTGCGGCCGATGCGCGCTTCGCCGGCTTCTCCGCGCAGCGCGGCGCCGAATTCTTCGCCGCCAAACACGGCCGCAATCTCGCCTGCGCGACCTGCCATCAGGCCGATCCGCGCACGGTCGGCCGCCACGCCAGCACCGGGCGCGAGATCGCGCCGCTGGCGCCGAGCGCGAATCCGCAGCGCTTCACCGACGCGGCCAAGACGGCCAAGTGGTTCAAGCGCAACTGCAACGACGTGCTCGGCCGCGAATGCACGCCGCAGGAGAAGGGCGACCTGCTCGCATGGCTGCTGGGCAGGGCATGAGTGTGGTCAGGTGTCATGCCCGCGAACGCGGGCATCCAGCCGCAGTTGCAAGGGCGCTGGATTCCCGCTTCCGCGGGAATGACAGCGAATACAACCAATCAGGTCTGGAGCGACCATGACAACCGAATTCTGCCGACCGAAGATCTTCGACACAGTCGTCTGGACCTGCGCGGCGATGTTCCTCGCGCTGTTCGCCGTGCACGAAGCACGCGCCGACGAGCACCGCTACGACGTGAGCGCGCCGCAGTACCGCGAGGAGTGCGGAAGCTGTCACGTGCCGTACCCGCCCGCGCTGCTGTCAGCCGCGCAGTGGCGGGAGGTGATGGGCTCGCTCGACCGCCACTACGGCGCCGATGCCGGCACCGATGCCGGCGCGCGCGACGCGATCACGCGCTTCGTCGTCGACCGCGCGGGCCGCGAAGGCGGAGCCGGCGACGGCCTGCCGCGGATCACGACCGGACGCTGGTTCGTCCGCGAACATCGCAAGGCCGCGGCTGACTTCAAGATCGCGGCGGTCAAGAGCGCTGGCAACTGCGGCGCGTGCCATCGCGGCGCCGAGGCCGGCGACTATTCGAAGCGCGGTCGGATGCGGCCGCGCTGATTCTTCGATTCATTCGACATGGAGTCCACGATGTCCAACGAAACTTCCGCGCGCGGCCTGGTCTGGGATCTGCCGACGCGCATCTTTCACTGGCTGCTCGCCGGCTCGTTCGCGCTCGCTTTCATCACCGGCGACGGCGAATCGTGGCGCGCGCTGCACGTGATGAGCGGCTACACCGCGCTCGGTCTGATCGCGTTTCGCCTGCTGTGGGGCGTGCTCGGCACGCGCTACGCGCGCTTCACCGGCTTCAGCTTCGCGCCGTCGCGCGTGAGGGAGTACGCGCGTTCGCTGCTCACCGCGCGTCCGCAGCACTACACCGGCCACAATCCGGCCGGTAGCTGGGCCGTGATCGCGCTGCTGGCGCTCGTCGTCGCCACCGGCCTGACCGGATGGGCGGCCTTCAGCGAAGTCGGCCCCGAATGGCTGAAGGACCTGCACGACGGTTTCGCGAACGCGACGCTCACGCTGGTGATCGTGCACATCGTCGCGGTGATCGCGAGCAGTTGGTTGCACCGGGAGAACCTGGTGAAGGGAATGATCGACGGCCGCAAGGCGCTGCACGCGCAGCCCGCGGCCAGCGGCCCGCGCCGGGTCGTTGCAGTCGCGCTGATCGTCGCGCTGCTCGGGTTCTGGGGCGGCTGGATTCCCGCGCCGGGCCTCGAGCGCGAGCCGGGCTGGGCGGCGCTGAAGGTGCTCACGCCGGCGGCGATGGCGAGCGAGCCGGCGCGTGCGCTGCACGCGCGTCGTGCCGGTGACCGGCACGACGACGACGATTGACGGCCCGATCGAAGCCGGCTGCGCTCAGGCCGCGCGCAGATCGGCCGGCTTCAGCGGCAGCGAGCGGATACGCCTGCCGGCGGCGCGCGACACCGCGTTGCATACCGCGGGCGCGAGCGGCAGGATCGCCGGCTCGCCGTGACCGCCCCAGAAGTCGCCGGTCGGCACGAGCACCGTCTCGACCCGTGGCATTTCGGCCATCGTCAGCAGCGGGAAGTCGTGGAAGTTCGATTCGACCACGCGCCCGTTCTTGACATTGATCGCCTGGTGCAGCACCGCGCTCAGTCCGAACGCGACGTTGCTCTCCGCCTGCGCGCGGCACGTGTCGGGATTGACCACGTGGCCGGAATCGATCGCGACCACGATCCGCTGCACCTTGACTTCCCCCTGCGCGCCGACCGACACGTCGGCCACCATCGCGGCGTAGCTGCCGAAGCCGTGCGCGAGCGCCACGCCGCGCTGCACGCCTGAAGGCCGCGGCGCCCCCCAGCCCGCCGCCTTCGCGACCGCTTCCAGCACGAGGCGATGCTTGTCGCCGGGCTTCAGCAGCGCGAGCCGGTAATCGACCGGATCCTTGCCGGCGGCGAGCGCCAGCTCGTCGATGAAGCACTCGCGATAGAACTCGTTCTGCTGTCCGGGTGCGCGCCAGAAGCCGACCGGCACGTGCCCGTTGCGCAGCGCGTAGTCGACCTGCTGGTTCGGCACCTCGTACGGCAGGTCGTTGAAGGCGCGCACGGCGGTGAAGTCGATGCCGTTGGCGAGCTTCGCCTGCGGCATCAGCACGCGCACGATCGACGGGCAGGCGATCTTCGTGTGCAGCGCGATCACCCGACCCTGTGCATCCAGCCCCGCCTTCATCCGCACGATGCTCGCCGGGCGATAGAAGCCGTGCTGCATGTCCTCTTCGCGCGACCACATCATCTTCACCGGCACGCCCGGCATCGCTTTGGCGA
Organism: Pseudomonadota bacterium; assembly: GCA_029777935.1. The sequence goes on from JAKORH010000087.1 coordinate 5,709, forward strand.
TCGCCACGCCCTGCCGCACAAAGTCCTGCGGCCCGCCGCGGCGGCCGAAGCCGCCGCCGAGCATCATCTTGTGCACTTCGACCTTCGCCGGCGGCAGTCCCGCTTCGTCGGCCGCGGCCCGCAGCGAGGCCTCGCCGTCCTGGGTCGACGTCCACACCTCCAGTGTGCCGTCGGGCTTGAACCACGCGGTGCACGTCTGCGGCTCCATGGTCGCGTGGTTCAGATAGGGCGAGCGGTATTCGGCCTCGATCACCTTGGCGGCGGACGCCAGCGCCGCCGGCGTATCGCCGATCTCGCGTGCCTTCGGCAGCTTCGCCTGCGCGAGTCCTTCGCGCAGCATCGCCTCGATCGTCGCGTTGCTGGCGTTGCCGTCGGCGCGCGTGTCCCATTCGATCTTCAGCTTCTTCAACGCCTCGTCGGCGCGCCACCAGCCGTCGGCGATCACGGCGACGAAGCCCGGCTCGCGCACGACCTTCTTCACGCCGCGCATCTTCTCGGCCGCGCTCGGATCGACGCTCACCACGCGGCCGCCGAACACCGGGCACTGCGCAATCGACGCGTGCAGCATTCCCGGCAACTGAACGTCGACCGCGAACACCGGCTTGCCGCGCACCTTGTCCGGGATGTCGAGGCGGTGCAGCGGCTTGCCCCCGATCTTCCAGTCCTTCGGATCGCGCAGCTTCACGTCGCGCGGGGCAGCGAGCTTTGCCGCCGCGGCGGCGACCTCGCCATAGCGCAGCGTCCGTCCGCTCGGGCGGTGCGTGATCACGCCGCGCTCGGCCGTGCAGTCGGCGACCGGAACCTGCCATTGGCGCGCGGCGGCGGCGACCAGCATTTCGCGCGCGCCGGCGCCCGCCTGCCGCACATAGTCCTGCGACGCGCGCACGCCCTGGCTGCCGCCGGTCGACATCGAGCCCCAGACGCGGTTGCGCCTCAAGTTCTCGTTGGGCGAGGCGAACTCGGCGCCGACCTTGGCCCAGTCGCAGTCGAGCTCCTCCGCGACCAGTTGCGCCAGCGCGGTCAGCGTGCCCTGTCCCATTTCGGAGCGCGCGATGCGGATCACGACGCGGTCGTCGGGATGAATCAGGATCCAGGCATTGACCTCCGTGGCCGGCGCGCCCGCGGCCGCACGGGACACGAAAGGGAAACTGAATTCGAGCGCGAGGCCGCCGGCGAGCGCGGCCGAGACTTTGAGGAAATCGCGCCGGGTTGCTGCGATCGTCATGGCGCCCTCCAAAGAGATTCCCCTCTCCCGCCGGGAGAGGGGAAGGGGTGAGAGAGGCAGCGATTCATCGCTGCCCTCAGGATTTCCGGCCGGCAGAAGCTGGCGCGGCGGCCAGCGCATGGATCGCCTGCCGCACGCGCGAATACGTGCCGCAGCGGCACAGGTTGGTCATCGCCGCGTCGATGTCGGCATCGGTGGGCGCGGGCTTCTTCGCCAGCAGCGCTGCCGCAGCCATGATCATTCCGGTCTGGCAATAGCCGCACTGCGGCACTTCGTGCTCGATCCACGCCTGCTGGACGCGGTGCACGCCGTCGTGCGACAGGCCCTCGATCGTCACGATCTTCTTGCCGGCGGCCGCGGAGACCGGCAGCGTGCATGAGCGCACCGCCGCGCCGTCGACGTGCACGGTGCATGCGCCGCAGATCGAGATGCCGCAGCCGTACTTGGTCCCGGGAAGGTTCAGGTGGTCGCGCAGGACCCACAGCAGCGGCATGTCGGGTTCGACATCGACGCGGTGCGCGCGGCCGTTGACGTTCAGTTCCAGCATGGGTTGACCTTCGGTGTTCGAAGCGACAGGCAACGCTCAGGATATTCCGCGCCGGTCGCGGGGAGCGACATGCGGATTCGCAAGAACTGGCGATGGCGTCGCCCGTTTACGGGTGTCGCGATCGATCATTCCTCGGGTCCGGAATCTGCCGTCACGCGCGCATGAACCGGAGCCGCGAACGCCGAGACCGCGAGTGCCGCGCAGGCGGCAAACGGCAGCAGCGCGTGAAACAGCCAGTCCTTCCAATCGTCGCCGCAAGTCGATCCCATTGCCCGAACCGCTCGAACCGGTACGCCAGTTCCGGACCGCCTTTCCCTTGGTACGCCAGTTGACCGACGAGCAGCGCGAACGGCTCGGTGCAGCGGACAATCCGCAGCGGCCCCGCACGGCTTCTCATAGCTCCTGCCGCGTGGGCCGGAACAGGATCTCGTTGATGTCCACGTCCTCGGGCTGGCCGATGGCGAAGGCGACGGCGCGCGCGAACGAATCGGCCGGGATCGCGTACGCCTCGTAGAACTCGTGGATGCTGGCGGCCACGTCCGGCTCGCTGATGCTGTCGGGCAGTTCGGTGGCGACCGCGCCCGGCGAGATCACCGTCGTGCGGATGTTGTAGGGCTTGACTTCCTGGCGCAGCCCTTCGGACAACATCAGCACCGCGCTCTTGGTTGCCGCGTAGACCGCGCTGCCGGGGCGGACCTTGTGACCGGCCACGGACGACACGTTGATGATGTGCCCGGACTTCTGCCGCTTCATGTACGGCAGCGCGGCTGCGATGCCGTACAGCACCCCCTTGAGGTTCACGTCGATCATGCGGTTCCACTCGTCGATCTTCAGGCGTTCCAGCGGCGACTGCGGCATCAGCCCGGCGTTGTTCAGCATGACGTCGATGCGCCCGTAAGTCTGCACCGCGGCGTCGACCAGTCGCTTGACCTGCTGGTGCTGGGTGACGTCGGTGGCCAGCGCGAGCGCCTTGTCGCCACGGCCGGCGAGATCCTTCGCGATCGACTCTATGCGATCGACGCGCCGCGCACCCAGCACGACATTCGCACCCTGCGCGCCAAGATGCCGCGCCGCTGCCTCGCCCAGCCCGCTGCTCGCGCCGGTGATGACGATGACCTTTCCTGCGATGTCGTTGCTCATCCTCGTGACTCCTGATCTGCAGCACGGCCGTTCAAAGGCCGGTCCTCTTCTCCAGCGCTTCGGGGTAGCGCGCTCCCTGGATCGTGATGTTCGCGGCGGCGCGGCCGATGTCGCGCACATCGTCGGCGGTCAGTTCGATCGCAGCGGCGCCGAGGTTCTCTTCCAGGCGCGCGAGCTTCGTGGTGCCCGGGATCGGAACGATCCACGGCTTGCGCGCCAGCAGCCACGCGAGCGCGATCTGTGCCGGTGTGGCCTTCTTCTGCTGCGCGATCGCGCGCAACAGATCGAGCAGGGCCCGGTTCGCCTTGCGCGCCTCGGGCGTGAAGCGCGGAACGATGTTGCGGAAGTCCGATCTTTCGAACGTCGTCTTCTCGTCAATCGTTCCGGTGAGGAAGCCCTTGCCGAGCGGGCTGAACGGAACGAGCCCGATGCCGAGTTCCTCGAGCGTGGGCAGCAGCTCCTCTTCGGGGCGCCGCCACCACAGCGAATATTCGCTCTGGACCGCGGTGACGGGCTGCACGGCGTGCGCGCGGCGGATTGTCTGCACTCCGGCTTCGGACAGGCCGAAGTGCCTGACCTTGCCCTGGCGGATCAGGTCCTTCACCGCTCCCGCCACGTCTTCGATCGGCACGTTCGGATCGACGCGGTGCTGGTAGTAGAGATCGATCACGTCGGTCTTCAGCCGCTGCAGCGACCCCTCGACGCTGCGCCTGATCTGTTCTGGCCGGCTGTCCTGCACTTGCTCGCGGTCCTGCATGCGGATTCCGAACTTGGTGGCGATCACCACCTGCCTGCGCAGCGGCGCCAGGGCTTCACCCACGAGCTCTTCGTTCGTGAAGGGTCCGTAGATTTCAGCCGTGTCGAAGAAAGTGACGCCGAGTTCGACAGCCTTGCGGATCAAGGCGATCATCTGCTGCCGGTCGGCCGGCGGACCGTAGCCCATGCTCATTCCCATGCAACCGAGTCCGATGGTCGAGACTTCCAGATTGCTCTTTCCGAGTTTGCGCTTGCGCATCGTTGCTCCTTCGAAATTCCGGAATGGGAGGATCAGACGCGGTACTGCTCGTCGCTGACCTTCTCCATCCAGTCGACGACCTTGCCATCGAGTCGCTCCTGAACGGCGATATGGGTCATGGCGGTGGTGGGCGCTGCGCCGTGCCAATGCTTCTCACCAGGAGCAATCCACACCACGTCGCCCGGCCGGATCTCCTCGATCGGGCCGCCCCAGCGCTGTACCCGGCCGCAGCCCGCCGTCACGATCAAGGTCTGGCCCAGCGGATGCGCATGCCATGCGGTCCGCGCGCCCGGCTCAAACGTGACGCTGGCGCCGGAGGCGTGTGCGGGATCGCGTGTCGGAAACAGGGGATCAACTCGCACGGTGCCGGTGAAATGCTCCGCCGGCCCCCGCGCGGATGGTTGTGAACCGCTGCGTTGGATGTCCATTGCCAGGCTCCTTGTCTGAGTGAAGCAGTCGCCGGTGCTTTGACAACTGCCGATGTCGAAAATCTACGGACTGCGGCAGCGTCCGATAAGACGGTAGATTTCGCTTGGACCCATGAATTGGCTTCATCAATGCCCCGCGATCATGTCAGTGACCTCCTCGCCTTCCTCGCCGTCGCGCGAGAGCGGAGCTTCACCAGGGCAGCGGCAAGGCTCGGGGTTTCGCAGTCGGCATTGAGTCACACTGTTCGCGGACTCGAAGCGCGGCTGGGCCTGCGGCTGCTGACGCGCACCACGCGCAGCGTCGCTCCAACCGAAGCCGGCGAACGCCTGCTGCTGAACGTCGCCCCGCGCTTCGAGGAGATCGAGGCCGAGCTCACGGCGCTGACCGCGATGCGGGACAAGCCGGCGGGCACCATTCGCATCACGAGCGGCGATCATGCGGCCGACACGATCCTGTGGCCGGCGCTGTCGAAGTTGCTGCCGCGCTACCCGGACATCAAGGTCGAGATCGACATCGACTACGGCCTGGTCGACATCGTCGCCGAACGATTCGACGCCGGCGTGCGCTTCGGGGAGCAGGTGGAGAAGGACATGATCGCGGTGCGAATCGGGCCGGACATGCGGATGGCGGTCGTGGGGGCCCTGTCGTATCTCGCGCAGCGCACTGCGCCGAAGACGCCACAGGACCTGACCGGTCACCTGTGCATCAATCTTCGCCTGCCGACCTATGGCGGCTTGTACGCGTGGGAGTTCGAGAAGGGCAACCGCGAGTTGAAGGTGCGCGTCGAGGGCCAACTCATCTTCAACAGCATCGACCAGATACTCGAGGCGGCATTGGCCGGATTCGGCCTGGCGTACGTGCCGGAGGATCTGGCGCAGCCGCATCTGGCGTCGGGACGCCTCGCGCGCGTGCTGCAGGACTGGTGCCCGCCCTTTCCCGGGTACCACCTTTACTACCCGAGCCGCCGCCAGACCTCGCCGGCGTTCGCCCTGCTGGTCGACGCGCTGCGCTACCACGGCTGATGCGCGGAGGCTTCGGCAGTCGATTGCGCGAAGATCCCTTGCTCGCATTGCGTTGAACTGCCCGCGCTCCGCGCTTGACGTGCTTCGTCGCGCCGCCCTACCGTCGGCAGCGCCGCAGGCAACCGGGGGAGAGGCCATGGCGAAGAGGCGCGCGAAGGTCGTTCGCAACGTCCGTCCGGATGCGGTCGACTTCCGCGACCTGCCGTTCCGTCCCAACATCGCGCTGCCGCCGGCGACGCAGCTCTTTCCGAAGCTGCGGCTCGCGGTAAAGGACCAGGGCGAGACCAGCGCCTGCACCGGCTTCGGACTGTCGCTGGTCGTCGAGCACCTGCTGCGCGCGGCGAAGCGCGAGGCGCCGGCGATCTCGCCCTTCATGCTGTACTCGATGGCTCGCCGCTACGACGAGTTTCCCGGTTCGACCGACCAGGGTTCGAGCCTGCGCGGCGCGTTGAAGGGCTGGCACAAGCACGGCGCGTGCGTCGACAGGATGTGGACGACCGGCGTTGCCATGCCGCCGGCGCCGAAGAAGGCGGAGGACGACTGGTGGCTCGACGCGGTGCGCCGTCCGCTCGGCGCCTACTACCGCATCGACCCGCGCGCCGTGAGCGACATGCACGCCGCGCTGAACGAGGTCGGCATCCTCTACGCGAGCGCGGTGTGCCACGCCGGTTGGGATGCCGGCTACGCGCAGAAGCAGCCGCGACAGCGGCCGGCGTCGTTCGGCGAAGCGATCTTCACGATCCCGACCGTGCCCGCCGAGCCGCGGGACGGCGGCCATGCGTTCGCGATCGTCGGCTACAACGAAGACGGCTTCCTGCTGCAGAACTCGTGGAGCGAGGACTGGGGGACGCGCGGCTGCGCGATCCTGCGATACGAGGACTGGATCGCCAACGCGATGGACTGCTGGGTCGCGCAACTGGGCGTCGTCACGTCCGAGCACCTGGCGATCGCGCGCGCGAACACGCTGCGCACCGACGCGAGGGGCACCAGGGTGTCGCTCGCCGGCGACCGGGTGCTGCGCGACCGCGAGATCGCGCCGTTCGTGATCGACATGGGCAATGACGGCAAGCTGTCGAACAGCGGCCAGTTCCGCACCACCGAGGACGACGTGCGCGCGATCGTCGACGTGCACCTGGCGCAGGCGCGCAGCCGCTGGGGGATGAAGGGCAAGCCGGTCGACGTGTGCCTGTACGCGTGCGGCGGGCTCGCCGGGGCGAAGGCGGCGGCGGAGAACGCGGCCAGGTGGATTGCCTTGCTGTACCGCAATCGCATCTTCCCCGTGGTCCTGATGTGGCAGACGGACCTGCTCGGCACGGTGGTCGATCGCATCGCCGATGCGCTGCGCGGCATGTCGGGCGAGAGCGGCGGGCGCGCCGACGTCTGGCCGACCGCGCAGAAGTGGTGGAACGAGCGAATCGAGCGCCTGCTGGCGCAGCCCGGCACGCAGCTATGGGGCGAGATGAAACGCAACGCGGCCGCGATCAGCGCCGCGGCCGACACCGGCGCCGGCATCCTGTACCAGCACTTCGTGCGCTCGGCGGCGCAGCAGGAACCGCTGCGACTGCATCTCGTCGGGCACTCGGCCGGGTCGATCGTCCATTCGCACATCGTTGCGTATCTCGCCGCACAGCGCATGCCGATCGAATCGGTGAGCTTCATGGCGCCAGCGGTGCGCGTCGACACGTTCGACGCGCTGGTCGCGCCGCGGCTCGCCGACCGCACGATCCGGCGTTATCGGCAGTTCCACCTGACCGCGAAGGCCGAGGAAGAAGATCCGACCTGCGGCCCGTACAGGCGGTCGCTGCTGCACCTGGTGTCGGCGTCGTTCGAGGGCGGGCAAGCGACGCCGATCCTCGGCATGGAAGAGTTCTTCGCCGGCTACGGCGCGAAACTCAGGAACGCGACCGCGATCGCGGCGCCGGGACCGAAGAGCGCCAGTACCACGCACGGCGGCTTCGACGACGACGAACTCACCATGCGGCGGGTGGTCGAGTTCATCCGCACGTAGCGCGGCGGACCACCCGCAGCCGCGCCGGCGTCAGGATTCTCCCAAGCGCGTTCCGTGGCGACGCGCGTCGGGCGTTCAGCCGATGGCGTACCGACGTGCCCCGCTTAGCATCGATGCACGGTTCGCGCTCTCGCGCGGCGGTCCCCGCGCCATCCTCGCTCAATGCAGTCACCACAGCCAGCGCACGGCCCGGCGGTGCAGATCGATCGCGCGGGCGCAGCGGCACTGCCCGGCGGCGATGCCTGGTCGCGCACGGCCGGACTGGTGATCGTCGCGCTGGCGATCGTCGGCGCGCTGTTCTTCGGTGCGCTGCTGCTGCTGTACTACGGTACGGTCCAGTCGGGCAGCCCGCGCGCGTTCGAGGCGCGCGCCGTGGCCGCGGCGCCGGTGCGCGTGGTCCCGGCGGTTGCTCCGCCTGCCGCGCTTGTGCCCGAGCCGGCGCGGCCTGCCGCGGCGACCTCCGCGCCGCACGCGGTGATGCCGCCTGCGGTCACCAGGCACGCCACCGAAAGCACGCACCTCTCCGAGCGCGAAGCGCGCGCGCCGCACCCATCGCCTCAGGCCGCACAGAAGACCGCGAGCAGCGAACCGCGCCCGATCGCCGCTCCCACGAAGGCTGCGGTCGCGACTGCGCGGGAAGAGACCGAAGCGCCCGTGGCCGCGACCCCTGCGCCGGCACCGACGACCGCGCCCGCATCGATGCCGGCCCCGAGTGCAGCGTCGACACCGGCGCCCGCATCCGTTCACGCATCGACACCTTCGCCGGCGCCGACGCTGGTGCCGGCTCCACCGACGGAACAGGCGCCGGGCAGCGAACTGGCACCCGCGCGTGTCGCGGCGGCACCGTCACGCGCGGCGGCGCGTCCCGAGCCCGCTCCCGAGCCGCCGGTCGTGCTGCGCCCCGTGTCGCGGCCGCGACCGCAGTATCCGCCGCAGGCGCTGCGTGAGGGCGTGACGCGCGGCACCGTGCTGGCGCGACTTGCCGTGGCCACCGACGGCAGCGTGAGCGCAGTGCAGATCGTGTCCTCGACGCCGCCGCGGGTGTTCGACCGCGCGGCGCAGAACGCGCTGGAACAGTGGCGCTTCGAGCCGATTGCGCGTCCGGCCACCGCGCAGATCGAGCTGTCGTTCCGCGCCGAATGAGCGCGAAGCCGCGCTTGCCGCGCGTGCGCGCGGTGGCACACTTCGCCCATGTACCAGAACCTGCTGCCCGGGTTCGACGACGATGTGGAATGGGTGCTGGCCGATGTCGGCGGCACCAACGCACGGCTCGCCTGCTGGCACGCGTCGAGCGGGCGCAGCGACCTGCGGCATCTCGAGAACGCCGGCTTCGCCGGATTGCATGAAGTGCTCGCCGCGTATCTCGCCGATGTCGGCAGGCCGGTGCGGTGCGCGGCGCTCGCGCTGGCGCTGCCGGTGACCGGCGATCAACTGACGTTCACCAACCGTGCGTGGTCGATGTCGGCGCCGCAACTGGCCGCGCGCCTGGCGCTCGAGCGGCTGGTGATCGTCAATGACTTCGTCGCCGCCGCGGCCGGCGCGCTCGCCATCGAGGGCACGCAGGTCGTGCAGCACGGCGAGGCGAAGGGCGCGATGTGCGCCGTGCTGGGTCCCGGCACGGGGCTCGGCGCGGCCGGCGTCCTCGCCGGCCGGCCGCCGCGCGTGATCGAAAGCGAAGCCGGCCACATGTCGTTCGCCGCAGGCGACGACGAATCGCTGCGCGTGCTGCACGCCGCGCAGCAGCGCTGGGGACGCGTGTCGTGGGAGCGGCTGCTGTCGGGCAGCGGGCTGGCGTGGGTCGACGCGTTCCTGCGCGGCAGCCGCGACATCGATGCGCCGGCGCGCGTGGCGCAGCGCGCGCAGGCCGGCGAGCGGGCGGCGGTCGCCGCCGCGCACTGGTTCTCGCGCGCGCTCGGCAGCTTCGCGGGAGACGTGTGCCTGGCGCTGCGCGCCACGCGCGGCGTCTATCTCGCCGGCGGCGTGCTCGCCGGTCTCGGTCCTGCGTTCGAGCGCGCCGCGTTTCGCGAAGGGTTTGCCGACAAGGGGCGCTTCCGCGCGCTGCTCGAAGAGGTGCCGTGCTGGCGCATCGACGCCGGCGATCTCGCGCTGCCGGGACTCGAGGCGATCGTGCGCGGCGCGCTCGGCGCGCCCGGCGTGCTCGTGCGCGACTGAAGCTCCGCGCACGCCGTACGCAATAACCCCGACGCGGAACCTCCCGGGGCTGCCGTCGTCGCGCGTACCACGTATTCGTTACGGGAATCGCCTAGCGCGCGCACCCCGCGTGATAAGGTGAAATCGTTCCTGTTCCGATCCCGCCACCCGGACGCGTCCGGCATCCGCCGCCGGTCGCAAGTTCCCGGACAGCGCCTGCGACGCTGACCCGCGGCGCCGGATCTCCTGGCCCATGTTTCGACCCGTTCGCTTCTCGCTACGCTTCATCGTGCCGTTGTTCCTCGCGATGGCGGCACTGGCGTACTTCGCGGTTCCGTTGGTCGATTCGCTGATGTTGCGCTGGTTCGTGCGTGATCTGGACATCCGCTCCAGCCTGGTCGGCAAGACGCTCGGCGACGCGCTGGCCGAGCAGCTCGAGTCGCACAACCTGGCGCGCGTCGATGCGCTGCTCGAGCGCGCCACCAGCGACGAGCGCCTGTTCGCGCTCGCGATCTGCTCGCCCGACGGCCGCATGCTGCGCCACACGCGCATGCTGCCGGCGGGCATCGACTGCTCGGCGGTGGCGCGGCTCGGCCCCGGCGGCAGCGAGGTGCTGAACCTGCCGCAAGGGCCGGTGCACCTGGCAGTCAGCGAACTGCATGCCGGCGACAGCCGCCTCGGCGCGCTGCTGATCGTGCACGACATGAGCTTCGTCACCCGCCGCAGCGAGGACACGCGCAAGTACCTGCTGCTGACTTTCACCGCGATGGGAGTGGCGGTCGGACTGATCTCGGTCGCGGTGGCGCTGCTGTCGTGGCGCGGCTGGATGGCGGGCGTGCGCGCGATGCTGCGCGGCGAGGGCGTGTTCCGCCCGTTCGCGCAGCCGCGGCCCGAGCTGCAGCCGCTGGTGGGCGACCTGCGCGCGCTGCTGCGCGAGATCCAGATCGAGCAGCGGCTGCACGACGACATGGCGCTGCAGTGGACGCCCGACGCGCTGCGCCGGCTGCTGCGCGAGCAGCTTTCCGGCGACGAGGTGATCGTGGTGTCGAACCGCGAGCCGTACATCCACGTGCGCACCGGCAGCGGCATCCAGGTGCAGCGGCCGGCGAGCGGACTGGTGACCGCGGTGGAGCCGGTGATGCGCGCGTGCTCGGGCACGTGGATCGCGCACGGCGCGGGCTCGGCCGACCGCGAGACCGCCGACCGCCGCGGCCGGCTGCGCGTGCCGCCGAACGAGGCCGCGTACACACTGCGCCGGCTCTGGCTCACGCGCGAGGAGGAGCAGGGCTACTACTTCGGCTTCGCCAACGAAGGGCTGTGGCCGTTGTGCCATATCGCCCACGTGCGGCCGATCTTCCGCAGCGCCGACTGGGAGCAGTACCGGCGTGTCAACGAGCGCTTCGCCGAGGCGGTGGTCGACGAGGCGCGCACGTCCGATCCGGTCGTGCTGGTGCAGGACTACCACTTCGCGCTGCTGCCGGCGCTGATCCGCGAGCGGCTGCCGAAGGCGACCATCATCACCTTCTGGCACATCCCGTGGCCGAACCCGGAGTCGTTCGGCATCTGCCCGTGGCGCGACGACATCCTGCGCGGGCTGCTCGGTTCCACGATCCTGGGCTTTCACACGCGCTTTCACTGCAACAACTTCCTGCAGACGGTCGACCGCTTTCTCGAAGCGCGCATCGAGCACGAAAGCTCGACCGTGCACGCCGGCGGACACCTGACGCAGGTCGAGAGCTACCCGATCTCGATCGCGTGGCCCACCGACACGCCGCCGTCGGTCGAGGAGTGCGCGCAGCGGCTGCGCACCCGCTTCGGCCTCGACCCGGAGCATCGCATCGGGCTGGGCGTGGACCGGCTCGACTACACCAAGGGCATCACCGAGCGGCTGCGTGCCGTCGAGCGCCTGCTCGAGCTGCACCGGGAGTGGATCGGGCGCTTCACGTTCGTGCAGATCGCCGCGCCCAGCCGTTCGTCGCTCGACGAGTACCAGCGCTTCGAGTCGGAGGTGCGCGCGTTGGCCGCGCACATCAACCAGCGCTTCGGCGATGCCGCCTACCAGCCGGTGCGGCTGCTGATCGAGCATCACGATGCCGAGTCGGTGCGCGAGCACTACCGCGGCAGCGACGTGTGCCTGGTCACCAGCCTGCACGACGGCATGAACCTGGTGGCCAAGGAGTTCGTCGCCGCGCGCGACGACGAGCGCGGCGTGCTGATCCTGTCGCAGTTCGCCGGCGCCGCGCACGAGCTGCACGAGGCGCTGATCGTCAATCCGTACCACATCGAGGAAGTGGCCGATGCGCTGAACCGCGCGCTGACGATGCCGCCGGCCGAAGCGCGCGAGCGGATGCGCAGCCTGCGCCAGCTCGTGCGCGAGTTCAACGTCTACCGCTGGGCCGCGCGTATGCTGCGCGACGCCGCGCGACTGCGCCGCAGGGAGCGCGTGGCGGCGCGCATCGAGGTGCACACCGCCGCATGAAGGACCTGTTCGGACCGGAGGGAGCCGCGGAACTCGCGCGGCTGGCAGGGACGCGCGCTCTGTACGTGTTCGACTTCGACGGCACGCTGGCGCCGATCGGTCCGCATCCGGACGATGTCTATGCGCCGCAGGAGGTGCTGCGCGCCCTGCACGAGCTGGCGCGCAGGGCGCGGGTGGCGGTGGTCTCCGGCCGCAGGCGGGCCGACCTGGTCGCGCGGCTGCCCGAGGCCGTGCGCTATCTGATCGGCAATCACGGCAACGAAGGCGGCGCGACCGCGGTCGACGCCGCCGCGCTGCGCATGGCGTGCCGGACCTGGCGCGCGCAGCTCGAACCGTGCCTGGCCGCGTTGGGCGCGAGCGTGGTGATCGAGGACAAGGCGCTTTCGCTGTCGCTGCATTACCGCCACGCGCGCGACCGCGAGCGCGCGGCGCGCCGCATCGAGCGCTGCATCGGGCGGCTGACTCCGCCGGCGCAGGTGATCGGCGGCAAGCTCGTGTACAACCTGCTGCCGCCGGGCGCGGTCACCAAGTTCGACGCGCTCGACGCCATCGTCAAGGCCGAGCACGCGGAGGCAGTGCTGTTCGTCGGCGACGACGACACCGACGAGGTCGTGTTCGACGAGGCGCCGCCGCACTGGCTGACCGTGCGCGTCGAGCACCGCTCCGACAGCCGCGCCCGCTACTTCGTGCGCGAACAGTCCGACGTGGCGCGGCTGCTCGACGAGCTGGTGCGGATGAACGCGCGGATGGATCAGCCGTGAATTCCAGCACGATTGTTCGAGTCGTCGCCCCGGCGCAGGCCGGGGCCCAAGTTGCGGCATCGCGATTGGACCTCGACCCCGGATCCGGTCCGGGCCAGGCTCCGCGGCGGGGCGACGGCTCAATCACATGACCCACTGGCTCGACTTGACCGGGTTGCGCGCTCACCTCGCGTGCGCGCCGCTTCGGTAAGCTTCGCGCCTCCTTTTCCCGGGGTTGTTGTCATGCCCGCGAAAGCGGGCATCCAGCCGGAGCCACCGATGACTGGATTCCCGCTGGCGCGGGAGTGACAAGCAGGGCCATTTCAGAGGCAACCATGCAATACGTGTACACCATGCGCCGCGTCGGCAAGGTCGTGCCGCCGAAGCGCGAGATCCTGAAGAACATCTCGTTGAGCTTCTTCCCCGGCGCCAAGATCGGCGTGCTGGGACTGAACGGCGCCGGCAAATCGACGCTGTTGCGAATCATGGCCGGCGAGGACAGGAACTTCGAGGGCGAAGCAGTGCCGATGCCGGGCATCAAGATCGGCTTCCTGCCGCAGGAGCCTGCACTCGATCCCGAGAAGACCGTGCGCCAGGAGGTCGAGGCCGGGCTGGGCGAAGTCTTCGAAGCCAAGGCCCGGCTCGACGCGATCTACGCCGCCTACGCCGAGCCCGACGCGGACTTCGACGCGCTCGCGGCCGAGCAGGCGAAGTACGAGGCGATCCTCGCCACGCGCGGCGAGGACCTCGACCATCAGCTCGAAATCGCCGCCGACGCGCTGCGGCTGCCGCCGTGGGACGCGAAGATCGCCAACCTGTCCGGCGGCGAGAAACGCCGCGTGGCGCTGTGCCGGCTGCTGCTGTCGAAGCCCGACATGCTGCTGCTGGACGAGCCGACCAACCACCTCGATGCCGAAAGCGTCGAATGGCTGGAGCAGTTCCTGCTGCGCTTCCCCGGCACCGTGGTCGGCGTCACGCACGACCGCTACTTCCTCGACAACGCGTGCCAGTGGATCCTCGAACTCGACCGCGGCTTCGGCATTCCGTACGAGGGCAACTACTCGGCGTGGCTGGAGCAGAAGGAGAAGCGGCTGGAGATCGAGGCCAAGCAGGAGCAGGCGCGCATCAAGACGATGAAGGCCGAGCTCGAATGGGTGCGGCAGAACGCGAAGGGCCGGCAGGCCAAGAGCAAGGCGCGTCTGCAGCGCTTCGAGGAGCTGTCGAGCTACGAGTACCAGGCGCGCAACGAGACCAGCGAGATCTTCATCCCGGTGGCGGAGCGTCTGGGCAACGAGGTGATCGAGTTCGTCGACGTGAGCAAGGGCTACGGCGACCGGCTGCTGATCGACAAGCTGTCGTTCAAGGTGCCGCCGGGCGCGATCGTCGGCATCATCGGTCCCAACGGCGCCGGCAAGTCGACGCTGTTCCGCATGATCACCGGCAAGGAGAAGCCCGATGCCGGCGAGATCAGGCTCGGCCTGACGGCGAACCTCGCGTATGTCGACCAGTCGCGCGACGACCTCACGGCGGACAAGACCGTGTGGGAGGACATCTCCGGCGGGCAGGACATCCTGACCGTGGGCAAGTTCGAGATGCCGTCGCGCGCTTACCTGGGCCGCTTCAACTTCAAGGGCGCCGACCAGCAGAAGATCGTCGGGCAGCTTTCCGGCGGCGA
>JAKORH010000088.1 GCA_029777935.1 Pseudomonadota bacterium
CATCGCGCGGTTGGTCGCGCCGAAGGCCGCGTGGCTGGCGTCGTGCAGCGTGTTGTCGAGATCGAAGAGCCAGACCGTGCCGCGGGCCGTCGCGCCGCCAGACATCAACGCAGCTCCGCCACGAAATGGTGGCCCAGCGCCGGTTGGCTCTGGCGGATCTCGTGCACCTTCACCACGGCATGCGGCACCGGCCGCGCGAAGCGCGGCCCGTCGAACACGAAGGTGTGGAACTCGCCGTTCTCGCCGCAGGCATCGACGCCGGCGGGCAGGTCGGCGACGAAGCGCGCGTCGAACTCGCGGCCGCAGAAGCTCGCATCGAGGAAGCGCGCATCGACGCACACCACGCGCGCGCGGTAGCCGAGCGCGAGCAACTCGTCGACCAGCGCGCGGCGGTTCTCCTGCCACAGCGGCAGCTCGGCCGCGAGGCCGGCCGCAGCGCAGACCTTCTCTTCCCAGTCGCGGTGCGGTTGCAGGTCGATGTCGCCGAACAGGCCGTGCGTGAACCCCTGGGCGGCGAAATCCCGAAGTTGCGCCGTGAACACTGCCTCGTAGTCGGCCCAGCCGGCGCGGCCGATCACGAGCGGGATGCCCAGCGCGTCGGCCTGCGAGCGCATCAGCTGCGGCGGGATGGCGTGCGAGCGCGAACGCTCGCCGTCGGCATCGAACATCGCCAGCAGCGCCTCGACACGCCAGCCGCCGGTCAGCGCGCGGTGAAGCGCCAGCATCGAATCCTTGCCGCCGCTCCAGCTGAAGAAGGCGCGCTTCGTCACCTCAGTGCGAGCGGATCATGGTGCCGTAGGCCTGGTCGGTCAGCACCTCCAGCAGCATCGCGTGCGGCACGCGGCCGTCGATGATGTGCACGGTGTTGACGCCGTTCTTCGCGGCATCCAGCGCCGAGCCGATCTTGGGCAGCATGCCGCCGCTGATCGTGCCGTCGGCGAACAGCTCGTCGATCTCGCGCGCGGAGAGATTCGTCAGCAGCTTGCCGCTCTTGTCGAGCACGCCCGGCGTGTTGG
>JAKORH010000001.1 GCA_029777935.1 Pseudomonadota bacterium
GTCTTGTTCACCAGGGGGTCCTCGTTTCAGGAAAGGTTGATCCGGCTGCGCTCCATCGTTTCCTCCCGTGGCACTTGAATCGATGTTGTTGGTTCTCTCGCGCCTGCGAGGAGCTCGTGCAGCAGAGGCTCTGCTGCCGCGATGATTAGAGCGACCGACTTACGACGTGTCAATAAGGCAAATGGCGATACGACACCGTGGGCGGGAATTTTAGACAGATTTGGCGCGTGCGCCGTGACCCTGCGGCCTCGGTTGCATGAAGTTGCACGAAGCGAAATGTAAATGACTGCTGCGGTTGATGCAGATCAGAGCGCACGCCGCGCCATCACTACAACGCGTCGGCCACCGCGCGGCCCAGGTCCGCAGTGCCGGCGCTGCCGCCGATATCCGGCGTGCGCGGCGCACCGCTGGCCGGATCGAGCACGCGCTCGATCGCAGCGAGGATCGCGTCGTGCGCCGGCTTGCAGCCGAGGAAGTCGAGCATCAGCGCGCCGCACCAGATCTGCCCGATCGGGTTCGCGATGCCCTTGCCCGCGATGTCCGGCGCGGAGCCGTGCACCGGCTCGAACAGCGAAGGAAAGCGGCGTTCCGGGTTCAGGTTCGCGCTCGGCGCGATGCCGATGGTGCCGGTGCACGCGGGCCCGAGGTCGCTCAGGATGTCGCCGAACAAATTGCTCGCGACCACCACGTCGAAGAAGTCCGGGCGCTGCACGAAATGCGCGGTCAGGATGTCGATATGAAATTTGTCGACGCGCACTTCGGGGTAGCCGCGCGCCATCGCCGCCACGCGCTCGTCCCAGTACGGCATCGTGATCGCGATGCCGTTCGACTTGGTCGCGCTGGTCAGGTGCTTCTTCGGACGCGTCTGCGCGAGCTCGAACGCGAACTTCAGCACCCGGTCCACGCCATGGCGGCTCATCACGGTTTCCTGCACCACGATCTCGCGCTCGGTGCCCTCGTACATGCGCCCGCCGACGCTCGAGTATTCGCCCTCGGTGTTCTCGCGCACGATCATCATGTCGATCTCGCCGGCCGAGCGCGCGCTGCCGTCGCGCCGCACCACCGGCGCAATGATGCCGGGCATCAACCGCGCCGGCCGCAGGTTCACGTACTGGTCGAACTCGCGGCGAAACAGCAGCAGCGA
>JAKORH010000089.1 GCA_029777935.1 Pseudomonadota bacterium
CGCGGCGTTTTCCGAGGCTTCGCTCATCGCCCTGGTGATGATCACCATCGTCCTGCTGATCCAGCTTCGCTCCTTCGTCGATACGGTGCTGGTCCTCGTACCGCTGGCGCTTGCCGCGACGATCACCTTCGCGATTTCGGCGGCGTTTGGTCCGCCGATCAACTTCGCCAACATCATCGTCGTGCCGCTGCTGCTCGGCCTCGGCGTGTCGAGCGGCATCTACCTTGTGACGCGCGCGCGCGAGGAAAGCGGTGGCCTTCTGCTGCGCACCGTGACCCCGCGTGCGGTGCTGTTCAGCGCGCTGACGACGCTGGCATCGTTCGGCAGCCTCGCGATCGAACGCCATGTCGGGACGGCGAGCATGGGCCAGCTCCTGCTGATCGCGATTTCGCTGTCGCTGGTCTGCACGCTGATCGTGCTGCCGGCCCTGCTGACCCTGCGCTACGGACGGCCGCCGGGCGGCGCGTCGGCCTAGGCCACGCTGCCGCGTAGGAAGGCGCAGATCGTTCGGCGCACTTCGGCCGGGTCGGTGCGATCGACGCGCGGATGACCCCACACCCATCGGAAGCGTGCGTGAAACAGCGCACCGCCATGCGGCGGCAGGGAATAGTCGTAGTCCGCGAGCGGCCGGAAGCTCTCGCGCGCGGTGCCGACATAGCCGAGATTGGCTTTCTCCGAGGCGTAGAGCGCAAGCAGACGCCGCTTGTCGGCGACCTCGCCGTCGTCGAGGGCGAGAACCGTCTCGGTGCCATTCGGCACGATGAATTCCTGCGCGTGCACCCGGCCGCCGGCGTTGTGGTACTCGCTGAACTCCCACACCGCAATGCACCCGCGCAGCCGGCTTGCCAGCGCGTTCGCGACGTCGTGGTCCTGATGTGCGCCTTCGAAGGCCGGTGTCCACAGCATGGTCGCGCCGGTGGCGTCGAGCGCGCGCTCGATCAGTGCAGCACTTTCCGCCATGTGCAGGCGCAGCGTGCGGGTCGGAATGTCCTGGCGTCCGGCTTCGGCAATTCCCAGCGCCTCGCGCGCGGTTTCTGCCTCGCGCCAGCGCACTGCGACGCGCGCGCGGTGATCGCCTTTCTGCCAGGGCCAGAACAGCTCGAGCGCCGGCACGCCGTTGGTCAGGTAGAGGCCGGCGACCTGGCAGCCGGTGCGACGGGCGCGGCCGATCGCGGCGGAGCAACCGACCACCTCGTCGTCGGGATGCGGAATGAGGACGAGGATCCGCTCGGCGAACATCGCCGCTCAGGCGGAGCGGGCGGCGGTGCGCATCGATACCGCACGCCGCCAGATCGGCACGACG
>JAKORH010000090.1 GCA_029777935.1 Pseudomonadota bacterium
CGGCGTGGTGCCGATCATCAACCTGGAGTGGATCCAGAAGCTGCACCGGGACAAGAGCCTGCGCGGCTACTCGCAGGATGCGGTGGTCGACACCATCCTGCGCCGCATGCCGGATTACGTGAACTACATCTGCCCGCAGTTCTCGCGCACCCACGTGAACTTCCAGCGCGTGCCGACGGTGGACACGTCCAATCCGTTCATCGCCGCCGACATCCCGACTGCCGACGAGAGCATGGTCGTGATCCGCTTCGCCAACCCGAAGGGCATCGACTTCCCGTACCTGCTGTCGATGCTGCACGACTCGTGGATGAGCCGGCCCAACAACATCGTCGTGCCCGGAGGAAAGATGGGACTGGCGATGCAACTGATCTTCACGCCGATGATCCTGCGGCTGATCGATCTGAAGAAGCGGGCGTGAAAACCTATCAACCACAGAGGCACAGAGACACAGAGAACTGCACTTCTTCCTTTCCTTTTCTTGCCTCTGTGCCTCTGTGCCTCTGTGGTGAATCCAAGCTTTTCCTTGCGGGTATGAACCGATGAACGCACCCCAGAAATTCTCCGACCGCGCCGCTGCCGCGCGGCTGCGCGCCAACGCGCTGCGCTTCCTGGCCATCGACGCGGTCAACGCCGCGAAGTCAGGCCACCCCGGCATGCCGATGGGCATGGCCGACATCGCCGAAGTGCTGTGGCATCGGCATCTGAAGCACAACCCGGCCGACCCGGCGTGGGCCGATCGCGACCGCTTCGTGCTGTCGAACGGGCACGGCTCGATGCTGCTGTATGCAGCTCTGCACCTCACGGGCTACGAGCTGCCGCTCGACGAACTGAAGAGCTTCCGCCAGTTGCATTCGAAGACTCCGGGGCATCCCGAGGTCGGTCTGACGCCGGGCGTGGAGACCACGACCGGTCCGCTCGGACAGGGGCTCGCCAACGCGGTCGGCATGGCACTCGCCGAGATACTGCTCGCCGCGCGCTTCAACCGGCCGGACCACGCGATCGTCGACCACCGCACGTGGGTGTTCGCGGGCGACGGCTGCCTGATGGAAGGCATCTCGCACGAGGCCTGTTCGCTCGCCGGGGTGTTCGGGCTGGGCAAGCTCGTCTGCTTCTACGACGACAACGGCATCTCGATCGACGGCCACGTGAAAGGCTGGTTCCGCGACGACACCGCGGCGCGCTTCCGCGCCTATGGCTGGAACGTGGTCGGACCGATCGACGGCCATGACGCGATCGCGATCGAGTGCGCGATCGACACGGCGCTCGCCGAGCGCGCGCGGCCCACGCTGGTGATCTGCCGCACCACGATCGGCTGGGGCGCGCCGAAAGCCGCCGGCACGCACGAGGTGCACGGCGCGCCGCTCGGCGCCGAGGAGACTGCCGCCACGCGCGCCGCGCTCGACTGGCCGCACGCGCCGTTCGACGTGCCGGCACAGTTGCGCGCGGACTGGGATGCGCGCGCTCGCGGAGCAGCGGCACAGCAGGAATGGCAGCGGCGCTTCGACGCCTACGCGCAGGAGCATCCGGCACTGGCGCGGGAGCTCACGCGCCGCATGCGCGGCGAACTGCCCGCGGACTGGGCGCAGACTGCGAAGAAGCTGATCGACGCCGCGCGCGCGGTAACCGCGCCCACCGCCACGCGCAAGTCGTCGCAGAACGCGCTCGAAGCGCTGGTGCCCGCGGTGCCGGAACTGCTCGGCGGCTCGGCGGATCTGACATGGTCGAACCTGACCGCGGTGAAGGCATCGGCGTCGATCGGCAGCGACGGCGCCGGCAACTACGTCCACTACGGCGTGCGCGAGTTCGGCATGGGTGCGCTGATGAACGGGCTTGCGCTGCACGGCGGCTTCATTCCCTACGGCGGCACGTTCGCGGTGTTCACCGATTACGCGCGCTCGGCGCTGCGCATGAGCGCGCTGATGAAGCAGCGCGTCGTCTACGTGCTGACGCACGACTCGATCGGGCTGGGCGAGGACGGGCCGACGCACCAGCCGGTCGAGCACGCCGCAGCGCTGCGAGTGATCCCGAACATGGACGTCTGGCGGCCGGGCGACGGCGTCGAAACGGCGGTCGCGTGGCGCGCCGGCGTCGAGCGCAAGGACGGGCCGACCGCACTGCTGCTGTCGCGGCAGAACCTGCCTGCGCTGGCGCGCGAGGCGAACGAGGCCGTGGTCGCGCGCGGCGGCTATGTGCTTGCGGAAGCGGAAGGTCCGCTCGCGGTGGTGCTGATCGCCACCGGCTCCGAACTGGAGCTCGCGTTGAAGGCGCGCGCGCTGCTGGCCGCGGAAGGCATCGGTGCGCGCGTCGTATCGATGCCGTCGACGACCGTGTTCGATCGCCAGGACCGCGCGTACCAGAGCGCGGTGCTGCCGCGCGGCGTGCCGCGCATCGCGAT
This sequence comes from Pseudomonadota bacterium, assembly GCA_029777935.1. The sequence continues at coordinate 2,396 of JAKORH010000090.1, forward strand.
CGAGGCCGCGCACCCGGACTTCTGGCGCAAGTACGTGGGGCTTGAGGGCGACGTGGTCGGACTCGACCGCTTCGGCGAATCGGCGCCGGCCGGAAAACTGTACGAGCACTTCGGCATCACCGCCGCGCGGATCGCGCAATGCGCGCGTGCGCTCGCCGGCGCACGAACGGCCGAGGCGCGGCTGGCCGAGCCGGCGTGAAGCCGGGCCAACGATCGGAGAGGACGATGCCATGAGCCTCGAGGCGCTGATCTTCGACATCGACGGGACGCTCGCGGACACCGAGGAAGCGCACCGCCAGGCCTTCAATGCCGCGTTCGAAGAGCACGGCGTGCGCTGGCACTGGACGCGCAGCCGCTACGCCGAATTGCTCGGCGTGTCGGGCGGCCGCGAGCGCATGCTGCTGCACCTCGAGTCGCTGTCAGATCCGCCCGCCGCCAAGGCGCGACTGCGCGAACGGATCCCCGAGATCCATCGCAGCAAGGTGCGCATCTTCAAGTCGCTGATCGAAGCCGGCCGGGTGCCGCTGCGCCCCGGAGTGAAGCGGCTGATCGAGGAGGCACGCGCGGCGGGACTGAAACTCGCAGTGGCGACGACCGGCACGCCGAGCGGCGTCGAGGCCTTGATCGCGCACTCGCTGGGCGAGCACGCTCCGGGCTGGTTCCAGGTCTTCGCCGCCGGCGACCAGGTGGCGCGCAAGAAGCCCGCGCCCGATGTGTATCAGCTCGTGCTGCGCTGGCTGAATGCGCCGCCATCGGCGTGCATCGCGTTCGAGGATTCAGGCAACGGCGTCAAGGCGGCGCATGCGGCGGGGCTGTTTGTCGTGGCCACGCCAAGCTTCTGGACGCTCGACCAGGATTTCTCCGGGGCCGATCTGCTGTTGCCGACGCTCGGCGACCCGAAGCGGCCGATTCCGCGCGAAATCGCGCAACGTCACACGGGCGGCGCGGAGTTCGTGACGCTGGCGCTGCTGGAACGGCTGCACGCCGCCGCGACCGCTCGAGTCGGCACCGGCGCAAATTGCGCGGCGTAGTTGTCGGGAGATCCGCATGGCTGCCACCGCCGATCCGATCCAGCGCGGCATGAAAGCGCCGGACTTCTCGCTGCCCGGCGTCGATGACCGCACGCATTCGCTGGGCGACATCCGCGGGCCGAACGGCGCGCTGGTGATGTTCATCTGCAATCACTGCCCGTACGTGCAGGCGGTGGTCGACCGCATCGTGCGCGACGCGAAGGACCTGCAAGCGCTCGGCATCGGCGTGGTCGCGATCAGCGCCAACGACGTCACCGCGTATCCGGAGGACTCGTTCGACAACATGAAGCGCTTCGCGGTCAGGCACGGCTTCACTTTCCCGTATCTGTACGACGAATCGCAGCAGGTCGCGCGCGCGTACGGCGCGGTGTGCACGCCGGACTTCTTCGGCTTCAACCGGGAATCGAAGCTCGAATACCGCGGCCGGCTCGATGCCTCGGGCCGCAACCCGGCACCGCCGGGCGCGAAGCGCGAACTGTTCGAAGCCATGCAGCAGATCGCCGCCACCGGCACCGGCCCGGCCGAGCAGATCGCCAGCATCGGCTGCTCGATCAAGTGGAAGGCGTAGAGCCGTCGTCACCCCGGCGAAGGCCGGGGCCAAATTTCAACGCCGCAAATTTGGCCCCGGCCTTCGCCGGGGCGACGGCTTCGAAGCCGCCGCCCTCGCGCGTCGCACGAGTGCGTGAGGCACGGCGAATCGTCACTTGACCCGCGCGCCGCCGCGGTATGCAGTGCGAATCGGAGTCCGCGGGCTCGGACGCGGACGCGCTACCGGAGGAGCCCATGCCCGCGTTCAAGGTCCCGCCGCACCGCATCTGCGGTGCCATGTCGAACCACCAGTTCCTGCTCGAGCAGAACCTCTCGTTCCGGCGCGCGCAGGTCGCGCTCGAGCATCGCACCACAGCCGCCGCCCGCAAGGCGTTCAAGCTGCCGAAGAAGCCGTACCGGATCACGTGCGTCGTGCACGTGCTGTACAACACGGCAGCGCAGAAGATCGGCGTGGCGCAGGTGAAGAGCCAGATCGCGGCGCTGAACCGCGACTATCGTGCGCGCAACAAGGACCGGTCGAAGGTGCCCGCGGTGTGGCTGGGCCTGGTGACGGATTCGATGATCGAGTTCGAACTGGCGACGAAGGACCCGCAGGGCAAGCCGAGCAGCGGCATCACCCTGACGCAGACCGACGTCGCAGCGTTCGGCCAGAATGACGCGATGAAGGATCCGAAGCGTGGCGGTGTCGCGCCGTGGCCAGCGGACCGGTATCTGAACCTCTGGGTGTGCGAACTGAAGGACCAGTTGCTCGGCTACGCGCAGTTCCCGGGCGGGCCGAAGGCCACCGACGGTGTGGCGATCACCACGTTCGCGTTCGGCACCAGCGGCGCGGCGACCGCGCCGTTCAACCTCGGCCGCACCTGCACGCACGAGGTCGGGCACTATCTGAACCTGCGCCACATCTGGGGCGACACGCCGGATTGCTCGGGCAGCGACTTCGTCGCCGACACGCCGAACGCCGAGGACGCCAACTACGGCAAGCCGACGTTCCCGCACGTGTCGTGCCACAACGGGCCGAACGGCGACATGTTCATGAACTACATGGACTACACCGACGACGACGCGATGTTCATGTTCACCACCGGCCAGGTCGCGCGCATGCACGCCGCGCTCGAAGGGCCGCGCCGCAAGCTGTGGGCAGGAAAGTAGCGTCCGCATTCAAGGCGAGCGGGCTCGCGGGCGAGTGGATCCACGCCCACGAGCGCGACACGCCCGACGCGCGAGTGTTCGTCGGGCCCGAGGTCAAGCTCGGGCTGTCGCGCGGCCGCACCGTGTACGAGTTCGCTGCGGATGGCCGCTTCACCGAGAGCGGCCCGGGGCCGACCGATCGCACGGCGGCGCGCAGCGGCAGCGCGACGGTCGAGGGCGGCGTGCTGGTGCTGAAGTACGACGACGGCACGCAGCGGCGCCTGCGCTTCATGCTCGACAAGGATTGTCTGCGTCTGCTGCGTACGTGCGCATAGCAGCATAGGAGTTCCCCTAGCTAGTCATCGTCCCCGCTGGGATCAGTTCGCTCTTGGCGGTGCCCTTGCGCGGTTATCCAATGAGGACAGCGACATGGCCACCTTGGCCGTACCGCATCCGCCCTCAACCCGCAAGGAGCGTCAACATGACATCGATCAACTCCGCGAGTCTGTCCGCAGGACTCACCGCATCGCTCGAAGTGCACCCGAACCACACTCTGTCGGAGAAACTCAGCTTGCTCTCCGAAGAAGGTCCCGGCTGCGGCACGCCGCCGCCGGGATTTCACCCGCCCCGGCCGCATGGCCTGGAGTTGTCGTCGTACAGCAGCGCGCTCGACAAGGTCGCTCTCAATCCGCAACCGCTGCCGCCGCGGGAGGAAATCGCGGCGTCGCTGTCGAGTGTCTCCGGGCTCTTGTCGCACAGCAGTCGCTTCGATGCAGTGGCGATCAACCCACAGCCGCTGCCGCCGCGGGAATTGTCCTCGTACAGCAGCGCCCTGGACAGGGTCGCTCTCAATCCGCAGCCGCTGCCGCCGCGGGAGGCAGTCGCAGGCTATCAGTCGGCCGGCCAGATCGCTGCGGACGAACAATGCGGAACAGTGCCTCGGTGGATCCACCATCTTCCGCCGCCGCCGCCGCAAGTGGATCCCAACAACAACCCGGCAAGCAGCCACGGAATCATCATCATCGGCGGCTGATCGACATGCCGCCTGCCGTCGCGCCTGAATGCAGCGTGATCGCATACACGCAGACGGAATGCATCTCGCACTCGGACTGCGGCGAGTACCTGCGCGCGCTCACTCGGTGGCTCGTCAAAGCGGAGAGCCTGGTGGAAGGCTAGTCGCAAGAGCGCATAGCTCGTCGCTCAGGCGAAGAGCCGGCCCCGGCGCAGGCAGGGGCCGGTGCCTAATTTGCACGTGACGACAAATTGGGCCCCGGCCTGCGCCGGGGCGACGGCGCGCTAAATTGGCGCCTTCGCCGACTCGACCGTGACGCCCATGCCCAAGCTCGACTACTCGCGCTTCCTGAAGTACGAGCAACTGATCTCGACGCTGCGCGCTTTCGCCAAAGAAGCGCCGCAGTTCGTCGCGCTCGAATTCATCGGGGCAAGCTTCGAAGGCCGCGCGATCCCGGTGGTCACGCTCACCAACACCACGACCGGCCCCGCCGCCGACAAGCCTGCGTACTGGGTCGACGGCAACATCCACTCGGTGGAGCTGACCGCTTCGAGCACGTGCCTGTACCTGATCGACTGGCTGCTCGCGAACCGCGACGCCGACGCGCAGGTGCGGCGCTGTCTCGACACGCGCGCCTTCTATATCTGCCCGCGCATCAATCC
>JAKORH010000091.1 GCA_029777935.1 Pseudomonadota bacterium
AGCGAAACGCACCGGATGCGCTACCTGTTCCTGCCAGAGATCGAGCGATTGCTGCGGAGCGCGGCCTTCGAGCTGCTCTCCGCGCAGGCGTGGCTCCCACGCGAACCGCTTGACGACAGGACCTGGTACGGCTGCGTGGTGGCAAGGGCCGTCTGACGATGAAGCGCGTATCGGTGTTCGCGCCGATGGGGACGCTGGATCACCAGACCGGTATCCTGAACGCGGTGCGCTGCTTCGCCGCCGCGGGCTACACGGTCGACGTGCTCGCGGTGCGCAACCGGCGTTTCCCGGCGCCGACGTTCGTATCGCCGGCGGTGCGCATTCTCTACATGCCCTGGACCTTCGATGCCGAGCGCGAGCCGCGCGCGCTCGCCACGCTGCTGTTCACCGCCTGGGTGCTGCTCGGGTTCACGCGGGCGCGTCCGCTGATCTTCGCCGGCGGCATTCGCGGACTGCTCGCCGCCTACGCGTATTCGCTGTTCCGGCGCACCCGGATCGTCAACTACCAAACCGAGCTCTACATTGGCAACAAGCTCGACACGCGCGGCGCGCGGCTGTTCAAGGCGATCGAGCGCCGCGCAGCCCGGCGCAGCGAGATCACGATCGAGCACGACGCACAGCGCCGCGATTTGCTGGTGGCCGACCTCGGCGTGCCGGCCGACCGCGTGCTGATCGTCCCCAACGCGCCGTGCGGACCCGCCCGCGTGGTCCAGTCGACGCTGCTTCAGCGGCGACTCGGCCTCGCCGAGGCGACGCCGCTGCTGCTTTGCCCCGGCACCATCGCGAAGGAGTTCGATACTGCGACCGCGGTGCGTTGCGCACAGTCGCTGGCCCCGTCGTGGCGCTGCGTCGTACATTCGGCGCAGCCCCGGGCGAAGGGCGATCCGCTCGTCAGCAAGCTGCGCGAACTGGATACCGGCCACAGGGTGGATTTCTCGCTCGAACCCCTGCCGTACTCGCAGATCGACGAACTGCTGGGCAGCGCGCGCATCGGGCTGGTCCTCTACTCGCGCGAAGTCGGCCAGAACACGTCGGCGGTCGGTCTGGCATCGGGCAAGCTGTCGCACTTCCTGAAGCTCGGCGTGCCGGTCATCGTCTCGCCGCTGCCCGGGCTCGCCGATTTCGTCCGCGAGCATGGCGTCGGCCAAGTGCTGGAGGATCCGGCCCGTGCCGGCGAACTTGTCGCGCAGATCGAGGCCGACTACGCCGGCTACCGCGAGCGCGCGCTTCGCTGTTTCGACGAGCGCCTCTCCTACGACCAGGCGTTCCGCCAAGTGCTTTCGGTGACCGACCAATGGCATTGCGCGGAGGTGCGCGGGTGAGCGCTGCTGCGCAGGTCGTCGGCGCGCCGCGCTGGCCGCTGTTGCGGCGTTCGAGCGTCCTCGGCGCGATCCTGCTGACGATGGTCGCCGCGTCGCAGTGGGGAATGCTGTGGCTCGCCGCCGTATACCTTCGCGTCGGACGGATCGGGGACATGGTCTCTCCCGAGGCGGTCGTAGGTCTGCTCGCGATCCTCGCCGCCATCGCCACGTTGCTGATCTTCAATCCACGCGTGGCGCGGTCGGGGCCGGACGTCACCGGCTGGCTGTTGGCGACCTTCCTTCTCGTCGCCATCGTCGGCGAGCTCGTGCGGCCCGACCTGCGGCTCGGCAACGTCTCGACTTTCCTGTCGATCGGCGCCTACTACCTGATCGGGGTGTCGATCGGAGGCGTGGCGGCGCAGCGCGGCGGCCGGCTACTGATGGTGCCGGGACTGCTCGCGATCTACACGATCTGGTACGGCGGGATCGCCTTCTTCCTGGCCGTCGGCGATCTGGGGTTCTACGGCGTGCTGCCCGAGTCCGGGCTGCTGCGACTGGAGTTCCGCGAGGGCTTCACCGCGACCGAGCTGCCGATTTACGTTGGATTCCAATTCCCGGTGATACTGTACGCAATGTTCACCGGCCGCTCGGCGCCGACGCGCCTGTGGGCACTGGCCCTCGCGCTGTGCGCGGTCACGCTGGTCGCCGCCACGGTCTCGGCAGCCGCGATTGCAGCGCTCGCGCTCGAGCTACTGCTATTGCTGTGGGCTCGCCGACGTTCCGGGCACGGTACTGGAACCCTGCTCGCTGTCGCCGCGGCGGCAGTCGCGACTGCGGCGGCCGCGCTAGCCTGGGCGCCCGTCGACAGCATCATCGAGTCGGCCACCGACAAGCTCAGCCAGCTATTCGCCGGCGAGGGGATTCGCGCACGGATCTACGGCGAACTGCTCCACGACATTTCGACCTATCCGATGGGCATAGGGAAGGGTCGCTTCGTGGAAACTAACAACTTCA
>JAKORH010000092.1 GCA_029777935.1 Pseudomonadota bacterium
AGAACGAGGCGAGCGACTGGGCCGACATCATGCCGCGCTCCGGCTTCGTGCTGTACACGAACGCGCTGTGGCATCTCGTGAAGGAACGGTTCGGCCTGCCGCGCCGGGACGACACGCACCACCACTTCAATCACCTGTTCCATCCGTTCGGCGACGATCTGCCGGAGTACCGGCGCGCGCGCCTGCTGCGCCACTACGCGCGGCGCGGCCGGCGCTCGCGCGTGCCATACCTGAGCTTCGTCAACCTGTCGTTCGCCGGCGACGAGGGCGACGTGTTCGGCAACGTGCTCGCGATCCTGTGCGGCCTCACGACCGACGCGCGCGGGCACGAGATCGTGCAGGCGCTGCTGGCGGCGAATGTCTCCGACCCGTATCCGGTGCGCACGGTGACCGACCCCATCGAAAGCGCGCATCCGCACTGGCGCCGCTACATGGCGCGCCACGGCCAGAATTTCCCGCACCAGTATCACAACGGCGGCATCTGGCCCTTAGTCGGCGGCTTCTGGGTGATGGCGCTCGCCAGGCTCGGCATGGCGGAGCTGGCGCGCGCCGAACTCGAAAAGCTCGCCCGTGCCAACAGCGTCGACGGTTGGCGCTTCACCGAGTGGTTCCATGGCCGGACGCTCGCACCGCTCGGCATGGCGGGGCAGAGCTGGAACGCGGCGGCGTTCCTGCTCGCGCGCGACGCGGTCGAGGACGGCTGCTTCGTGCTCTGATTTGTCCGTGAACGCCGACTCGCTATGCTGTGCGGCGACTCGCCTGCCCGCTCCGAAGCCCATGGATGCCCCTGCCGACACCGGCCCGCGCCCGCCCTCCACGTTGCGACCCGCTGCCACCGTGATCGTCGTGCGCGACGGCGACGACGGCATGCAGGTGCTGCTCCTGAGGCGAATCGAGCGCGCGAACGATCGCAGCAGCGGCGCGTTCGTGTTTCCCGGCGGCACGCTCGATCGCGGCGACCGCGCGCTGCACGCGCGCTGCCGTGGCCTCGACGACGCGGCAGCCAGCCGCCGGCTCGGCGTGCCCGAGGGCGGCCTCGACTACTACGTCGCTGCGGTCCGCGAGTGCTTCGAGGAGGCCGGATTGCTGTTCGCGTGCGACGCCTCCGGCGCGCTCACCATGCTGCATGCGGTCGCGCGGCGCGAACTCGACACGATGCGGTCCGCGCTGCGCCACGGTCAGACGAGCCTCGGCGATGTCTGCGACCGGTTCGGGCTCGAACTGGCCGCCGACCGGCTCGCGTACTACAGCTATTGGCTGACGCCGCTGGGGCTGCCGAAGCGCTTCGATACGCGTTTCTTCATCGCGACCGCGCCACCGGGCCAGCAAGCATCGCTCGACGCGCACGAGACGCTCGAACTGCGTTGGGTCCGTCCGGCCGCTGCGCTGGCGGAGGGGCTGAAGCTGCCGAACCCGACCCGCCACACGCTGCGCGCGCTCGCCGCGTTCGACAGCGCGCGCGCCTGCGTCGAGCACGCGCGCGGCCTGGCGACGATCGAGCGCATCATGCCGCGCATCGGCGTCGATGCGAACGGGCCGCGGCCGGTGATGCCGGACGAGCCCGCGTACGCGGAGCTCGGCCGCATCGACGCCGACGGCACGCGCGGCGCGAGTTGCGAAATCGGGCCCGGGCGGGTCGTGCGACTGTCGGCGCGCGTATCGCGCGTGACCGCGAACAACGGCAGCATGATGACCGGCCCCGGCACCAACACGTACTTCATCGCCGATGGCGGCGCGTGCGCGGTGATCGACCCCGGCCCCGACGAGGAGGCGCACCTTGAGGCGATCATCGCCGCCGCGCCGGCGCCGGTCCGCTGGATCCTCGTCACACATACGCACAAGGACCACTCGCCGGCCGCGCCGAAGCTCGCGGCGCGCTGCGGTGCGCCGCTGCTCGGCATGATCGCGCGCCATCCGGAATGGCAGGACGCGAGCTTCGTTCCGGACCACGTGCTCGCGCACGGCCAGCGAATCGCCATCGGCCCGCACACGACGCTGCGCGTGATCCACACGCCGGGGCACGCGTCGAACCACCTGTGCTACCTGCTGGAGGAAGAGAAGACTCTGTTCACCGGCGACCACGTGATGCAGGGTTCGACGGTGGTGATCAATCCTCCCGACGGCGACATGGCCGCGTACCTCGACTCGCTGCGTGCGCTGCTGGCCGAGGATCTCGAGTGGCTGGCGCCCGGGCACGGCTTCCTGATCGAGCGGCCGCGCGTCGCGCTCGAGCGGCTGATCGCGCATCGGCTTGCGCGCGAGGCCAAGGTCGCCGAAGCGCTCGCCGCGCTCGGCCCGTGCCGGATCGAGGACTTGCTCGTGCGCGTCTACGACGACGTGCCGCAGCACAAGCTGCCGATCGCGCAACGCTCGCTGACCGCGCATCTCCTCAAGCTCGCCGCCGACGGGCGCGCGCGGGAGGAGGGCGATCGCTGGCGGCTGGCGCGGTAAGCAAACGGCGCCGCGTCATTCCCGCGCCAGCGGGAATCCAGCACACCTGAACGTCACTGGATGCCCGCTTTCGCGGGCATGACACGGGCTTCGTCGGCGCGCGCCGGTTGCTAGCGGTGAACGAGGACGTGATCCGGGCGCGGTGCTCAGACCCACATCGTCCGCATCTTCGCCGCCAGGTCGACCGCGATCCTCGGCGCCGCACCTGTCGCACCCTGCGCGGCCTGCGGCGCGGTCGGCCACGCGGCGAGTTCGAACAGTCGCTCCATCTCGCGCGGGATGAAGCGCGTCCGCGACGCGTAGACGTGGCGGTCACCGCCGGCGGCCTGCTGGTGCACGTAGAACCGCTGCGGCACCAGCACGTGCAGATGGTCCCTGGCACGCGTCAGCGCGACGTACAGCAGGCGGCGCTCCTCCTCGATTTCCTGCGGCGTGCCGGCCGCCATGTCGGATGGAATGCAGCCGTCGACCGCGTTCAGCAGGTACACCGCGCGCCACTCCTGTCCCTTGGCCGAATGGATCGTCGACAGGCACAGGTAGTCCTCGTCGAGCAGCGGCGCGCCGGCCTCGTCGCTGGTCGCACCGGGCGGATCGAGCGTCAGCTCGGTCAGGAAGCGCTGGCGCGACGGGTACGCGGCGGCGAGGTTCTCCAGCGCGATCAGGTCCGCGAGCCGCGCCTGCGCGTCGTCGTGGATGCGAGCGAGCTGCGGCTCGTACCACGCACGCGCGGCGGCCAGCTCGGCCGGCCATGCGCTGCGCGCCCGCAGCAGTTGCGCCAGCGCGCGCCAGTCGTCGGCGCACGCCGGCGGCGGCGCGCAGGAGGCGAACGCGGCGAGCGGATCGGTGGCAGCGGCGATCGCATCGAGCGTGCGTGCCGCGGTCTTCGGCCCCACGCCGGGCAGCAGCAGCAGCACGCGAAAGCCGGCGACGCGGTCGCGCGGATTCTCGGCAAAGCGCAGACACGCCAGCAAGTCCTTCACATGCGCCGCCTCGAGGAACTTCAGCCCGCCGAACTTCACGAACGGCACATTGCGCCGTGCCAGTTCCAGCTCGAGCGGCAGGCTGTGGTGCGAAGCGCGGAACAGCACCGCTTGCGCTGAGAGCGGCACGCCTTCCTCGCGCAGCGCGAGCACGTGATCGACCACGTAGCGCGCCTGCACCGCTTCGTCGGCGAGCGTGACGAGCCGCGGCCGCGCGCCGGCGCCGCGCGCGGTGAAGAGATTCTTGGTGAAGCGCTCGGCTGCCAGACCGATCACCGCGTTGGCGGCGTCGAGGATCGATTGCGTCGAGCGATAGTTCTGCTCGAGCGCGACGATCGTCGCCGGCGGCGCGAACCGCTGCGGAAACTCGAGGATGTTGCGCACGGTAGCGCCGCGGAACGCGTAGATCGACTGCGCGTCGTCGCCGACCACGGTGACGCCGCGGCCTTCGGGCGCGAGCCGCAGCAGCACGGTGGCCTGCAGGCGGTTGGTGTCCTGGTACTCGTCGACCAGCACGTGCGGGAAGCGCGCGCGGATCTCGGCCGCGATCGCCGGCACGTCCATCATCGACGCCCAGTACAGCAGCAGGTCGTCGTAGTCGAGCACGCCATGCTTCTGCTTGGCGCCGACGTAGGCGGCGAAGAGCTTCTTCAGTTCGGCTTCCCAGCCTGCGCACCACGGAAACGACTGCGCCAGCACGGCGGCGAGCGGCGCCTCCGTGCTGACCACGCGCGAATAGATCGCCAGGCACGTGCCCTTCAACGGGAAGCGCTTGTCGGTCGCGGCCAGATCCAGGTCGTGCCGCGCCAGCGCCATCAGGTCGGCCGAGTCCTCGCGATCGTGGATCGTGAAGGAAGGCGCGAGGCCGATGCGCGCGGCGTACTCGCGCAGCAGCCGCGCGCCGATCGCGTGGAAGGTGCCGGCCCATTCGAGCGCCGCGGCGCGCTTACCGGCGAGCTGCTGCGCCCGCCGCGCCATCGTCTGCGCCGCGCGGCGCGAGAAGGTCAGCAGCAGGATCGCGCGCGGATCGGCGCCGCGCGCCACGAGCTGGGCGACGCGATGCGCGAGCGTGCTGGTCTTGCCGGAGCCCGCGCCGGCGATCACCAGCAGCGGCCCATCGCCGTGCTCGACCGCGGCGCGCTGCCGCGGATTGAGCGTCGCCAGCGGATCGATGCGTGCGGGTGGACTGTCGAGTGCCATGGGTACTGGCGAAATATACAGTGGCTCGATGTCGCCCGACCAGAGCGCCCGATTAAGATGCGGTCGCGCTCGTGTCATTCCCGCGCAAGCGGGAATCCAGTACCTGTTGTCCCGTCCCTGGATGCCCGCTTGCGCGGGCATGACACGCTGGCATGTCGCTCAACCCGGAGATCCAATGCCCGCCGGCCTGCTGCAAAGCTCGATCCAATCGCTGCCGCTCGTATATCGCGGCAAGGTGCGCGACTCGTACGCGGTCGGCGACGACAAGCTGCTGATCGTCACCACCGATCGCCTGTCGGCGTTCGACGTCGTGATGAACCAGCCGATCCCCGACAAGGGGCGCGTGCTGAACGCGCTGTCGAACTTCTGGTTCGACAAGCTGGCGTCGATCGTTCCCAATCACCTGACCGGCATCGTTCCCGAAAGCGTGGTCGCGCCCGACGAGATCGCGCAGGTGCGCGGCCGCGCGGTGGTCGCGACCAAACTCAGGCCGTTGCCGATCGAGGCGGTCGTGCGCGGCTACCTGATCGGCTCCGGCTGGAAGGACTACCAGCGCACCGGCAGCGTGTGCGGTATTGCTTTGCCGCCGGGGCTCGCGATGGCGCAGAAGCTGCCGCAGCCGATCTTCACGCCCGCGACCAAGGCCGAACTGGGCACGCACGACGAGAACATTCCGTTCGCGCGCATGCAGCAGATCGTCGGCGCCGCTCTGGCCGAGGAGATCCAGTTGACCAGCCTGAAGCTGTACCAGACCGCGGCCGACTTCGCCGCCACGCGCGGCATCATCATCGCCGACACCAAGTTCGAATTTGGCATCGACAGCCGCGGCACGCTGCGACTGATGGACGAGGTGCTGACGGCCGATTCGTCGCGCTTCTGGCCCGCGGACGAATATCGCGTCGGCATTTCGCCGCCGTCGTTTGACAAGCAGTTCGTGCGCGACTGGCTCGAAGCGCAGCGGTGGAACAAGGCGCCGCCGCCGCCCGATCTGCCGGCCGACGTGGTCGACAAGACCGCGTCCAAGTACCGCGAAGCGCTGCGGCGGCTGACGGGGCGCGATCTCGACTGAGGCAGGACGCGCGATGGACGACAGCGTCCTCGCCGCGCTCGCCAGGTGGCCGAACGTGCCGGCCGTGTTCGGCTGGTTGCGATTGACGGCGCGCGGCGAATGGCGGCTGCGCGGCCAGCCGATCGGCAACGCGGCGCTGCGCGAATTCATCTGCCGCAACTACGCGGTTGATGGGCGCGGACGCTGGTTCTTCCAGAACGGGCCGCAGCGCGTGTATGTCGAACTGGACGCGACGCCGTGGGTCGCGCGCGTCGACGCGTGCGGCGCGCTCGCACTGCACACCGGCGCGGTTCCGGTGGCGTGCAAGGGCGCGGCGCTGCTCGATGACGGCCGCATCGTGCTGGATACCGATCTCGGTGCCGCGCTGATCGACGATCGCGACGCGGCGACGCTCGTGCGCGCGCTCACCGATCCCTTCGGAATGCCGCTCGCCGAGCGCGGGCTCGAGCGCTGGCTCGACGGCAAGGACGAAGCGTTCGTCGCGCCGGCGCGACTGCGTCTCGCCGGTGGACCGTGCCGCATCGAGCGGCTACGGTTCGACCGGATCGAAGCGCGCTACGGTTTCGTGCGCGTGCCGCTTCCCTGACCGAAGGTCGCGCGTGGCATGCCCACCTGTTGAGCCTTCAGCAATTGGATGGCAGGGGGCACGCAGGAAAGTGTCGTTCCCGCGGACGCGGGAACCCAGCGTCTTTCGACGCAAGGCACTGGATTCCCGCTTCCGCGGGAATGACAAGAGACCACGCCTGCCACCGCCGGGTCAGTCAAACACCGGCGTCTCGACGCCGAGCACCTTGTGCAGCTTGGGACTCGTGGTCGTGTACTGCAGGTGGATCTTCTTGTCGGGGAACACGTACTTCGCGGCGCCGAAGGCGGCCAGCGCCGCCTCGTGAAAGCCCGACAGGATCAGCTTCTTCTTGCCGGGGTAGGAGTTGATGTCGCCGATGGCGAAGATGCCCGGCACGCTGGTCTCGAACTTCTCAGTGTCGACCACGACCTGCTTGCGCTCGATGTCGAGCCCCCAGTGCGCGATCGGGCCCAGCTTCGGCGACAGGCCGAAGAACACCAGCAGCGCATCGAGCGGCACGCGGCGCGTGACGCCGTCGAGGGAAGTGACGCGCACCGCGGTCATGCGTTCGTGCGCCTCCTCGTAGCCGGTCACCTGGCCGATCAGGAACTGCATCTCGCACGCATCGCATAGCTGCCGCATCTTTGCCACCGATGCCGGTGCGGCGCGGAACCCGTCTCGACGGTGCACCAGGATCACGCTTTCGGCCTTGCCGGCCAGCGCGAGCGCCCAGTCGAGCGCGGAGTCGCCGCCGCCGCAGATCACGAGATTCCTGCCATGGAACTGGATCGGATCCCTGACGCGATAGAAGAGCTGCCGGCCCTCGAATCTGTCGATGCCGTCGACCTTCAGCGTGCGCGGCTGGAAGCTGCCGACGCCGGCTGCGATGAAGACGGTTCTGGTCAGGAAACTCGTGCCGAGGGTTGTCTGCACGTAGAAGCGGCCGTCGTCCTGCCGCTGCAGGTGCGTGACTTCCTGTCCGAGGTGGAACTCGGCGCCGAACGGCGCGATCTGCTTCAGCAGGTTGTCGGTCAGCTCCTGCCCGGTGCAAAACGGCACCGCGGGGATGTCGTAGATCGGCTTGTCCGGATACAGTTCGACGCACTGGCCGCCGACGTAGGCGAGCGAATCGATCACGTGCGCCTTGATCTCGAGCAGCCCGAGTTCGAAGACCTGGAACAAGCCGACCGGACCGGCGCCGACGATCACGGCGTCGGTCTCGATCGGCGGCCTGGCTTCGATGTGGCCGGGGATCTCGGCCTTCGGTTCTTTCACGGTGGCGTCCATGGAGCGGCA
>JAKORH010000093.1 GCA_029777935.1 Pseudomonadota bacterium
ACGTCCGAATACTCCCAGGTGTCGGCCATGCGGCCCACGCGGTCGTGGACCTTCACGCGCTGGTACTGCGCCTGCACGAACTCGCGCGTGACGTCCTTGCCGCGCACGTCCTTGATCACCTTGAACACGTACGGGAACGAGGGCAGGGTGAACACCAGCATGACCAGCCCCTCGATGCCCGGGGCGACGACGAAGCGGTCGTGCGAATGGCGCAGGTGGTACAGCAGGTCGCGATAGAAGAGCGTCTTGCCCTGCTTCTGCAGCCCGAGCATCGAGTAGAGCTCGGAGTCGGGCTTCGTGGGCATCAGCGTGCGCAGGAAGCTCACGTACGCGCCCGGCACGTCCATGTCGACCATGAAGTACGCGCGCGAGAAGTTGAAGAGCGCCTCGATGCGCTCGCTGCCCAGCAGCAGCGCGTCCATGTACACGCGTCCGCGCGCATCGCGCAGCAACGGGATCGAGAACGGCAGCATCTCGCCGTCGTTCACGAAGCGGCCGATCAGGTATGCCCCCTTGTTGCGGAAGAAGAGGGTGCGCAGCACCTGGATCTGGCAATCCATCGACGGCGTGAAACCGGCGGGCATCGCATCGCGTGCGGCCGCGAGCACGCGTTGCAGGTCGCGCTCGACGTCGACGAACGGGCAGGCGAGCCCGATGTCGGTGACCATCTGGCGCAGCGCGCGCCGCCAGCCGCGCGCGAGCGGATAGTAGGCGCGGTACGAAGGCGGCTCGGCGTCGAGGTGATCGGTTGCGACCGCCGGGCGCACGAAGATGTACGCGTTGTGGAAGTAGGTGCGGTGCAGGATGCGGCAGCACACCGAGTTGAAGAACGTCTCGGCGCACTCCGGCTGGTGGTGCTCGACGAGCAGTCCCACGTAATGGCGCTTCACCTGCTGCCAGATGTCGTCGGGCAGCTCGTTCACGCCGAACTCGCCGTGCAGCCGGTCGACCGCCTCGCGCACGCGCTGGTCGTAGAACGCGATGCGCTCGCGCGCGAGCCGCCGGATCGCGTGCCAGTCGGCCGCTTCGTATCGCGCCTTCGCCTGCTGCGCGTTGTACCGGAAGAGCGCGTAGTGCCGATCGAAGCCCGCGAGGATCGCGCGCGCGATCGCGTCGGCGAGATCGGAGACGCGCTCGCCGCCGACGAGCGGGGCGGGGGGCCGTTCGCTGAGATCGGTCATGGGCCCGTCAGGCGGTCTCCGCGCAGCGCGCCCGTGCTTGCCGGGCGATGAGTATCACTGCGTCTCACCGTAGAGCTCCCTGCCGATGAGCATTCTGCGAATTTCCGACGTGCCGGCGCCGATTTCGTAGAGCTTGGCGTCGCGCCACAGTCGACCCGTGGGGTACTCGTTGATGTAGCCGTTGCCGCCCAGGCACTGGATCGCCTCGCCCGCCATCCAGGTCGCCTTCTCGGCGGCGTAGAGGATGGCACCGGCGGCGTCCTTGCGCAGCGTGCGCACGTCGACCTTGCCGGCCCGCGAGCGGTCGCATTGGCGGCCGACTTCGTACACGTAGGAGCGGCACGCCATCATCGTCGTGTACATGTCGGCGAGCTTGCCCTGCATGAGCTGGAACTCGCCGATCGGCTGGCCGAACTGCTTGCGCT
>JAKORH010000094.1 GCA_029777935.1 Pseudomonadota bacterium
GATGTGCTCGTGCTGTCGCCGACCTTGGACAGCGTGGGTCACTTGTGTCGAAGCGCCGAGGACGCGGCGCTGATCCTCGACGCATTGACCGGTGGCACGCAGCCGACCTGCTCGCCGCCGGCGGACGACGCGCGGCGCAGCGATCCGCTGGCGGGTCTCGTCGTCGCGGCGATGGACGAAGCCGAGTTCCCGTCGCCGGTGCAGCCCGACGTCGTCGCCGCGTTCCGCGCGGCGCAAGACACGTTGCGCGGTCTGGGCGCGACGGTGGTGGTGCGGCACTGGCCGTTCGACCCCGCACAGGTCGTCTCGGCGGTCGGCACGATCATCGCCGTGGAAGGCTGGCGCGTGCATCGCGCGTACATCGGCGATGCGTCGCGCCCGTTCGGTGCGGCGGTGCGCGCGCGATTGCTCGCCGGTCGCGATGCGTCCGGGCAGGACTACGAAGCGGCGTTGCGCGTGCATCGCGAGCTCGTGGCGCAGTGGCCGCAATTTCTCGGCGACGCCGCGGCCTGGCTCACCCCGACCCTGCCCATGGTCGCCTGCCCGGTGTCCGAGGTCGACGAGACGAAGACGCCGCTGTCCGCATTCACGCGGGCCGGCAACCTGCTCGGCGCCTGCGGCCTGACGCTGCCGGCGGGATGCTCGGCGAACGGGTTGCCGATCGGCGCGCAACTGCTCGGCCGGGCGTTCGACGAGCGCGGGCTGATCCGCATCGGCGCGGCGTTGCAGCGGGTGACCGACTGGCACTGGCGCACGCCGCCTTCGGCCGGGGCGCAGGCCCCTGCGGCCGGGGCGCAAGCCCCTGCGGCCGACGCGCGAAACCCCCGCGGCGCGGACGCACGCCGCCCGTAGCACACACGACTCGCATGGGAGAACGACGATGAGCATCGAGATCATTCCGAACCGCGTGCCGGTGGGCGCCGAGGTCGTCGGCCTCGACCTGCGCCGCGACCCCGACGATGCGGCGATCGCCACCGTGCGCCGCGCGCTCGACGACCACGGCATGGTGTTCATGCGCAACCAGCCGCTGTCGCCCGACCAGTTCGTCACGTTCAGCGGCAAGCTCGGCACGTTGCGCAAGCACGTGTTCGACCAGTTCCTGCTGAAGTCGAACCCGGCGATCCTCGTGATCTCGAACATCGTCGAGAACGGCAAGCAGATCGGCGTGGCCGACGCCGGGCAATACTGGCACACCGACGGCGCGTTCGAGACGCATCCGCACATCTATTCGCTGCTCAACGCGCAGGAGATCCCGCAGGATCCGGGCGGCAAGCCGCTGGGCAACACGATGTTCGTGAGCACCACGTATGCGTACGAGACGCTGTCGCCCGCGATGAAGGAGCGCCTGCGGGGCCGTCGCGGCCTGCACAGCCTGATCCAGCAGTTCGAGCTGAAGAAGAGCACCGGCGTAGGCCGCCACGTTCCGCTCACCGA
>JAKORH010000095.1 GCA_029777935.1 Pseudomonadota bacterium
TCCATGTCTGAGCTGCCGTCCGACGGCGCGCCGACCGGCGTCGACCTCAGCAATTGCGACCGAGAACCGATCCATCTGCTGGGCTCGGTGCAATCCTTCGGCTTCCTCGTCGCCGTCGATGGCGACGGCTGGAACGTCCGCCGCGCTTCGCGCAACGTCGCGCAATACATGGGGGTCGCGACGGAGGCGCTGATCGGCGAGCCGCTCGACCGCTTCTTCACCGCCGACGCCATTCACATCATCCGGGGCCACCTGCAGACCGCGGTGTTCACCGACACGGTTGCGCGCGCCTTCGCCGTGCCGCTGCTGCCGGACGGCGCGCGCTACGACATCGCCGTGCACGTGGTCGGCGACCTTGTTGTGGTCGAGGCCGAACCCTGCCTCGATCGCCATGTCGGCATCAATTCCGGCGCCCTGGTGCGCACGATGATCGCGCGCCTGCAGCAGGCGTCGGACCTGCGCATGTTCCACCGCGTCGCCGCGCGCGAGATGCGCGCGCTGACCGGCTTCGACCGCGTGATGATCTACCGCTTCGACCACGACGGATCGGGCGAGGTGATCGCCGAGTCGGCGGGCAGCGGGCTCGAGAGCTATCTTGGCCTGCACTACCCGGCGTCCGACATTCCGAAGCAGGCGCGCGTGCTCTACGAGCGCAACTGGCTGCGCGTCATTGCGGATGTCGATGCGCCGACGGCACCGATCGAGCCGGCGCTGGAGCGCGGTCAGCCGATCGACCTGTCGATGAGCGTGCTGCGCTCGGTCTCGCCGATCCACATCGAATACCTGAGGAACATGGGCGTGCGCGCCTCGATGTCGGTGTCGATCCTGCGCGACGGCAAGCTCTGGGGCCTGTTCGCCTGCCACCACTACGGTCCGCACAACGTGCCGTTCGAGAAGCGCACGGCGGCCGAGCTGTTCGGCCAGATGTTTTCGCTGCTGCTGGAGAGCCGGGAGCGCGAAAGCGAGGCATCCTACGAAGCGCGCGCGCGCAAGCTGCACAACCAGCTCGTCACGGTGATGGCCTCCGAAGCGGCGCGCTTCGACAGCATCATCAACCATCTCGACGAGATCGCCGACCTGCTTTCATGCGACGGCATTGGCGTGTGGTCGGCCAACCGGGGCACGCTGCACGGCCTGGCGCCGACGCGCGAGCAGTTCGCCGGGCTGATCGAGCACCTGGCAACGCGCGAGCTGGTCGACATCCACACCACGCACGAGATCGCCGCGGAGTATGCCGATGGCCGGACGTTCGCCGAACGCGCCGCCGGCATGCTGGTGGTGCCGCTGTCGCGGCCGGCACGCGACTTCCTCGTGTTCTTCCGCAAGGAGGTGGCGCGCACGGTGAACTGGGCCGGCGACCCCAACAA
>JAKORH010000013.1 GCA_029777935.1 Pseudomonadota bacterium
CCCACGCGTTGACGTGGAACATCGGCACCACCGGCAGGATCACGTCGCGCGCCGACATGTTCAGAGCGTCCGGCAGCGCCGCCGCGTACGTGTGCAGCAGCGTGGAGCGGTGCGTGTACAGCACGCCCTTCGGGTTGCCGGTCGTGCCCGACGTGTAGCACAGCGACGAGGCGAGGGTTTCATCGAACTCCGGCCACTCGTAGCGGTCCGAGTTGGCGTTGATCAGATCCTCGTAGCAGATGAGGTTGACCTTCGACTGCGGCATCCTGTCCTTGTCGATCATTGCCACCCACGTCTTCACCGTGCGGCAATGCGGCGCGATCGCTTCGATGAGCGGCAGGAAGGTAAGGTCGAAGCACAGCGCCTTGTCTTCCGCATGATTGACGATCCAGGCGAGCTGCTCCGGATGCAGCCGCGGATTGATCGTGTGCAGTACGGCGCCGGACCCGGACACCGCGAAGTACAGTTCCATGTGCCGGTAGCCGTTCCAGGCCAGCGTGGCGACGCGATCGCCCATCTGCACGCCGAGCGACCCGAGCGCGTTGGCCATCTGCCGCGCGCGCCGGTGCAGGTCGCGGTAGGTGTAGCGGTGAATGTCGCCCTCGACCCGGCGCGACACGATCTGCGCGTCGCCGTGGTGGCGGTCGGCGTGCTTGATCAGCGCCGAGATCGCCAGCGGCGCGGGCATCATCAGGCCCTTCAACATGTTCGGTCTCCTCTCCTGCACGGTGGTTATCGCGGGCCAGTGTACAAGCGCCGCTCGCTAGAATCCGCTGCGTTTTTCGATCAAACGCCGAGTTGAGCTTGAACTTTCCCCTGCCGCCGCATTGCCTGGCTGCTGCGCCGCCGGCGCACGCGCTGGAGGACCTGGCCTGGGACAACGGCTTCGGGCGCCTGCCGCCGGACTTCTACACCCGCCAGGCCGCGGCCCCGCTCGCCGATCCGTATCTGGTCGGGTACTCGCCGGCCGCTGCGGAACTGATCGGCCTCGACCCGGCGCAGACTCGGCGACCGGAGTTCGTCGCGGCGTTTGCGGGCAACCGGCCATTGCCGGGTGCCGATCCCCTTGCCGCCGTTTACGCGGGCCACCAGTTCGGCGTGTACGTACCCCAGCTCGGAGACGGCCGCGCCTTGCTGCTCGGCGGGGTGGCAGGCGCCGACGGCCGCGTCTGGGAGCTGCAGCTGAAGGGCTCCGGCCGGACGCCGTATTCGCGGATGGGCGACGGCCGTGCGGTGCTGCGCTCGTCGATCCGCGAGTTCCTCGGCTCGGAGGCGATGCACGGGCTGGGCATCCCCACCACGCGCGCGCTCGCGGTCGTCGGCGCCGACGAGCCGGTGTTTCGCGAGACCGTCGAAAGCGCGGCGGTGGTGACGCGCCTTGCGCCGAGCTTTGTCCGCTTCGGTTCGTTCGAGTTCTTCTATTGGCGCGGCCGGCACGACGACCTGCGGGTGCTGGCCGACTACGTGATCGACGCGTTCCTTCCCGCGTGCCGCGATGCGCGTCATCCCTGCCTCGCCCTGCTGGAAGACGTCGCGCGCCGCACGGCGCGGCTGATCGCGCATTGGCAGGGCGTGGGTTTCTGCCATGGCGTGATGAACAGCGACAACATGTCGATCCTCGGACTGACAATCGATTACGGTCCGTTCCAGTTCATCGACGGCTTCAGCGCCGCTCACGTGTGCAACCATTCCGACACGCAGGGCCGCTACGCCTACAACATGCAGCCGCAGATCGGCGAGTGGAACCTGTACTGCCTCGGGCAGTCACTGATCCCGCTCACCGGGGATGTCGAAGCGACCCGCGCTGCGCTGGCTGTGTACAAGGACGAGTTCACGCGCGCGATGGAAGATCTCTTTCGCGCCAAGCTGGGGCTGGCCGCCGCCGAGGCCGGCGACGACGACCTGATCGAGAGGCTGATCGTGCTGCTCGATCAGAGCCGCGTCGACTGGACGATCTTCTGGCGCGCTCTGGCGCGGCTGCGTGCCGACGCCGGCGCGCCGCAGGACGATGCGCCGCTGCGCGACATGTTCGTCGACCGCACCGCGTTCGACGCCTGGGCGGCCGGCTACAGGCTGCGGCTGCGCCGCGAGGCGAGCCTCGACGCCGAACGCGCCGCCCGCATGAACCGCGTGAACCCGAAATACGTGCTGCGCAATCATCTGGTCGAGATCGCGATCCGCAACGCGCGCGGCGACGACGGCCGGCGCGACTACGGCGAAATCGCGCGCCTGCTGCGGTGTCTGCAGCGCCCCTTCGACGAGCAGCCCGAGTTCGAGTCCTACGCCGCGCCGCCGCCCGAGTGGGCGTCGCAATTGCATCTGTCGTGCTCGTCATGATGCGCAGTGGCCCTCACCCCAACCCCTATCCCGCTGATGCGGGCGAGGGGCTTTCTTCCCGCTCCCTCATCAGAGGGAGAGGGACCGAGGGTGAGGGAAATTCGATCTCACGCTGACGAAGGATCGCTTCCACTTGAAATTCCTCTTCGACCTCTTCCCCGTCATCCTCTTCTTCATCGCCTACAAGCTCGGCACGTCGTTCCCGACGCAGGCCGCGGCGCTGGCGACGAATTACCTCGGTATCTTTGTCGCCGACGGCCGCGTGCCGGCCGACCAGGCGCCGATCCTGATCGCCACCGCGATCGCGATCGTCGCGTCGCTGGGGCAGGTCGGCTGGCTGCTCGTACGCGGGCGCAAGGTCGACACCATGCTGTGGGTGAGCGTGGCGGTGATCATCGTGTTCGGCGGCGCGACGATCTGGCTGCACGACGAAACCTTCATCAAGTGGAAGCCGACGATCCTGTACGCGCTGTTTGCGCTGATCCTGGCCGGCGGCCGGCTGCTCGCGAAGCGCAACCTGATCGAATCGCTGCTGCGCGAGCAGATCGTCCTGCCGCCACCCGCATGGGAGAAACTGCTGTGGGCATGGGTCGGGTTCTTCGTCGGCATCGGCGTGCTGAACCTGTGGGTCGCGTTCAGCTTCCCCACCGACACCTGGGTCAACTTCAAGCTGTTCGGCCTGATGGGGCTCACGTTCGCGTTCGCACTCGGCGTCGGCGTGTGGGTGTCGCGCCACGTGAAGGAGGCACCCGATGCCTGAAGGCACGGTCGAGAAGATCCGCACGCGGCTGGCTGCGCTCGCGCCGCTCGAACTCGCGGTCGACGACGACAGCGCGCTGCACGCCGGCCACGAAGGCGCCAGGAGCGGCGGCGGACACTACCGAGTCCGTCTCGTCAGCGAACGGTTTAGCGGTTTGCCGCGAATGGCGCGGCATCGCCTCGTGTATGATGCCCTGCACGATCTCATGCAGCGCGAAATTCACGCGCTGGTCTTGACCCTGTTGGCGCCGGACGAAGCACAGCGCGCCGCCATCTAACCTCTCGGAAGCCCGAACATGATGCGTATTCTTGCCTTCACGGCATCTGCGTTGGCGAGCACCGTTGTCCTCGCGCAGAACATCGCCGTCGTAAACAACAAGCCGATTCCCAGGTCCAGGGAAGACGCATGGGTGCAGCAGTTCGTCCAGCAGGGCCAGAAGGATTCGCCGGAGCTGCGCAAGCGCATCAAGGACGAGCTGATCCAGCGCGAGGTCGTGCTGCAGGAAGCCGGCAAGCGCGGCATCCCCGAGCGCGCGGATGTCAAGTTCCAGCTCGAGCTGCAGCGGCAGAACGTGATCGCGCAGGCGCTGCTGCGCGACGAGCTGACCAAGAACCCGATCACCGACGCGCAGATCCAGGCCGAATACGACAAGCAGAAGTCGCTGCAGGGCGCGAAGGAATACCGCGCGCGCCACATCCTCGTCGAGACCGAGGACGAAGCCAAGTCGATCATCGACCAGTTGAACAAGGGCGCGAAGTTCGAGGAGCTGGCGAAGAAATCGAAGGACACCGGCTCCGCCGCGCGTGGCGGCGATCTCGACTGGGCCGGCCCCTCCGCCTACGTCAAGGAGTTCTCCGACGCGATGACGAAGCTCGAGAAGGGCAAGTACACCGAGACACCGGTGAAGTCGCAGTTCGGCTGGCACGTGATCCGGCTCGACGACGTGCGCGATTCGCAGTTTCCGCCGCTGGCGCAGGTGCAGCAGCAGGTGCGTGAGTCGATGCAGCAGCAGCGTATCCAGGAATTCCTCGGCGACCTGCGCAAGAAAGCGAAGGTTCAGTAGCCGGGGCCGACGGATCGGAAACACAAGGGGCGCCGCGGGCGCCCCTTTTTGCGGTGTGCCGGAGGTGCATATGAGCTTCGAGCGCAGGCATCAGCCGCTCGCCACGCGCGCGGTGTTCGCGCGCCGCGTGGTGCGGATGGGGTGCGCCGCGGTTGCGCTGATCGCCGGTGCGCTGGCGATCGGCGTGCTCGGCTACCACTTCATTGCGCACCTGCGCTGGATCGACGCGCTGCTGAACGCCGCGATGATTCTGGGCGGCATGGGTCCGGTTGATCCTGTGCCCAACGACGCAGCGAAGCTCTTCGCGTCGGCCTATGCGCTGTTCGCCGGCGCGGTCTTTCTGGTGGCAATCGGAATCCTCGTGTCGCCGCTCGTGCACCGGGCGCTGCACCGGTTCCACCTCGACGAACGCGATGTCGTGCCCGCCAAGCTAAACAAGCCGCACAGTTGAATGAGCGCGGCGGGACGGGCGCGGCGGCGCGCGTCGAAATTCAACTACTGCAATCGTCCACCCGCTGCGGTCATGACGACCTGATCAAAGCTGTTGATCACGTCACGCCGCCGAGCGGACGCTCACGGCACACGGCGACCTTGCGCCACGGCGCGCGACAAGAGCGTCGCCATCAGCACCGAGAGCAGCGCCATTGCGAGGACGACCACCGGACCCGACGGCAGATCGAGCGCCGCGGAGAGAACAAGGCCGACCACGTAGGCTGCAACTCCGACTGCGAGGCCGAACCACATCCTGCGCCGCGCCGGCATGCCGCGGGTCGCCAATGCGGGCAGGATCAGGCTCGCGAAGACGAGGTAGACGCCGACGAGCTGCACCGAGGCCGTCACCGCGCAGGCGAACAGCGCATAGAACCCGATCCTGCCATGCTTCGCGCCGAACAGGCGCCAAAGCACCAGCACGGCGACGTTGACCCCTGCCATCACGCCGAGCTGTGCGCTGTTCACCCACAGGATCTGACCTACCAGCAAGTCCTTCAGATGCTCCCCGCCATGCGGGTTGTTGGCGAGCAGCAGCACGCCGACACAGGAGGCCAGCACGAACAGCGCGCCGATCAGTGCTTCCTGTACTTCGGGGAAGCGCCGGTCGGTCCAGGTGAGCAGGAGCGCGCCGCCCAGCGCCGCACTGACCGCCGCCGCTTGTACGGCGACGCCTTGCGGCTCCCACCCGAGCGCATCGGCGGCAATCACGCCGACGCCAGCTACCTGCGCGATCGCCAGGTCGATGAACACGATGCCGCGCGCCAGCACCTGCGCGCCGAGCGGAACGTGCGTCAGCAGCACCAGGATGCCCGCCGCGAATGCCGGCAGCAGGATGCCGGCATCAACGCCAGCGAGCGTCATTTCAGCGCTCCGAGAAGGCGATCGAGCGTGTCGTCGAACAGCGCGAACAGGTCCTTCGCGCGTTCATCTCCGCCGACTGTAGACGGCAAGCTCACGGCCGGAATCCTGGCGCGCTGTGCCAGCCACTCGGAACTGCGACCGTCGTTGTAGGCCGCGCGCAGCACCATCTTGACCGGCTCGCGCTGCACCTTGGCCAGCACTTCGGACAGGTATCCGCTGGACGGCTCGACGCCCGGCTTGGGTTCCAGCGTCGCGACCTCGACCATGCCGAGCCAGTTCAGCAGGTAGGGAAACGCCTTGTGCTGCACGACGACGCGTGCGCCGCGCAGCGGTACTGCCTGCTTCTCCCAGCGCGCCATCGCGGCGGACCAGCGTGCGTTGAAATCGGCCAGCCGCGCTTGGTACGTCGCCGCGTTGGCGGGGTCGAGTTCGGCCAGTCGTGGTCCAAGAGCGGCGGCGACGCGCGCGATATTGCGTGGATCGGTCTGGATGTGCGGATTGCCAGCGGGGTGCACATCGCCTTCTGCACGATCGACGCGCGCGGGGACTTCGAGTTTGGTCACGTAATCGGCCGCTTCGAAGTACCCCTTGGCTCCCGGCTGAATGCGAGCGTTGCCGGACTGCCGCAGCAGGATGGGCAGCCAGCCGATCTCGAGTTCGGCGCCGGTGCAGACGACTAGATCGGCGTTGCGTGCGCTGGCGATTAGACTCGGCCGCGCCTGGATCTGATGCGGATCTTGCAGTGCGTTGGTGGCAACGTAGACGTTGACCTTGTCGCCGCCGAGTTCCTGCGCCAGCGCGCCCCACTCGGGCTCGCACGCGAGGATGCGCAGCGCCGCTGACGCCATCGAGCACGCGCCGAGCAGAAGCGCGGCGAGGACGAACGCGATTGAACGGTGTCTCATGTCGGGCTCCTCAATAGCTGTGTGCGCCGTGCGCGCCGAGACTCATCTGGTAATCGATGCGGATCTGGTTATCGGTGGCGCCGGGGCGTGAGCGATCAGTGGCGAGCTGCAGCCGGAAGCGGCTGAACTCGCTCGGCGCGTAGGACAGCATCGCCGTCCAGCGCGACGGGTTGAAGCGCGGCGCCAGCAGCCCCGGATCGACGGCGGTGAAATCGATGTCGCCGCGGTCGAGACGGTCGTAGCGCAATCCGGTCGACCAGCGTGGCATGAACTGATAGGCCGCTTGTGCGTATGCGCCCCATTGCCGCGATGCGTAGGCGCCGCTCGCTGCGGCGTTGTTAGCGTCGAACAGCAGCGTCCCCGATTCGCGACGACGGAACACTTCGGCCTGCAGCTTCAGGTTGCGCTGAACGGGATTGCCGTTCGGCGCCCATTTCCAGACGAAATCGGCGAGCCACAGCCGGCTGTCGCCGCTGAAGACATTGCGAACGCCATTGCCGGAAGCGTCGAATCCATCGGAAGACCGGTCGCGCGGGGATGCCGACAGATACGACAGTCCCGCGCGCCAGCTACTGCTCGCTCCGACATCACCTCCGGCGTGCGCCGTGAACGCCGCGGCACCGATCCCGTTTCTGTTGTTCACCGTGGCGGGGAAGTCGCGTCCGCGGCCGATCTCGGCGCCCAGTTCGAGGAAGAGGTCGGTCGGCGCGAGCCAACGCAACTGCAGCCCGTCCTGACCGAATTGGCCGCCGAGAAACGCCTGGTAGGCGAGCGGCGCATCGACGAAGTCCCAGGCGTGCGCATGCTGCTCGTTCAGATAGCCGATGCCAGAGAAGAAGCGGCCGCCCCTGATGCGGAGCCCGCTGCTAAGCGCGGTTGTCTGGAAGAACGCTTCCTCGACCGACAGCGCGCTATCCGGCGAGACCGACAGGGTGAGCGCGCCAGCGAGATACGGATCGACGTTGGCGGCGAGGCTCAGCTCCGACTCGGACAGCGACAACCCGCGCGTGCCGGGGCCCGCGTCGCCCCCGGTGAGAAATCCGCTCAGTCGGAACGTCGAAGGGTCCTGCGACAGCCGTGTGTAGCCGCCGCTGAGGATGACGGAGATGGCGGGGTTGAACGCGTTGGCGGCGGCGGAACCGCCCGTCTGCGGCGCCGCTGGCATCGTGGCGGCAGTGGCGGCGGGTGCCGCGCGAGCCGCTGCTTCGGCCCGCGCCAGTCGCTCTTCGAGCTGTCGCAGTCTGGATTCATAGCTTTCCTTCAATTCCTTGATCTCGGCGCGAAGCTGCTGCAATGGGTCGTCGGCCGCACGCACGGCCTGCGGCACGAGCCAGATACCCAGCAGCAGCGCGCACACGGAACGCGTGTGCATGCTGAACTCCTCGGTTCTTGATCGGGGAGCGATCGCGTCGGCGCGATCGCAGGTGGCAGTTCAGACGCGAAGGGCCGGAGGTGCGCGCGAGCGGTAGAGAGGAAGGGTTAGAACCGCGGTAGAGATGAACACAGCGTCGCCGATGAAGTCAGGCGAATCTGGTGCCACGAATACGG
The DNA here is from genome assembly GCA_029777935.1 of Pseudomonadota bacterium. Next base: position 7,967 of record JAKORH010000013.1, read on the forward strand.
GCGGTGCCCAATTCAGGAATTGGCAGACTGCACCGAACGACAGGCAGACGTCGCACGCACCAGGCTTGCTTAGCTGAACGGTGTCTTTGTCTTGACCCGTAAGCTCAGCGCCGAGCTGCTCCGCCTTGCCGGCCGACAGATGGGTCAGTGCGTGCGTGTAGGCGCCGATCTGCACGCCGACAAGAAGCGTGCAGCATATGGCAACGATCGCGCGAACGAGACGGAGATGAAGCTTCAAGCGCACTGGAACAATTGCCTCATGAGGCGCGCGGAGTGTAGCGGATGGCGCCGCCTATCGATCAAAAGGCGGGTAACGGGCCATTGCACCGATCCCAGACCGCAATTCGCCGCAAACGCCGTCACCACAGTGAGAGACGTACCGCACTCTGGGCACATTCGGTAGCGAGAATCTTCGTCGCGCGTCCGAGGTTCGCGATTCCGAATACGATCGCGCAAGTGTCAGCGTCAGAACGCGCACGCACGACCGCTATGGAGCACCTTTCTTAGCTTGCACGGACGTAGGCTTGTGGCTGGACTGCGCGTGATGTCTCGTGGCCTCGAGCAGCCAATTGCCAGGAAGCAGCCGGTGCGGCTGCGAGCAATCGGCCCAATGCGGCGTCTAACTGACCGCGCCGGACAACGGCCAATCACCGCCAGCGATTCCCCCTGCTGCTTGATGTAGCGTCGATAGACGAAGCCCCAGGGGATCACGATCGGCATCAGGACCACGCCGGCAACGATGGCCCCGAAGTCGTCGACGAACGGCGTTGGCAGCTGTCCCGAGGACCACTGCGGCAGTCCGAAAGCGAGCAGCCAGGTCGTCTTCCACGCGAATTCGAACAACAGCAGCGGAAGCATTTGCAGCGGATAGCGCAGTCCGACGAACGCAAGCAGCCACACGCCGCCCAGCTGGCTCGGGATTACGCCGCGCGCCATCGGCTCGTGATCGAAGAGCACCGGCACGATCATTGGGCCCAACCCGACAACGAGGAAGAGGTAGGTGGCGCGCAACACGTAGAGTCGCAGCAGCGATACCCCGCACTCAGTGTCCGCGGTCGAACGTGAAACAGACGCAGCAGTCGAGGCCATGTCGATTCTCCCGAGGCATCACGCCGCGCGCAGCGGCTTCAGCGCCTGTCGAGCGCGGGAATCCGGTTGGAATTGAAGCAAGTCGCCGGGTTGGCACCGAAGAACGTCGCAGATCGCCTCGAGCGTCGAAAAGCGGATCGCGCGCGCCTTTCCCGTCTTAAGGATCGAAAGATTTGCCAGCGTGATATCGATTCGTTCGGCGAGTTCCGTCAGAGTCATCCGCCGATCGTGAAGAAGATCGTCGAGCTTGACGATGATCGCCACGTCACACCGTCCCTTCCAGATCGTTGCGCATCCGTGCGCCTTCGGCGAAGACCCGCGCGAGGATGAAGGTGAGAATCACGGCCAGCCAGCCGCTGACCGAAACGCCTGCATCCAGGTGCAGCGGGTGGGCGGGGGTCGACATCGCTTCGCCGATGCTGCCGATAGTGAGGCTGACGAGTTGCAGAGCGAGCAGCACCCAGGCGATGGTTTGCAGGCGGTCAGCGTTTGCCGCGACGAACGGATCTCCGCTGCGCACCGTTTCGACGATCGCAAGCAGCCGCACGAGGACGACCCAATGGAGCGGGATCGCGACCAGGCCGAGGACGGCGATCGCACGCATCCCCGTTAGCAGGGGACGGACCTCGGAGGACGGGGGAATGCCCAGCGCGGTGAACGTCCATTGCTCGGCGACGATGGTGGCAATCAGCAGCGCGAGGATCCCGGCGCCGAACAGCCAGTTGAGGATGATAAGGATGCGCAAGAAGGCTTGCGCCAGCGGCAGCGTCGACGTTGGTTTCACCGTGAGGCCCCCTCCGAAGTAATATCGATAAACGATGTGCTGATTATCGTTTTTCGGCAACCCCAGGCCACTGCGGCAGGGATACAGGCGGCGCTGAATGCCGCTCTTGGCCGCAGCGAGAATTCCCCTGCTCTTTGCTCCAAGGCGCACCTTGCGCTGCGCCGATGGGTCGCCCTGAAATCGCTTTGAATGCATCGAGCCGCGAAGCCTTTCGGCGCCCTCGGTGATCCGACTATATTTGTCTCACCGGGGACGGTCTGCCTCCAACGGTCTGGCGACGTCGAAGCTCGGGGCTTTTGAGCGAGTTGGGGCCAACGTGCCGGCGGGGCTGGGCTCGGCCTCGCGAAATGAGGCGGTTCTTCTTGAGAGGGATCGGGCATGGAGACGTCGAATCGCGCGGCTGCGGTGACGATTGCGGGAACTGCCTTCGCTGTTACGTTTGGCGGGGGCTCGGCCTCCGCCGTCCTGGCGAGCGGACTCGTCCTTCTCGGTGTGACCCTCTCGCCCACGACCGCGCGCGCCCAGGACGCCGAGGCTCCGGTCACGCTCGAACCCGTTGTGGTGCAGGCGCGGCGCCGCGACGAGAAACTGATGGAAGCGCCGATTGCGGTTACCGAGCAGACTGGCGAGCAGTTGCGCGAGCAGAACGCCGTATTGTTCGAGGACATCGCGCGCCTTGTGCCCAACCTGCGCATGATGCAATCGCCGCAATCGGTGTCGGCGCTCGACATCACCTTGCGAGGACAGACGGCGATCCGCTCCGCCATCAACTATGACGCCGCCGTCGGCCTGTACATCGACGGCGTCTATGTCGCCGACGGCCAGGCGGCCATGGGCACGCTGCTCGACATCGACAACGTGCAGGTGGTGCGCGGCGCACAAGGGACGCAGTTCGGGCGGAACAACACCGGAGGCGCGATCCTGGTCACGACCCGCCGGCCGCAGCTCGGGGTCGCTTTCGCCGAGGCGGCAGTCGAGGCCGGCAACTCAGGGCTGTTCACGGGCCGCGCGATCGCGAACGTGCCGCTCGGCGACAGGCTCGCGCTGCGCCTGGCGTACCAGGACAACGAACGCGACGGCTATGGTTCCAGCATCGCGAGTGGTCAGAACGATTTCGCCAACCAGCATCGCTATCAGGCGCGCGCCAGCGCGCTGTGGAAGCCGGGCGCCGGCTTCGAGGCGTTCATGACCTACGAGCACTTTGAGGCCAGGGAGGCGGGAGCGCTGCTGCATCCGCTGCGCGGCACGTTGGTCGAGCAGATCGGCCAGGCCATCGACCAGCTTCAGCAAGCGGGTCAACTACCACTCGGCATTGCGTCAGTTTTGTTTCCCCCCGGCCTCTACCAGACCGATTCGAATCGTCCGTCTCACGATCGCAGCCACCTCGACGCAGCGCAGTTGACTCTGACGCAGTCGCTCGGCGAAGCCGCGCGCGCCAAGTTGATCCTCGCGTATCGACGCCTCGCCAACGACACGGCGATCGACGTCGACGCCAGTTCGCTGCCGTTCGCCGACACGTTGCTTGCCAACACCTCGCGCCAGAAGAGCGCGGAACTGCAACTGTCGGGCGCGGCGCTCGACCGGCGGCTCGACTGGGTCGGCGGGCTGTACTGGTTTCGCGACGACGGCAGCGCGCCCTCGGTGATCCCTGCGCAGCCGCAGGCGTACCAGTCGCTGTTCCAGTCGCTGGGTGTGCTGCAGATCGTGCCGTTTCCGGTCGTCGAGACCAACTCGGTGCGCAACGATTCGAGTGCCGCGTTTGTTCACGGTGAGTACAAGCTGACGGATCGTTGGGCTGTTGCGGCGGGCGTGCGGCGCACGGTCGACCAGCGCCGGCTGAGCGAGAACACTTATGCCGACACCCCAATCGGGCAGGCCTGTACGATCATCGACGCGGACACCGGGCTGCCGCCGGGATTCCCGAATCCAACGCCGTGCCCTCCGTTCGACAAGCGGGTCGGCTTCTCATACTGGTCGTGGGAGTTCTCGACTCGCTACCGAGTGAGCGACACCATCAATACCTACTTCCGCACCGGACGCGGACAGCGCTCGGGTGGCTGGAACGTCCCGGTCAACACGTTCCAGGATCAACCGTTCCGTCCGGAGCAGTTGACCGACTTCGAATTCGGCATCAAGGTGCAGGCACTCGGCGGCGCGTGGCTGACCACGGCCGACGTGTTCTACAGCGACTATCGGGACATGCAGCGCCTGATGCCGAGCCTCGTCGGGGGAACGCCGACCACATTCGTCGTCAATGCCGGCAAGGCACGTGTCGGCGGCGCCGAGGTCGAATCGACACTGCTGCTGTCGCGGCACTGGCTGCTGCAAGGCGCGTTTGGCTGGACCGCTGCGCGTTATCGTGAATTCCTCTTCACACCGGTTCCGGGTGGCCCGGCGATCGATCTTTCCGGCAACGCGTTCTATCAGACGCCGAAGTTCAACGTCGGACTCGGCGTCGGCTATGAACGCGCGCTCGCCGGCGGGAGGCTGCGCGCGAACGCCAATTACGCGTGGCAGGACAAGGTGCAGTTCAGCGTCATCAACGACTTCAACAACCAGGGTGCCTACGGCACTCTCAACGCCAGGCTTGCGTATTCGTTCGGCGGTCGCGACCAGTGGGAGGTCGTGGCGTTCGGCACCAACCTGACCGGACGCCGCTACGCAATCACGGGCGGCAGCGTCGTGGTTCCGGACCCGAGCGGAACCGGAACATCGGCCGCCACGTCGTGGCAGATCCCGGGTCCGCCGCGCTTCTGGGGCGTCGGACTGCGCTACCAGTTCGATTCGCACGGCTGAAGCGCTCGTTCGTGCAATCGAACCGCCCGCAGCGCACCGCGGCGGCCATCGCGAGCCTTTGGCTGAGCTGCACCGCGCTCGCAGCCGAGACTCCGAGTCTCGTGTCGGCGACGGAGGCGGTCGAACCGGCTCGCGCGACGAGTTTCAATCTGGACCGTCTGCCGTTCATACCGGTGCCGGAGATCGATACGTCGCCGCACAGCGGCGTGACGCTTGGGCTGATTCCGGTCGTGCTTTCGTACGACGAGCGTGGCCACATCGACCGCATCCTCGCGCCGGACGTCATCCACAGCCAGTACTTCGGCTGGGGCGCTCGCTGGCGAACCTTCAGCTATCCGTCCGACGATGAGCGCTGGTCGGTGGTCGCGGGCGGCAAGCAGCGCGTCGAGCGCGAGTTCAACGCCGTGTACGACCTCGGGCTGAGCCGCGGTGACCACTGGTCCTGGAGCGCACACGCGATGTTCGATCGCAGCGGCACCGGACGCTTCTTCGGGCTTGGCAACGCATCGCCACGTACGAAAGAGACCACGTTCGTCGATCAGCAGACACGGGTTGAAGTCACCGCCGGGCGCAACTTCACGCGCGAGATGCAACTCGCGTATCTGGTGCGCGCAGACTCGATACGAATCGAGCGCGGCGTGCTCGGTTTTCTGCCGTCGATCGAGGACGTGTACCCGCGCCTGCAGGGCGTAGGCGAGGTGCACGAACTGCAGCAACGGCTGACGCTGACCTACGACACGCGCGATTCGGTGGCCGTGCCGCGCCGCGGTGAGCGGCTCGCCGCGTTCGCCGGTATTGCCACGCATTCGCTCGGCAAGCCGATGTATTCGTACGTCGGCGCCGACGGAACCTGGCTATGGCCGATCGGCCCCGACGTGACGCTGGTCGCGCACGCGGCTGCACGCGTGATGCCGAGCTACGCGGACGCGCCGTTCTGGGCCTTGTCCTCGATCGGTGGCGACCGAAGCGTGGTGGCCGAAGCGCAGCCACTGCGGTCGTATGGCGCCGGCCGCTTTGTCGACCGCAACAGCGTATCGGCCAGCGTCGAGGCGCGGAGCTGGGTCCGGAGCTTTCACCTGTTCGGCACCGATTTGAAGCTGGTGCTGGCGCCGTTCGTCGACGCAGGGAAGGTGTTCAGATCCGGCAGCCCGGCATCGCACGCTCACGTCGGGAGCGGAATGGGTTTCCGGCTGGTCGCAATCCCGTTCGTGGTCGGGTATCTCGACGTCGGGTACGGGCGCGAAGGTCTAGCGGTTTTTAGCGGGATCGATTACCCGTTCTGAACGGGCGCAGGCGGTTCACCTTGCAAACAAAGTCCGATTCAGTACCATGATCAGCACGCTTGCCGTGGAGTTGCAGATGCAGCCATTTGATCGGATCACCCGGCGCCCGGACGTCATGGGCGGAAAAGCCTGCATCCGCGGGATGCGCGTTACCGTTGGAATGATCGTCGGCCAGATCGGCGCGGGGCGCGCCGTTGACGAACTGCTTGCCGACTATCCGTATCTGGAGCGCGAGGACATCTATCAGGCCCTTCGTTATGCGGCGTGGTGCGCCGAGGAGCAAGAAATCGACCTCGCCGCGAAATGACCGGGGTGAAGGTTCTCGTCGACATGAATCTTTCGCCGCGATGGGTCGACTTCCTTGTCGGAAACGGACTCGAAGCGGTTCACTGGTCCACGGTCGGTTCATGCACCGCAACGGATCGCCAGATCATGGCCTGGGCCAAAGCAAACGGATCCGTCGTCCTCACTCATGATCTGGATTTCGGCGCCATTCTTGCGGCGACGGAGGGAGATCGACCCAGCGTGGTCCAGCTTCGAGCGGAGGACCTGAACCCGAATCGCATCGGCCGTCAAGTCGTGGCGGCACTGCACAAACTCCGGATTGAGTTGGGGCAAGGCGCGCTGGTCACCGTCGACGCAGCGCGAATGCGCCTCCGCCTGTTGCCGCTGCCGCGCAAGTCTTGAGCCACAGGATCAGCGGTAGCAACTTCGCTTATCCCAGCCACTTCCTCGCATTTCTGAACATCCGCATCCAGGGCGAATCCTCGCCAAGGCCCGGCGGCTGCCAGGACATCTGCACCGTGCGGCGCACGCGCTCGGGGTGCGGCATCAGGATCGTGAAGCGGCCGTCGGGCGTGGTGAGACCGGTGATGCCGCCGGGCGAGCCGTTGGGGTTGCACGGATAGCGCTCAGTCGCGTTTCCGCGTGAATCAACATAGCGCAGCGCGACCAGCGCCTGCGCGCGCTCGTCTTCCGAGCGGAACACGGCGCGCCCTTCGCCGTGCGCGTTGGCGATCGGTATCCGGCTGCCCGCCATGCCGGCGAAGAACAGCGACGGCGAGTCGGCGACCTCGACCAGCACGAGGCGCCCCTCGAACTGCTCGCTCGCGTTGCGCTCGAAGCGCGGCCAGTGCTGTGCGCCGGGGATCAGCATGTGAAGCTGGCTCATCATCTGGCAGCCGTTGCACACGCCGAGCGCAAAGGTGTCGGGGCGCTGAAAGAACGCCGCGAACTGCTCGGCGAGCTTCGCGTTGAAGAGGATCGTCCTGGCCCAGCCGCCGCCGCCGCCGAGCACGTCGCCGTACGAGAAGCCGCCGCAGGCTGAAAAGCCCCTGAAGTCGGCAAGCGCCACGCGCCCCGACAGCAGGTCGGTCATGTGCACGTCGATTGCGGTGAAACCCGCGCGGTCGAACGCGGCCGCCATCTCGTACTGGCTGTTCACGCCCTGCTCGCGCAGGATCGCGATGCGCGGCCGCGCGCCGGTCGCGATGAACGGCGCAGCGATGTCCTCCGCCGGGTCGAACGTCACGGCGAGCGACAGGCCGCGATCGTCGGCGTCGGTCGCGCGCGCGTACTCGGCGTCGGCGCACGCCGGGTTGTCGCGCAGCCGCGCGATGCGCCACGACACCTCGCTCCACGCCTGCTGCAGTTCGGCCCGCGGCTTGCTGAAGATCGCCCTGGCGTCGTTCCACACGTCGATCACGTCGCGCGCGTTCGGCTTGCCGACGATGTGCGAGATCGCACCCAGGCCCTCGGCGCGCAGCACCTTCATCGCCCAGGCCTTGTCGGCGTCGCGGACCTGCAGCACCAGGCCGAGTTCCTCGTTGAACAGCACCGAGAGCGCGAGTTCGGCGCGGCGGACCGCGACCTGCTCGGGCCGGATCTTGTAGTCGCCCCAGTCCGTCGCGTTCGGGTCCATCGCCAGCACGTCGATGTTCAGCGTCACGCCGCAATGGCCGGCAAATGCCATCTCGCATGCGGTCGCGAACAGCCCGCCGTCGCTGCGGTCGTGGTACGCGAGCACCAGACCGTCGCGCGCGAGCGTGCGAAGCGCGCGCAGCGCGGCCGCGAGCCGATCGGGATCGTCCAGATCCGGCGCGCAGTCGCCGATCTGCTGCGTCACCTGCGCCAGCATCGAGCCGCCGAGCCGCATCTTCCCCGCCGCCAGATCGATCAGGATCAGCACGGTGTCGCCGCGGTCGGTCCGCAGCTGCGGCGTCAGCGAGCGCCGCACATCGTCGACCGGCGAGGCCGCGGAAACGATCAGCGACACCGGCGCCGCGACGACCTTGTCCTGCCTGCCGTCGCGCCACGCGGTCTTCATCGACAACGAATCCTTGCCGACCGGAATGCTGATGCCGAGCTGGCGGCACAGGTCGCTCGCCGCGGCGACGGCGTCGTACAGCAGCGCATCCTCGCCCGGCAGGCCGCACGCTGCCATCCAGTTGGCCGACAGCTTCACGCGCGGCAGCTCGACGCCGGCGGACGCGATGTTGGTCAGCGCCTCGCCGATCGCCATGCGCGCCGAGGCCGCCGCGTCGATGATCGCCAGCGGCGTGCGCTCACCCATCGCGATCGCTTCGCCCGCATACCCTTCGAAGTCGAGCAGCGTGACCGCGCAGTCGGCCACCGGAACCTGCCACGGCCCGACCATCGGATCGCGACAGTTCAGCCCGCCGACGCTGCGGTCGCCGATGGTGACAAGAAAGCTCTTGCTCGCCACCGTCGGATGCCGCAACACGTCGAGCGCGACCTGCTCGAGGTTCAACCCGACCACGTCGATCGCCGGCAGCGTGCGGGCGACGTGCTCGACCGTCCGGTGCAACTTCGGCGGCTTGCCGAACAGAACGCTCATCGGCATGTCGACCGCGGCCTCGCCGTCGCGCGCGACGACCAGATTGCCGTCACTTTTGATCGTGCCGACCACCGCGTACGGGCAACGCTCGCGCTTGCACAGCCAGTCGAACGCCGGCAGCGCCTCGGGCGCGATCGCCAGCGCATAGCGCTCCTGCGCCTCGTTGCACCAGATCTCCAGCGGGCTCATGCCGCTTTCCTCGACCGGGATCTCCGCCAGCTCGATGCGCGCGCCCTGCTTCGCGCTGTCCGCCAGTTCCGGCAGCGCGTTGGACAACCCGCCCGCACCGACGTCGTGGATCGACAGGATCGGGTTGCCGTCGCCCAGCGCCCAGCAGCGGTCGATGACTTCCTGCGCGCGGCGCTGGATCTCGGCGTTGCCGCGCTGCACTGAATCGAAGTCGAGCTGTTCGGTGTTCGCGCCTGCGCCCATGCTCGATGCCGCACCGCCCCCGAGGCCGATGCGCATGCCGGGCCCGCCGAGCTGGATCAGCAGCGTGCCTTCGGCCAAGCCGCGCTTGTTCGCCTGGTCGGCGCGGATGTTGCCGATGCCGCCGGCGATCATGATCGGCTTGTGGTATCCGTAGCGGCGCCCCGCTACGTTGGCCTCGAAAGCGCGGAAGTAGCCGAGCAGATTCGGGCGGCCAAATTCATTGTTGAACGACGCCGCGCCGATCGGGCCTTCGATCATGATCGCGAGCGCGTCGGCAATGCGCGCCGGGTAACCGTGGTCGGTCTCCGTCGGCGCGCCTCCGGTCACGTCGCGATCGGTTTCCCACGTGCGTCGCGCATCGGGCAGGCGCAGGTGCGACACGCTGAATCCGCACAGCCCCGCCTTCGGCTTCGCGCCCCGGCCGGTCGCGCCCTCGTCGCGGATCTCGCCGCCGGCGCCGGTCGCCGCGCCGGGAAACGGCGAGATCGCGGTCGGGTGGTTGTGCGTCTCGACCTTGAACACCGTGTGCGTCAGTTCGTCGCGCGCGCCGTATTCGGTGCCGACCGCGCCGTGCGGATGGTTGCTGCGCGGATGGAAGCGGCGCGCCAAGCGCCCTTCGAGCACCGCCGCGTTGTCGCTGTAGGCCACGACCGTGCCCTGCGGCGCCGCCGCGTGCGTGGCACGGATCAGCGCGAACAGCGACGCGTCCTTCTTCTGCCCGTCGACAGTCCAGTTCGCGTCGAAGATCTTGTGCCGGCAGTGTTCGGAGTTCGCCTGCGCGAACATCATCAGTTCGACGTCGGTCGGGTCGCGCCCGAGCTTCCTGTACGCATCGAGCAGGTAGCCGATCTCGTCGTCCGACAGCGCCAGCCCCATGTCGCGGTTGGATCGCGCGAGCGCCGTGCGCCCCTGCGCCAGCACCGGCACGCGCGCCAGCGGCTTGCCGGGCAACTCGCGAAAGAGCCGCGCCGGATCGGCGTCGGCCGCGAGCACGCTCTCGGTCATCCGGTCGTGCAACAGCGCGGCGATGCGCGCGTGCGAGTCGTCGTCGAGCATCTTCGGCCCGAACAGTCCGTTCTTCATCACCAGCGTGTACAGCGTGCCGCGCTCGATCCTCAGCACGTTCGACAGGCCGCAGTTGCGGGCGATGTCGCTCGCCTTGCTGGCCCACGGCGAAATCGTGCCGATGCGCGGCACGACCAGCCATTGCGCGCCGCCGCGCGGATCGGTGTCCGGCGCTTCGCCATAGGCGAGCAGTCCTTCGAGCCGCGCGCGGTCGTCCCTCTTCAGACCGCCGGCGCAGTGCACGAAGTGCACGTGGCGCGCGCGGATCTCCGCCGCGTCGGGTTCGATCGCGCGGATACGCGCCAGCAGCCGCGCGGCGCGAAATGCGGACAGCGCGCGCGGGCCTTCGAGCGCGAGAAAGGTGTCGGTGGATGGCATGCGGAGGCTCGCGCTCCGCGATGGGAAGGAGTGCGAGGCGGGAGCGCGGCGGGATTATAGGTACTGGATGCGTCGGGCGTCGGGCGTTGGCGTCGGGCGTCACGTCATTGCCGCGCAAGCGGGAATTTAGTGACGTTGCGGCGGACTGGTTGCCCGCCTCCTGACATCGCGTGGCGCCCGACGCCCGACGGCCTTCTCAGATTTCCGAGTCGAGCGTATTCGCGGCGGCGAGCGCGCGCAGCAGCGACTCGTTGCAGGTCGCCACCGGAAGCGCCAGCGCATCGAGGTGCTTGCCGAGACCGATCGGATCGGCGCGCTCGATCGACTCGATGATTGCCAGGTAGTCGGCATGCGGGCCTGCACGGCGCGAAATGGCGTCGACCACGTTCTCCGGCAGCGCGATCAGTTCGAGCAACTGGTCGAACGGCGCGCCGACGATGCGGTCGAGCAGCGAGAACGCGCCGGCAATGAACAGTTCATCCCGCGTTTCCGTGTCGGCCCCGGGGCCGCCGACGTATTCGAGAAACAGCCCGCGCCGGATCGACGCGTGCATCAGCGGGAAGGTGTTGGCGTCCTTCGACGCGGTGGCGAGCAGCAGCGACAGCCAGCGCATCATCTTCTTGTAGCCCAGCATCATCACCGCGTGCTGGAACGACTTGATCTGCACCGGCAGCCCGAAAGCCGCCGAATTCACCAGCCGCAGCAGCTTGAAGGCGATCGCCGGGTCGCGCTTCAGCACCTCTTCGATCTTGACGATCGGCGCATCGTCGCGGACCAGCCGCAGCAGCTCGAGCACGGTGGCCTGCCCCGGCTGCAGCGGCTTGGACTCTCGGTGCTGCGCGTCGTCAAGCGGCCAGCCCACGCTCGCCACCGCACCACGGGTGAACGCCGCGTCGACGTCGGCGACCGTCTGCACGCCGGTGATGATGAACGGCAGCCGGCGCGGGGCGCTCGCGGGCGCGGCCATCGGCGTGCCGTCGGGATTCACGCGCCGGTCCTCGCTGATGTGGATCAGCGCGTACTCGAAGCACGCGAGCAGCGCCGGCGGCAGCGCGACGTCGGAACGGCCCCGCAGCGCGAGCCGCTTGCCGTCGCGGAACATCTCCTGCGTCAAGGACTGCGCCGCCGGATCGCGCAGCATGGCACCGGCGATCTCGAGCACGGCGTTCTTCGGCGGGTCCCAGTCGTGCGCGGTGGCGTCGAAGTCCGCGTCCAGCGGGGCGACGAGCACCGGCGCCGAGGCCTCGGGCCAGATGTCGTTCACGGCGATCAGCACGTCCCCGACCGGAAGCTTGTCCACACCCCGCATCGACAGCATGGTCAGCCGCGTGCCGATCGCCTTGCGATGCTTGTCGATCAGCGGCGCATAGCAGATCGCGAGGTTGCCGAGAATGCTGTGGCTGGAGAGCTCGATGTGTTCCGGCGCGTTCACCTGCGGCCCCGAGAAGTCGTCCGTGGTGATTGTGTCGGCTCCGGCGCGCGCTGAATGCGGGGAAATGGGGTGTCAGTTCACGCCAATTCGTCGCCCCGGCGAAGGGCGGGGCCCAATTTGCAGCGCTCGAAGGAAATTGAGCCCCGCCCTTCGCCGGGGCGACGTCAGCCGGAAGGCTTGCCGAAGCCCCCACCGCCCGGAGTTTCGATCACGAACACGTCGCCGTGATTCATCTCGCGGCTGCCGATGTGCGGCAGTTCCTCGATCGTGCCGTCGGTGCGCTCGACCCAGTTGCGGCCCGCCGCACCAGGCTCTCCGCCCGCCAGCCCGAACGGCGGCACGGCGCGGCTGTTGGACAGGATCGACGCGGTCATCGCTTCGAGGAACCGGACGCGCCGCCGCCCGCCGTCGCCACCGTGCCATCGGCCGCGACCACCCGAGCCACGCCGGATCTCGTAGCGTTCGAGCCGTACCGGGAAGCGGAACTCCAGCACCTCCGGATCCGTCAGGCGCGAGTTGGTCATGTGAGTCTGCACGACATCGGTGCCGTCGAAGCCTGCGCTCGACGCGGCGCCCGCGGCCAGATCAGCGATGCCCGCGCCCGACCCGCCCGAGATCGTCTCGTAGTACTGATGGCGCGCGTTGCCGAAGGTGAAATTGTTCATCGTGCCCTGCGACGAGGCCAGCACGCCGAGCGCGCCGAACAGCGCGTTGGTGATGCAGGTCGAGGTTTCCACGTTGCCCGCGACCACAGCGGCCGGATAGCGCGGCGCCAGCATCGAGCCCTCGGGAATCACGATCGCCAGCGGCTTCAGGCACCCCGCGTTCAGCGGAATCTCGTCGTCGACCAGCGTGCGGAACACGTACAGCACCGCGGCCACGCTGATGCTCGACGGCGCGTTGAAGTTGTTCGGCAGCTGCGGCGACGTACCGGTGAAGTCGATCACCGCCGAGCGCGCCGCGCGGTCCACGCGGATCGCCACCCGGATGCAGGCGCCGTTGTCGAGCGTGTACTCGAACTCGCCGTCGCGCAGCACGGTGATCACTCGCCGCACCGATTCCTCGGCGTTGTCCTGCACGTGCTTCATGTACGCCTGCACCACGGGCAGGCCGAACTGGTCGACCATCCGCAGCAACTCCTCGCGGCCCTTTTCGTTGGCGGCGATCTGGGCGTTCAGGTCGCCGATGTTCTGCTCGGGGTTGCGCGCCGGGTGCTTGCCGCTGGCGAGCACCGCGCGGCATTCGGCCTCGCGCAACCGGCCGGGGCGATCCACACCCTGCCCCTCCACGAGCTTGAAGTTCGTGAAGAGCACGCCTTCTTCGTCGAGGTGCGTGGAGAACGGCGGCATCGAACCCGGCGTGATGCCGCCGATGTCGGCGTGGTGCCCACGCGAGCCGACGTAGAACAGGATCTCGCGTCCGGCGCGGTCGAACACGGGCGTGATCACCGTGACATCCGGCAGGTGCGTGCCGCCGTTGTACGGGTCGTTGACGACATAGGCGTCGCCGGGCTTCATCTTCCCGGCGTTCTCGCGCATCACCGTCTTGATCGACTCGCTCATCGAGCCCAGGTGCACCGGCATGTGCGGCGCATTGGCGATCAGGTTCCCCTCGCCGTCGAACAGCGCGCAGGAGAAGTCGAGCCGCTCCTTGATGTTGACCGAGTACGCGGTGTTCTGCAGCCGCAGCCCCATCTGCTCGGCGATCGACATGAACAGGTTGTTGAAGATCTCCAGCAGCACCGGGTCGACCTGCGTGCCGATCGCGGTGCGCTTCGGCCGTGCCTTGACACGCTTCATCACCACGTGGTCGAGTGGCGTGATCTCGGCGCGCCAGCCGGGCTCGACCACCGTCGTCGCGTTGGCCTCGGCGATGATCGCCGGACCGTCGATCGCGTCGCCGGGACGCGTGTCGGCGCGCACGTACAGCGGCGTGTCGTGCCATGCACCGTCGAAATGCGCGCGCACCGTGGCGGCCGCGCGCAGCGGGCCGCCCCGCGGCGCGGCGTCGATCGGCTGTTCGGTGCCGCTTTCTCCGGCGCCGAATGCCTCGACCGACATCGCCTCGACGATCAGTGCGCGATCGGGCATCAGGAACGAATAGCGCTGCGCATACGCGGCGTCGAACCGCGCCCGCATCGCGTCGAGCGTGCCGTAGCCGACGACCAGCGCCGAGTCGGTGCCCTCGTAGCGCAGGTGCGCGCGCTTCACGCACGCGATCCGCTCGCGCTCCACCCCCTGATTCAGCAACTCCCCGGTGGCGGAAGCTTCCAGGTTCGCCAGCGTCGCCTCGATCGCCGGCATCGCCTCCGGCGCGAGTTTCTGTTCCACGGCGGTCTCGCGCATCGCGGTCTGATCCGCCAGCCCCATGCCATACGCCGACAGCACCCCGGCCAGCGGGTGCGCGAAGATCGATGTCATCGCGAGCTGATCGGCGACGGCGCACGCGTGCTGGCCGCCGGCGCCGCCGAACACGGCCAGCGTGTATTTCGTCACGTCGTGGCCGCGCTGTACCGAGATGCGCTTGATCGCCTCGGCCATGTTGCCGACCGCGATGTCGATGAACCCGGCGGCGACCTGCTCGGCCGTCTTCTTCTGTCCGGTCGACCGTTCGATCTCGGCCGCGAGTTCCGAGAACTTGCGCACCACGATGTCGCGGTCGAGCGGCTGGTCGGCGTGCGGGCCGAACACGTGCGGGAAGTAGGCAGGCTGGACGCGGCCGAGCATCACGTTGGCGTCCGTCACGGCGAGCGGGCCGCCGCGCCGGTAGCATGCCGGGCCCGGGTTGGCGCCGGCCGAATCGGGACCGACGCGCAGCCGGCTGCCGTCGAAGTGCAGGATCGAGCCTCCGCCGGCCGCGACGGTGTGGATGCTCATCATCGGCGCGCGCATCCTTACGCCGGCGACCAGCGTCTCGAACGCGCGCTCGTATTCTCCCGCGTAGTGCGACACGTCGGTCGACGTGCCGCCCATGTCGAAGCCGATCACCTGCTCGAAGCCGGCCGCGCGGCTGGTGCGCACCATGCCGACGATGCCGCCCGCGGGGCCGGACAGGATGGCGTCCTTGCCCTGGAAGCGATGCGCGTCGGTGAGCCCGCCGTTGCTCTGCATGAACAGCAGCCGCGTGCCCGGCAGATCGGCGGCGACCTGCGCGACATAGCGGCGCAGGATCGGCGACAGGTACGCATCGACCACCGTCGTGTCGCCGCGCGCGACCAGCTTCATCAGCGGGCTGACCTCATGCGACACCGACACCTGCGGAAAGCCGAGGGCGCGCGCGATGGCAGCGATGCGCTGCTCGTGCCGCGGGTAGCGGTAGCCGTGCATCAGCACGATCGCGCACGAGCGGAAGCCGGCGTCGAACGCGGCTTTCAGTTCCCGCTCCGCCTGAGCCTCGTCGAGAGGCTGCATCACGTCGCCGTGCGCGCCGATGCGCTCGGCCGCCTCGATCACGCGCGCGTACAGCAGCTCCGGCAGCACGATGTGGCGGTCGAAGATGCGCGGCCGGTTCTGGTAGGCGATCCGCAGCGCGTCGCGGAAGCCGGAGGTCGTGACCAGTACCGTCTGCTCGCCCTTTCGCTCGAGCAGCGCGTTGGTCGCGACCGTGGTGCCCATCTTCACCGCGTCGATGCTCTCGACCGGAATCGGCTCGTCCCGCGGAACGCCGAGCAGATGCCGGATGCCGGCGATCGCGGCGTCGCGATACTGCTCTGGGTTCTCCGACAGCAGCTTGTGGGTGACGAGCTTTCCGTCCGGCCGCCGCGCGACGACGTCGGTGAAGGTGCCGCCGCGATCGATCCAGAACTGCCAGCGTGCCATCGTCTACGTCCTCCCTTCGCTTCTGCGAGCAACGCCGCGCCAGACCCATTCCAGCAAGGTGACGACATCGTAGACGGGCCGGCCCGTGGCGCGCGCGACGGCCGCCGCGTACGGCGGCATGTTGGTGCATTCGAGCACGATCGCGCCGACCTCCGGATGGCGTTCGAGCAGTCGCTGCGCGGCGGCGACGACTTCGGCCTCGGCACGCGCGCAATCGAGTTCCGGCTCGTCGTTCAGCAGGCGCGTGGCGAGCTCGCCGCCGGGATCGACGCCCTCGATCGGCGCGTCGTCCGGCACGCCGCACGCGCCGAGGTGCTCCGGCGTCAGTGCGGCCGCGTCGATCGTCACGATGCCTGCGCGCTGCCGGTCCGGCAGCAACGCTGCGAGCCAGGCGCACTGCAGCAGGCTCGAGGTCGCCACGGGCACCGGGAGCCCCGCGGCGAAGCGCTGCTGGTGCAGGCCGAGGAAGCCGCAACTGGTTCCGATCGCGGCGGCACCCTGTGCGACCAGTTCCTGGGCGGCTGAGATGAACGCGGGCACCAGTCCCTGGGCCGAGTCGCGCACCACGCGCTGCGGCGTGGCGCGCCCGACCACGACCCGGCGCACCGGAAACGCGAACGTCCGCGGATGACCGACGTCGCCCGGCGGCCGCGGGAAGTGCGTTTCCAGCATCAGCAGGCCCAGGAACGGTTCGGTCGGCATCGAGGTGGGACGGAAGCGGCCGTGATGCTATTCGTTTCGCGGCCTCGGCGCCTGGAACGGCTCTACACTTGCGCCCGCCATCCAGTTGACCAGGAGCCAGACCACATGAAGCCGCTTCACCTGTTAGCCGCCGCGCTCGCCGCGACCACGGCTTCCGCCTACGCACAGACCAAATGGGATCTGCCGGCCGCGTACCCGGCCAGCAACTTCCACACCGAGAACCTCGTTCAGTTCGCCGGCGACGTGGACAAGGCAAGCGGCGGCAAGCTGAAGATCACCGTGCACGCGAACGCATCGCTGTTCAAGGCCAACGAGATCAAGCGCGCCGTGCAGGGCGGCCAGGCGCAGCTCGGCGAGATCCTGATGGTGAACTTCGAGAACGAGTGGCCGATCTGGGGCGTCGACGGCCTGCCGTTCTTCGCCGACAGCTACGACGAGGCGTGGAAGCTGTACCAGACGCAGAAGCCGTACCTCGAGAAGAGACTGGCCGCCGACGGCATGATGCTGCTGTACACGGTGCCGTGGCCGCCGCAGGGCATCTATTCGAAGAAGCCGCTGAACTCGGCCGCCGATCTGAAGGCGATCAAGTGGCGCGCGTACAGCCCGTCGACCGCGCGCATTGCCGAACTGCTCGGCGCGCAGCCGGTCACCGTGCAGGCAGCAGAACTGTCTCAGGCGATGGCCACCGGCGTGATCGAAAGCTACATGTCGTCGGGCTCGACCGGCTACGACACCAAGACCTTCGAGTACCTCAAATACTGGTACGACACGCAGGCCTGGCTGCCGAAGAACGCGGTGCTCATGAACAAGAAGGCGTTCGACGCGCTCGACAAGGCGAGTCAGGAGGGAGTGCTGAAGGCTGCCGCCGAGGCCGAGAAGCGCGGCTGGGAGCTGTCGAAGCGCAAGAATACCGAGTACATCGAGCTTCTGAAGAAGAACGGCATGAACATCCTGCCGCCCTCGCCGCAGCTCAAGGCGGATCTGAAGAAGGTCGGCGACGTGATGCTGCAGGAGTGGCTGAAGAAGGCCGGCCCCGAGGGCGCGGCGCTGGTCGACGCCTACCGCAAGAAGTGACGGCCTGACGCTGATTTGCGCCGCCACCCGATGCGCAGATTTCTGGATCTGATGTACGACGCCGCCGCGTGGCTCGCGGGCCTTCTGATGATCGGCGTGCTGGCGATGGTGCTGACATCGGTGGTCGGCCGGATGCTCGACGTCTACGTTCGCGGCACGGACGCCTACGCGGGCTACTGCATGGCGGGCGCGGGCTTCCTCGCGCTGGCGCACACGCTCAAGAGGAACGAGCACATCCGCGTCACGCTGCTGCTGAACGCGCTGCACGGCCGCGGCCGGCATGCGCTGGAGCTGTGGGCATTGACGGCCGCGGTGCTGCTGGCGGCGCTGTTCGCTTGGTTCTCGGTGCGGCTGGCGTACCAGTCCTACGCGTTCAACGACGTCTCGACCGGCAACGACGCCACGCCGTTGTGGATCCCGCAGATCACGATGGCTCTCGGCACCGTGATCCTGCTGATTGCGTTCGTCGACGAATGGGTGCTCGAGCTGCGTGGCAAGCGGCGCGTGATGGAGAGCGACGAGGCGCTCCACAATGAGTGACTTCACCGTCACCGCGCTGCTGGTCGTGGCGCTGTTCGCGCTGCTCGGCAGCGGGGTGTGGATCGGACTTACGCTGGCAGGCGTGGCGTGGATCGGCATGCAGATCTTCTCCACGCGCCCGGCCGGCGACGCGATGGCAGTGACGATCTGGGGTTCGGCGTCGAGTTGGACACTGACCGCTCTGCCGCTGTTCATCTGGATGGGCGAGATCCTGTTCCGCACCAAGCTGTCGGAAAGCATGTTCCGCGGGCTGGCGCCGTGGGTGAACGGGATTCCGGGTCGCCTGCTGCACACGAACGTGATCGGCTGCGCGATCTTCGCCGCGGTGTCGGGCTCGTCGGCCGCGACCTGCGCGACGATCGGCAAGATGACGCTGCCGGAACTTTCGAAGCGCGGCTATCCCGACGACCGCGTGATCGGCTCGCTGGCCGGCTCCGGCACACTGGGCCTGCTGATTCCGCCGTCGATCATCATGATCGTGTACGGCGTGGCGGCGGACGTGTCGATCGCCAAGCTCTTCATCGCCGGCGTGATCCCCGGAATCATGCTGGCGAGCCTGTTCAGCGGGTTCCTCGTCGTGTGGGCGCTGCTGAACCCGGACCAGGTGCCTGCGCCCGAGGTGCGGCTGACGCTGGCGCAGAAGCTGCACGAGTCGCGCCACCTGATTCCCGTGGTGCTGCTGATTGCGGCAGTGCTCGGCTCGATCTACGCCGGCATCGCGACCGCGACGGAGGCGGCGGCAGTCGGGGTGGTCGGGTCGTTGCTGCTGTCGCTCGTACAGGGATCGCTGAACCGGCAGACCTTCGTGCAGTCGCTGATGGGCGCGACAAGGCTGTACTGCATGATTGCGCTGATCCTGTCGGGCGCGTCGTTCCTGACGCTCAGCATGGGTTACCTCGGTTTGCCGCGGCACCTGGCCGAGTTCATCGCATCGCTCGGGCTGTCGCAGGCCTGGCTGATCGTCGCGCTGTCGCTGTTCTACATCCTGCTCGGCTGCTTCATCGACGGCATCTCGATGGTCGTGCTGACGATGGGCGTGCTGCTGCCGACCGTGACCGCCGCCGGCATCGACCTGATCTGGTTCGGCATCTTCATCGTGCTGGTGGTCGAGATGGCGCAGATCACGCCGCCGGTGGGCTTCAACCTGTTCGTGCTGCAGGGGATGACCCAGCGCGAGATCTGGTACATCGCGCGCGTCGCGCTGCCGTTCTTCTTCCTGATGGTTCTTGCCGTTGCGCTGATCTACCTGTTTCCTGAGCTGATCACGTTCCTGCCAAGCCGAATGAAATTGTGAGTCGATGCACGTCGCCGTGATCGGCGCCGGCATCATCGGCGTCACTTCCGCCTATTACCTGCGGCAGCAGGGCTTGGAAGTCACTGTCGTCGAGCGCAATTCGGGCGTGGCGCAGGAGACGAGCTTCGCCAACGCCGGCGTGATCGCGCCCGGTTACATTGCCCCCTGGGCGCAGCCGGGGATGCCGTCCAAGGTGCTGGTGAACCTGTTCGCGCGCGAGTCCGCGGTGGTGCTGCGGCCGCGTTTCGATCTCGCGCAATGGCGCTGGCTGGCGCGTTTCCTGTCCGAGTGCCGGCTCGAGCGGTTCCGCCGCAACAAGGCGCGCATGCAACGGCTGGCGTTCTACAGCCGCGACTGCCTGCACGCGCTGCGGCAGCGGCACGGCATCGACTACGAGCAGGCGCAAGGCTATCTGCAGCTGTACCGGACGCAGGCCGAACTGGAGCGCACCGCGCCGGCACGCGCGCTGCTGAAGGAGGCCGGCGTGCCGCACGTGCTGCTGTCCGCCGAGCAGTGCCGTCGGGTCGAGCCGGCGCTGGTCGAGGGTACGCCGCTCGCGGGCGGGCTGCATCTGCCCGACGACGAAACCGGCAACTGCGCGTATTTCGCCAAGCGGCTGAAGGACATCTGCGCCGAGCACGGCGTGCAGTTCCGGCTCGACACGGCGGTCGACGCGCTGGACGTCGAGGGCAGCCGGATCGCGCACGTGCGCGTCGACGGCAGCGCGCTCGCGACCGACGCGGTCGTGGTCGCCGCAGGTGTCGACTCCGCGCGGTTGCTGCGTCCGCTCGGCATCCGGCTGCCGCTGTATCCGGTCAAGGGTTACTCGGCCACCGCCGCGATCACGCGTCCCGAGCGCGCGCCGATGATGTCGCTGATGGACGAGACGTACAAGGTCGCGGTCACGCGCATGGGCAACCGGCTGCGCATCGCCGGCACGGCCGAGATCGGATCGCGCAGGCTCGTGCTGCGCGACGCGGCGCTCGGCACGCTGCTGCGCGTAGCGCGCGACTGGTTCCCAGGCGCGGCCGCCTACAACCAGGCGCAATTCTGGGTCGGAGCGCGGCCGATGCTGCCTGATGGCCCACCCGTGCTCGGCCCGACGAAGATCGCGAACCTGCACCTGAACGTCGGGCACGGCTCGACCGGCTGGGCGATGGCATGCGGATCGGCGCGCGTGGTCGCCGACCTCGTCGCCGGCCGCACGCCGCAGATCGACCTCGAAGGGCTGACGCTCGAACGCTACCGGCGCCGCTCCGGGTAGCATGCGCGGCATGGGCACGCCGCTTTACACCGTCGCCGAGCTGCGGCGGATCGAGACCGCGGCGCAGGCCGCACTTCCCGCGGGCGAGCTGATGCTCCGCGCGGGCACGGCCGCGGCGAAGCTGATCCACGCGCGCCGGTCCGATGCCGAAGTGCTGATCGTCTGCGGCCCGGGCAACAACGGCGGCGACGGCTACGTCTGCGCAGCGGAACTCGCCGCGCTCGGCGATCGGGTGACCGTCGTCGCACTGGCCGCACCGACGACCGACGATGCGCGGGCGGCCGAGATGCGCTGGCGCGCCGCGGGAGGCACGTGCCTGGCCGCGCTGCCGACCGACACGCACTGCGGCGTGATCGTCGATGCGATGTTCGGCATCGGCCTGGCGCGCCCGCTCACGGGCGCGTACCTCGGCGCCGCGCGCTGGATGACGGCGCAGCGCACGCGCGTGGTCGCCCTCGACGTGCCGAGCGGACTCGACGCCGATCGCGGCGCCTGGGTCGGCGATGTGCCCGGCGTGCACGCGAGCGAGACGGTGACCTTTCTCGGCGCCAAGCCGGGCCTCTACACCCACGACGGCGCCGATGCTGCCGGCCGCGTCAGCGTCGACGGGCTTGGCATTCCTCGCGCGCCGTCGGAGGGCGCGCTGGTCGAGCCCGCGGACTTCGCGCCGGTGCTGGCGCCGCGCGCGCGCAATACGCACAAGGGCACGTACGGCAATGCGCTCGTCGTCGGCGGGCACG
This sequence comes from Pseudomonadota bacterium, assembly GCA_029777935.1. The sequence goes on from JAKORH010000013.1 coordinate 29,515, forward strand.
TCGGCATGGTGGGCGCCGCGCTGATCGCGGCGCGCGCGGCGCTGCGGCTGGGCGCGGGACGCGTCTACGTCGATTGCATCGGCGCACCCGACCTGCGGCTCGACCCGGTGCAGCCGGAGCTGATGTTCCGCCGCGGCGCCGACGCGACTCCGGTCGACGCGATCGTGATCGGCTGCGGACTCGGCGCCGACGAAGGCGCGAAGGCGGCCCTGCGCTTCGCGCTGCTGCAGCCCGCTCCGCTGGCGATCGACGCCGACGCGCTGAACCTGGTAGCCGCCGACGGAACATTGCGTGAGAGTCTGCGTCAGCATCGCGCCGCGCGCGTGCTGACGCCGCATCCGCTCGAGGCCGCGCGCCTGCTCGGTCGCGCCGCGCGCGCCGTGCAGGGCGACCGCGTCACGGCTGCGCGCGAACTCGCGGCCACGCTGGCCTCGATCGTGGTGCTGAAGGGCGCGGGCACGGTGATCGCGCAGGCAGACGGGCGCTACTGGATCAATCCGACCGGTTCGCCCGCGCTGGCCACCGCGGGCACCGGCGATGCGCTGGCCGGAATGATCGGCGCGCTGATGGCGCAGGGTGGCGCAGCCGAGGTCGCGGCGTGCGCCGCCACCTGGCTGCACGGCGCCGCCGCCGACGAATTCGGCGACGACGTGGGACTCGTCGCCGGAGACATCGCGCCACGCGCGGCGCGGATCCTGTCGGGGCTACGCCGAACCTGACGCGCTGTCGGAGCGGATCCTTCCCGCGGCCAGTTCGATGCGCCGATCGCAGCGCGCCGCAATGTCCGCATCGTGCGTGACCAGCACCAGCGTCGAGCGGCGCTCGCGGTTCAGTTCGAACATCAGGTCGATCAACGCCTCGCCGGTGCGCGCGTCGAGACTGCCGGTCGGCTCGTCCGCCAGAAGCAGCGGCGGGCGGCTGACAAACGCGCGCGCGAGCGCCACGCGCTGCTGCTCCCCGCCCGAAAGATGCTTCGGATAGTGCGACAGGCGCTCGGCCAGGCCGACGCGCGAGAGCAAGGCCTTCGCGCTGTCGAGCGGATCGACGCCGTCGGGCGAACGACCCGACAGCTCGAGCGGCAGCAGCACGTTTTCCAGCGCGGTCAGATGCGGCAGCAACTGGAACGACTGGAACACGAAACCGATCTTCTCGCCGCGCATGCGCGCGCGCTGGTCCTCGTCGAGAGCGAACAGATCCGCCTCGTACAGATGCACGCTGCCGCGCGTGGGCACGTCGAGCCCCGCCAGCAGCCCGAGCAGCGTCGATTTGCCCGAGCCCGACGCGCCGAGGATCGCGACCGTCTCGCCGGCCGCGATCGTCAGGTTGATATCATCCAGGATCGTCAGGCTGCCGGTGGCGTCCTGCACGATCTTCGTCAGCCCGCGGGCGGCGAGCGCGTCAGTTCCGGTCTGCATCCCGCAGAATTCCCCGTATGAATCGATGGAGTGCCGCTGTGTCGCGCGCGATCCTCGCGATCGCGGCAGTGCTGTGCTGCGCGACCGCGGCCGGCGCGCCCCGGGCCATCGCGCCTGCGACGATCCTGGTCGTCGGCGACAGCCTGTCGGCCGAATACGGCCTGCCGCGCGACACCGGCTGGGTCAAGCTGCTGGCCGATCAGCTCGCCGCGCAGGCGACAGGCGCGCGCAAGTATAGCCTCGTGAACGCGAGCATCAGCGGCGAAACCACGAGCGGCGGTCGCACTCGGCTGCCGGCGCTGCTCGCGCAGCATCGCCCCGCCGTCGTCGTGATCGAACTGGGTGCCAACGACGGCCTGCGCGGGCTGCCGATCGCGGAAATGCACGGCAACCTGCGCGCGATGGCGGCAATGTGCCGCGCGCACGGTGCGCACGTGCTGCTGATCGGCATGCGGTTGCCGCCCAACTACGGGCCCGACTACGCGCGCCGCTTCGCGGCGACTTTCGCGGAAGTCGCGCGCGAGGAAAAGGCGGCGCTGGTGCCGTTCCTGTTCGACGGATTCGCAGCCCGGCTCGACTATTTCCAGCCCGACCGCATCCACCCCAACGAACGAGCGCAGCCGCTGCTGCTCGCGACGGTGTGGCCGAAGCTGCGGCTGCTGCTGCATTGACATGGACCGGTACGTGATCGCATGCGCCGAGGCGCTCGCGCGGCTCGAGCACTTCGACGCGGTGATCGACGTGCGCAGTGAGTCGGAATTCGCCGAGGACCGCATTCCCGGCGCGCTCAATTGCCCGGTGCTTGACGACGAACAGCGCGCGCTGGTCGGCACGCAGTACAAGCGGCAGTCGCCGTTCGCGGCGCGCCGGCACGGCGCGGCGCTGGTCGCGCGCAACATCGCGCACCACCTGGAGACAGTTTTCGCCGACAAGCCGCGCGACTGGAAACCGCTCGTGTACTGCTGGCGCGGCGGGCAGCGCAGCGGCGCGATGACGCACGTGCTGGCGCGCGTGGGCTGGCATGCACGCCAGCTCGAGGGCGGCTATCGCGCCTATCGGCGCGCGGTGGTGCAGGCGCTGGCCGAGCTGCCGGCGCGCGTCGAGTACCGCGTGATCTGCGGCACCACCGGCAGCGGCAAGAGCCGCCTGCTGCGCGCCCTGGCGCGCGTCGGCGCGCAGGTGCTCGACCTCGAAGACCTCGCGCAGCATCGCGGTTCCGTGCTCGGCGGGCTGCCGCTGCGGCCGCAACCCTCGCAGAAGCAGTTCGAGACGCGTATCTGGTGGCAGCTGCGCGGCTTCGATGCGCAGCGCCCGGTGTTCGTCGAATCGGAAAGCCGCAAGGTCGGCGACCTGCGCGTTCCCGACGCGCTGATCGAACGCATGCGCACTTCAACGTGCCTGCGGCTGGAAGTGCCGTTCGAAGCGCGCATCGCGCTGCTGCGCGACGAATACCTGCACCTGGAACGGGACCGCGACACGCTGCAGCGGCAGCTCGACTGCCTGGCGCCGCTGCACGGTCGCGAACGCGTCGACGACTGGAAACGGCTCGCCGAACGCGGCGACTGGCCGCAACTCGTCGAGCGCCTGCTGCGCGAGCACTACGACCCCGTGTACCTGAAGTCCATCGGCCGCAACTTCACGCGCGCGGCCGACGCCGCCGTGATCGCGCCGGCCGGCCTCAGCGACGACGACTTCGCACAGCTCGCACGTGCAATCTCGACCTGATCAGTTCTTGCCGCCCTCGCCGCCTGCGGCGGCAGGCTGCAGGTCCGACTTCAGAACTTCAGCCTTGAATTTCGCCTTCAGCGCTTCGACGTAGCTCCGATCGTCGGCGGCGGCGGCCTGCTGCTGCAGGGTGCGCGCGATCGCCTCGCGCTGCTGCGCATTGGCGGCCGGCGGCATCTTCGCGCTCAGCACGTGAACGATCGCGGTCGAGCCGCCGTCGAGCTCGGCCTCGACAAAGGTCGGCAGCTTGTCGGCCGGCACGCGCATGATCGCGGTCAGCGCGGCCGGCGGCATTCCCTGCGGCTGCGCGCGCGACACGGTCTGCGGCGGCGCGAACCCGTCGTCGCCCGGCGACTGGCGCAGTGCCGCCAGCTTCTCGTCGGCAGCGGCGCGCGCCATGCGCGCCGCTTCCTGCCGCTCGACACGCGCCTTGATCGCATCACGCACCTCGGCCAACGGGCGCAGCGCCGCGGCATGGTGCTCGACCACACGTGCCGATACGAAGGTGTTCGGCGCAACCTCGATCGCCTGGGTGTTGCGCTTCTTGTTCACGCTGTCGTCGGAGAACAGCGCCTGCACCACCCGCGGCGTGAAGATCTGCGGCTGGCCGGGCCTGGCCGGCAGTCCCGCGCGCGTGATGCCGTCCGCGGTCCGGATCGTGAGCTTCAGCTTGTCGGCAATGGGTTTCAGGCTGTCGGACTGCTCGTAGACGGCGTTGGTGAACTGCTCGACGGTCTCGGCGAACTTCTGCTGCGCCTTCTGGCGGCGGTATTCCTGCTCGATCTCCGCGCGCACCTCGTCGTACGGCCTGACCTTGGCCGGCTTGATCGCGGTGACGCGGATGATGTGGAAGCCGAAGTCGGACTCGACCACGCCGCTGATTTCTCCTTCCTTCAGCTTGAACGCAGCGTCCTCGAACGGCTTGACCATCATGCCGCGTCCGAAGAAGCCGAGGTCGCCGCCCTTGGCAGCGGATCCCGGATCCTTCGAATACTCCTTGGCCAGCTGCGCGAACGAGTTCGGATCTGCGCGCACCTTCGCCAGCAGTTCCTCGGCCAGCTTCCTGGCGCCTGCCTTGTCCTTCGCGTTGCCGGCGTCGCCGTACGTGATCAGGATGTGGCTCGCGCGCCGCTGCTCGGGCTCACCGAAGCGCGCCTGGTTCTGTTCGTAGTACGTCTTCAGCTCCGCCTCCGCTACCGGGACCTGGCCGGCCACCTCATCGAGCGTCAGCACCACGTACTCGGCCTTGACGCTCTCCGGAATCTCGAACTGCGCGCGGTTCCCCTCGTAATAAGCCTTGATCTGCTCGTCGGTCGCCGCCGCCTTGCCCGCGTAGTCCTCGGGCTTGAACCGCAGCAGCCGCACTTCGCGCTGCTCTTCGCCGATGCGGTCGATGCGGTCGACCACGACCTTCGGCACTAGCGCTGACTGCCCGACGGCCTGCAGCAGCGTCTGCCGCAGCAGGTCGTCGCGTACGCGCTGCTCGAACGCGAACTCGTTCATCCCCTGCGCCGCCAGCAGCGTCTTGTAGCGGTCGTACGAGAACTTGCCGTCCTGCTGGAACGCCGGCTCCGAGCCGATCACCTCGCGCACCCGCGCTTCGCTGATGGTCACGCCGTCGCGCGCAGCCTCGTGCGCCAGCGCGCGCTCGGCGAGCAGCGCATCGAGAACTGCTGCACGCGTGGCCGGCGTGTCGAACATCTTCGGATCGAAGTTGGCGCCGAGCGCCTGCCGCATCTGGTCCATGCGCTCGCGCTGCGCGGCGTCGAATTGCTGCGGCGAGATCTTCTCGCCGCCAATGCTCGCCACCGCGGTGTCGGCCGAGACGAAGCGGTTCCAGCTGTAGACGCCGGTGACCACGAATGACGGGAACACCAGCAAGGTGAGGAAGATCATCAACCAGCGGCGGTGCGAGCGGACGGTATCGAACATCGTCAGGATCCTTAGAACCTATCGACAGGTTCCTAGCGTAGCCGCCGCGGACGCGGCAACAAAAAAGGCGAACTCGCGTTCGCCTTGCTTTGCTGGCGGAGTGGACGGGACTCGAACCCGCGACCCCCGGCGTGACAGGCCGGTATTCTAACCAACTGAACTACCACTCCCCGGTCGCACGACTGCATCGACCCCGACAGCCGGTTTGGTGGGTGCTGAGAGGCTCGAACTCCCGACCTACGCCTTGTAAGGGCGCCGCTCTGCCAACTGAGCTAAGCACCCTTGGTTCGCGAGATCGAAACCGTCAGGGCCGGCGCTGCGAAGGGCGTCAGTTTACCGCATCCTTCAGGTCTTTTCCGGGCCGGAACTTCGGCACCTTGGCGGCCTTGATCTTGATCGCCGCACCGGTGCGCGGATTGCGGCCGGTGCGCGCGGCACGCTTGCCGACCATGAACGTACCGAAACCGACCAGCGTGACCGAGTTGCCTTTCTTCAGCGCGACGCGAATGCCTCCGACCAGTGCTTCGAGCGCACGCCCGGCAGCGGCCTTGGAGATGTCTGCCTGCTTGGCGATGTGCTCGATCAATTCTGTCTTGTTCACTTAAGCCCCCTCGTTGGGTTGCGAGTTGCCGTGCCGTCCTTTATCAGCTTTTTGTTCGGCATGCGCCGATTCGCACTGATCGGATGTCCGTCACAGAAGCGATGTATTCAACCGCGCGCCACTGGGAGTGTCAAGCCGATCGCGCGCGCTGCTGCGCATGCGTCAAAAAAGGAAAGCGCGCGGAGGCAATCCGCGCGTTCGCGCAATGACGCATCAATGCTTGACGACCTCGCCCGCCGCCGCGCCCGCGGCCGGCGCGACCGCCGCCGCTGCCGGTTCTTCGTCGGCCAACGCCGCCGGCTGGCGCTGCAGGGCGACTTCGAGCACACGGTCGATCCACTTGACCGGGACGATCTCGAGCCGGTTCTTGACGTTGTCCGGTATCTCCGCGAGATCCTTGACGTTTTCCTCGGGGATCAGCACGGTCTTGATGCCGCCGCGGTGCGCCGCGAGGAGTTTCTCCTTCAATCCGCCGATCGCCAGCACTTCGCCGCGCAGCGTGATCTCGCCGGTCATCGCCACGTCCGGCCGCACCGGAATCCCGGTGAGCGTCGATACGAACGCGGTCGTCATCGCGATGCCCGCGCTCGGGCCGTCCTTCGGCGTGGCGCCCTCTGGCAGGTGGATGTGGATGTCGCTCTTCTCGAACACCTCGTCCTTGATGCCCAAGCGCCGCGCACGGCTGCGCACGACCGAGCGCGCGGCTTCGACCGACTCCTTCATCACGTCGCCGAGCAATCCGGTGCGGATGATGTTGCCCTTGCCCGGCATCTGCGCCACCTCGATGGTCAGCAGCTCGCCGCCGACCTCGGTCCATGCCAGCCCCGTGACCTGCCCGACCTGCGCCTCCTTCTCGGCCATGCCGAACGTGTAGCGGCGCACGCTGAGGAACTTGTCGAGGTTGCGCGGCGTGACCTTGACCTTGCCGTCGCCGTCCTTCTTCAGCAGCGCGTTCTTGACCACCTTGCGGCAGATCTTCGACAGCTCGCGCTCGAGTGCGCGCACGCCGGCCTCGCGCGTGTAGTAGCGGATGATGTCGCGCACCGCGGCTTCCGAGACATCGAGCTCGTCCTTCTTCACGCCGTTGTTCTTCATCTGCTTCGGCAGCAGGTAGCGCAGCGCGATGTTGGCCTTCTCATCCTCGGTGTAGCCGGACAGCCGGATCACCTCCATGCGGTCCAGCAGCGGCGGCGGGATGTTCATGGTGTTCGCGGTCGCGACGAACATCACGTCCGACAGGTCGTAGTCGACCTCGACGTAGTGGTCGACGAACGTGTGGTTCTGCTCGGGGTCGAGCACCTCCAGCAGCGCCGACGACGGGTCGCCGCGGAAATCCATGCCCATCTTGTCGACCTCGTCGAGCAGGAACAGCGGGTTGCGCACGCCGACCTTGGTCAGGTTCTGCAGGATCTTGCCCGGCATCGAACCGATATAGGTGCGCCGGTGGCCGCGGATCTCCGCCTCGTCGCGCACGCCGCCGAGCGACATGCGGACGAACTTGCGGTTGGTCGCGCGCGCGATCGACTGCCCGAGCGAGGTCTTGCCCACGCCCGGAGCCCCGACTAGGCACAGGATCGGCGCCTTCAGGCGATCGACCCGCTGCTGCACGGCGAGGTACTCGACGATGCGCTCCTTGACCTTGTCCAGCCCGTAGTGGTCCTCGTCCAGCACCTTCTGCGCGTTGCCGAGATCGTTGTTGATCTTGCTCTTCTTCTTCCACGGCAGGTTGACCAGCGTGTCGATGTAGTTGCGCACGACGGTCGCCTCGGCCGACATCGGCGACATCAG
>JAKORH010000096.1 GCA_029777935.1 Pseudomonadota bacterium
CGCTCAGCGCCGTGCGCTTCAACCCCGTGATCCGCGCCTTCTACCAACGTCTGCTGGCCGCAGGCAAATGCACAAAGTCCGCTCTGACCGCCTGCGCGCACCACCTGCTGCGCATCCTCAACGCCATGGCACGCAACGGTCAATCCTGGAACCCACAACTTCACGGCTTCACCACTTGACCTGCAACACGGTTGCTTCGCGCTTCGGGCTGTCCCCCCGAGGGGGGTGAGCGCCGCGGCTCCAAGCCCGCCTGCGCGGGCTTGGACGGCTCGAACGCCCGTCGCGTCTCGCGACGGGCTCTTCGAGCCATCTTGGGGCGGCCCGGCGCTGGCTCATGCCTCGACCATGTCGAAGGCCTGCGTTTCGACCTGCATGAACGCGCGCGTCAGCGCCGCCACTGTGCGCCACAGCGCCGCGCGCGGATGCGCTTCGACCGCGTCGCACAGTCGCGGCACCCAGGGCTGCAGGTGGGCGCGGAAGAAGCGGCGCTGCCGCTCCAGATTCCATGCCGCGACGTCGTCGCCCGCGATCAGCCAGCGCATCACCTCGAACAGGAACGCGACATGGTCCTCGGTCTCGGCGCGCGCCTCGTCGCGGGTGAGCCCGAGTTCGCTCAGGTCGCCGCGCAGCAGCGCGAGCGGCCGCTCGTTGAGCATCCCGGTCAGGTAGTACGAGCCGCAGAGCAGGATCTCGGGCCTGCCCGCGCCTTCGAACAGCGCCCGGAATTCGTCGGCGGCGGTCGCCGCGTCGGTGCCGCGCAGCGCGGCGACCAGCGCCAGCCATGGCGCGGCGAGCGGGCTGTCGTCGGCCACCGCGTCGGTCGGCGCCGCGCGCAGCCTCTCGATCAGCGCCTGATCGGGCGCAGCGAGCCACAGCCGCGCGAGCAGGCCGTACAGTTCGGCGCGTGAATCTTCCTCGGCCGCAGCGGCGGAAGCGAATTGCGGATTCGTCGTCGGCACGGCGGGCTCAGGTATCGGTGACGCGGACTTCGTCGCGGCTCTGGAAGTGATCGATCACGCGGCAATCGTTGCACATCTTCAGCCGCGCCGCGGCCGCGCCCTGGAACGCCGGATGCGAACCGAGCTTCGCCAGCATGGTCTCGATCGCGCGCACGGTGCCGAACGGCTTGCCGCAGCGGACGCAGCGGTACGGCTCCATCTCGTGCAGCACGCGCGCCGCGCGGCGCGCGCTTCCGCCATCGGCAAGCCACAGCCTCGGCGCGAGCGCGAGCGCATGCTCCGGGCAGGTCGTCACGCACAGCCCGCACTGCACGCAATTCTTCTCGATGAACTTCAGTTGCGGCCGCTCCGGATTGTCGGCCAGCGCGGCCGCCGGGCACGCGCCCACGCAGGCGAGGCACAGCGTGCACGCCGCGGCATTCAGTTGCACCGCGCCGAAAGGCGCGCCCGCCGGCAGCGCAATCTCGTCGGGGCGCGCCGGTGCCTGTTCCAGCAGGTGGTCGAGCGCCAGCTCCAGCGTGCTGCGCTTGTTCGATTGCACCGCGAACGTCGCGGCGCGCGCCACCGTCTGCGCCGCCGGCGCGCGCAGCGCCGCGTCCAGCGTCGCGAGGTCGCGCGCGTCGCGCGCCTCGATCAGCGCGAAGTGCGTGCCGGCGTAGCCGAGTCCGCCGACGATCGCCTGCGCGACCGCCATCTGCTCGCCGAGTGCCTGCCGGTATTCCGGCGCTTCCTCGTCCGTCAGCAGCACCCACACGTTGGCGGCGCCGTAGGCGATCGCGGCGAGCCACAAGTCGATGCCGACGCTCACCGTGTGCCACAGCGCCACCGGCAAGACGCGCGCCGGCACGCCATGGATCGATGCGTCGATGCGAGCGGCGCGGCCGAGGTCGTCGATCAGCTTCTGCCCCGCGCCTTCGCTGTGGAAGAGAAGCGCGGCGCCGCGGCCACCGGCGTTCGCGTAGGCGGCGAGCAGCGTGTGCAGCCGCCGGCCCTGATCGGGCGCGCCGGGATACGCATACGCGATCGCGCCGGACGGGCAGACCGTCGTGCACGCGCCGCAGCCGGCGCACAAGTGCGGCTCGACGATGATGCCCCCGCCCACGGGCTGCAACGGCGCGTCGTCGGGGCCACGCGGCGGGACGGCTTCGCGCCGCTTGCCCTTCAGCGAAGCGTCGCTGGCAATGGCGCGCGTCGAGCACACGTCGATGCACGCGTGGCAGCCGATCTGCTCGTTGCGGCTGTGCGCGCAGATCGCTTGCCGGTACGAGTAGAACTTCGGCTTCTCGAATTCGCCGGTGAGTTCGCGCAACGCCAGCACCGACTTCACCAGCGCACGCTCGTCGGTGACGTGGAAGTAACCCTGCGGCGGCAGATGCATGGTGAACGCCGGCTGCGCGCGCAGATCGAGCACGAGGTCGAAACGCTCGGCCGTCTTCTGCGGTGCGCGCGTGAAGTCGATCGCTCCGGCGGCGCCGCACGCGCGCACGCATTCGCGGTGGCTCCGGCAGCGGGCGAGATCGATCTGGTAGCTGAAGTCGATCGCGTGCTCCGGACACGCCGCGATGCAGGCGTTGCAGCGCGTGCACAACCCGAGATCGATCGGATTGCCGCTTTCCCACTCGGCATCGAATGCGCCGAGCCAGCCTGACAATCGCGCCAGTCGCCCGCTGTGGACGGCGCGCTCGTGCGCCTGCGGCAGCGCGCCGCCCGCGCGGTCGATGAGCAGCGTGACATCGAGCTTGTCGGCGAGCATCGCGGCGGCGCGTTCGGCCGCGTCGGCCCCGCCGATCACGAGGCAGCGCCCGCCGGAGCGGTAGCCAACGGTCGCCACCGGCGCGGGCGGCGGCAGTTGCGCGGCGGCGATCAGCGCGGCGAGCTTCGGCGCGGCGGCGCGCGCGTCGCGCGACCAGCCGCCGGTTTCGCGGATGTTGACGAAGCGGATCGGCTGCGCGCGCGGTTCTCCCTGGCGGGCCTGCCGGTCCAGTTCGACGAACAGGCGGTCTTCCTGCGTGCACGCGACCAGCAGCGCGTCGCCGCGCGCGGCAGTCTCCTGCGCGGCGCGGATGAACGTCCCCGCCTCGCGCCGGCACAGCAGCGTGTGGACGTTATCCAGTCCGTCCGTCGCCGCGCCCACTGTGGCCGCCAGCGTCCGGCTCAGCGCCGGCGCATCGAGCGGCATCGTGCGGTTGCAGTTGCAGATCAGCGTCTTCATCGGGGGCGGTGTTCTCCGAGTCGTTCGCGGCCGCAACGGCGGGCGGCTGCGCCGCGGCTATGGCGCGGGTGGCGGCGTCGATGACCTGCGCCTGCGCGAGCCGCGCCAGCACGCCCGCCGCGAGCGGCTCGGGCCGTGTGTAGTCGTCGATATACACGTCGAGCCCGTCCATCGCGTTGAAGTGCGGGTCGGCGAAGAGCTTCTTCAGCGCCGCGTTCTTCACGTCCGGCGTCACGTCGCGGGCGACGAAGCGCGTGAAGTCGGACTGCGGCGTCAGCGCGGCCACATCGGCCAGCGTCGGCGGCGGTTCGGCGGGTTGCGCTACGACATTCGCGTCCTGCGCTTCGACATTCGCGGCCGGAGCATCGGCTGAACCTGCGCCGGCTTCGCCTGGCTGCGCAGGCGGCGCGACCGCAAGCGCGGGGTCCGCCTCGGCGCGCCGCGCCTGCGCCTTGCGGCGCGACCAGCGCGACAGGAAGCCTTGCTGCGATTCGTCGTCGTTCATCGCGGTTCAGCGCTGCGCGGGCGAGGTGAAAGACGGGGGCCGGCGGCGCTGCTTCGGTTCGGGCCGATAGTGCTGATCGGTGAACGCCTTCAGCCATTCCGCAACTTCGGCAGGCAGCGGCACGCTGTCGACGCGCTCCTGCGCATCGAGCGACCGGCCGGCCTCGTTGTACGACAGGGTCACGAACTGGGGCACCGCATGCGACGGATCCTCGTCGTCGATGCGCCACATCACGAACCACGCGGGCGCGCCGGAAGTGAGATTGAGGAAGTAGCCCTCGCCCTCGTCACGGAACAGCGTTACGTGCAGGCCCGTATGGAGAACCAGTGCCATCCGGCCGTCGTCGCGCAGCATGCGCCAGCCGTCCCCGAAGCGGCCATCGTCGACGATCACGTCGGCGATGCGGAAGCGCCACGCCTCCCACGGCGTGGGGTTCCGGGCGCGCTCGATGAGCACGGCGACGCGAAGCGAAGGTGCGGGTTCCATGGGGCGCCGGCCGAGGCGGCGTGGAAGGACGACGGGAGTCATTCTAGAACCCATCTCGGAATCCGCGACGGACCGTCGCGGATTCCGAGATGGGTTCTGGTCACGAGAGCGCGCGGTCGTGGTCCGCGCGCTGATTCCGGAATTCGTGCGGGGTCATCGTTCACCTCCATCGGTAGTTGCACCGAGTGCCCGAGTCTTGCGCGCCCCGCCTGTTAGGAATATGGTTGCATAAGTAAGGAGACAACGAGCAGAAACCTTTCTTGTCGTGGTGCCTGTAGAAAACGTACCGACTCGATGAATTGGAAACGTTCGATGAGCACACCTCTGAAGACTCTTGCATCTCGGCGCCGCGTCCTTTTCGCGGGCGCCGGGTCGGCGGGAGCGCTGGCCGTCTTGGCCGGCGCGCTGCCGCCGACACGTGAATCCGCCAGCGCTGAATCGGGCGGCGAAGCCGGCGCGTCCGACGATGCGCGCGGCTATCGACTGACGCCGCACGTGCTGCGCTATTACCGGACCGCCAAGGTCTGACGTCGCGCGCGCCGCAGGGCTGGCGCGTTCCAGTCGCGATTTCGATCGCCTCGCTCGAGGGAAACTTTCATGCTGCTCACTCGCAAGTCGGATCGGGTGGACGCCGGTGCGTCCAGCCTCGTCGCAAACCTTGCGCGCGGCGTTGCGCGCGCGATCCCGACGATGGACCGGCGCACGTTCCTGCGCCGTTCCGTGCTCGGCGTCGGCGCCGGGCTCGCGGGAACGCAGCTGACGCTGGTGAAGAAGGCGCAGGCGGCGGACGAAAAGCCGGCCGCGGCCGCCGGCAACGTCGTCGTGCGTCGCACCGTGTGCGGGCACTGCTCGGTGGGTTGCGCGCTCGACGCCGTGGTCGAGAACGGCGTGTGGGTGCGGCAGGAGCCGGTGTTCGATTCGCCGATCAACCTCGGCGCGCACTGCGCGAAGGGCGCGGCGGTGCGCGAGCACGGCCACGGCGAATACCGGCTCAAGTATCCGATGAAGCTGGTTGACGGCAAGTACCAGCGCATCACTTGGGACCAGGCGCTCGACGAGATCAGCAAGAAGATGCTCGAACTGCGCAAGGTGAGCGGTCCCGACTCGATCTTCGTCGTCGGTTCGAGCAAGCATAGCAACGAGCAGTCGTACCTGCTGCGCAAGTGGATGAGCCTGTGGGGCAGCAACAACTGCGACCACCAGGCGCGCATCTGCCACTCGACCAC
>JAKORH010000097.1 GCA_029777935.1 Pseudomonadota bacterium
CGCCGACTCGAACGTCTGCCACAGCACGCCCTTGACGATGTAGTTGTGGATGTCCTTCACGCGCGCGTCGCCGAGCTGCGAGTCGCGCAGCCGGCTGACGGCGTCGTATTCGTACAGCCCCTGCTGCGCCTTGGTGGTCGATTTGATGTGCCACGCCAGCAGCGGCATGCCCAGCGCGCGGGCGACTTCCTCCGCCAGCATCGTCTTGCCGGTGCCGGGCTCGCCCTTGATCAGCAGCGGACGCTGCAGCGTCAGCGCGGCATTGACCGCGAGTTTCAGGTCGTCGGTGGCGACGTAGGTGGCAGAGCCTTCGAAGCGGGACATGGTGCAGGGGAACGGGGTGGACCGGATCGAGTATACGCAGCGTGTGGTCTTCCTACGGGGGATTGCGGCTAGAATGCGCGCCGCGTCAGGCGGCAGCGGCACGCGCAACTCGTGGCCATCGCCGATCAGTTCGACTCACGACGGAACAGAATTCGATGAAGAATCCACAGACCGCGGTGCTGGCGACGATGCTGGCGCTGCCCCTCGCGGCGGCCGCGCAGGCGCCGCCTGCCGGCCAGGGCGCACAGCCCAACATCTCGCTGTGTGTCGGATGCCACGAGATCCCGGGCTACCAGACCTCGTTTCCGCGCGTGTATCACGTGCCCAGGATCGGCGGCCAGTCGGAGAAATACCTCGAGGCCGCGCTGCACGAGTACAGGAAGGGCGAGCGTGATCATCCGACGATGCGTGCGATAGCCGCCGGGCTGAACGACGCGCAGATCGCGGCGCTTGCCGCCTACTACGCGGCGCTCGGCGCGCCGGCCAGGTAGGAGCGAGACGATGAACCTGATCAGGATCGCCCTGGCCCTCGGTGTCTCGCTGGTCGGCAGCGCGTGCGCAGCCGACCTCGACGCCGGGCGCAAGATCGTCGAGACCCAGTGCGCCGCCTGCCACGGCAAGGACGCCAAGACTCCGATCGATCCGACCTATCCGAAGCTCGCCGGCCAGTACCCGGACTACCTTGCCAAGGCGCTGCACGACTACCAGACCGGCGGGCGCAAGAACGCCATCATGGCCGGCATGGCCAAGCAGTTGTCGAACAGCGACGTCCAGAACGTGGCCGCGTATATCGCGAGCTTGCCGAGTCCGCTGACCACGCCTACCGAATCGCGCCTCGTCGCGCGCTAAGAACCTATCCGCGAATAATTCGTGCGATGCGTTGTCGCCAGAAAGCCCGGATGCAAGGCGCCCGGCGCAGGACAGTAGCTCGGCCTACGGCCAAGCCGGGCAACGCCGCAGCCGGGCTTTCTGGCGACAACCCGAAGGGACGGGCCGAATTGGCTCGCATCGCGTTGTTGCTCGTCGCTCATTTGGATGAACCAAACCGCGCTCCTCGCGTCCCCGATCAGGTCGGGGACAGGCTCTAGCGCTGCAAGCCAATTCGGCCCGTCGCACACACGAATTACTCGCGGATAGGTTCTTGGGCTTGCATCGCGCGCGGCTCTGAGTCACGCTGCCGCGCGACGCAGCGGCGCGCTGGTCCGTGCTGCGCTATCGACGGAGGATTTGCATGTCCCGCATCGAAGACAGACTGGCGCAACTCGGCCTGCGGCTGCCCGCGCCGCTGCAACTGCCGCCCGGCACTGCACTGCCGTTTCCGTGGGTGCGAGTCGTGGGCACGCGGGCGCTGATTTCCGGGCATGGGCCGACCAACGCCGACGGCTCGCTGGCGCAGCCGCTCGGCAAGGTGGGGCGCGAGGTTTCGCCCGAACAGGCGTACGCGGCGGCGCGACTGACGGGGCTCGCGATCCTCGGCAGCCTGCAGCGCGCGCTGGGCGAACTCGACCGCATCGCGGCGTGGACGCGCGCGTTCGGCATGGTCAACTCGGCGCCGGGGTTCAACCGGCAGCCGGCGGTGATCAACGGCTTCTCCGAGCTGATCATCGAGGTCTTCGGCGCGGAGAAGGGCGCGCACGCGCGCAGCGCGGTCGGCATGGCCGAGTTGCCGTTCAACATTCCGGTGGAAGTCGAAGGCGAAGTGCTGCTGTTGGACTGAAGTAAGTCGCAACGCGCCGAAGAAGGAGACGCAGATGCACAGTGTCGAATCGCTGCAGGCCCTTCTGCAGCCGCTCTTCCCGGGGCTGATGGGCATCCGCCTGCTCGAGGCGACGGCCGACCGCGTGGTCGGCACGATGCAGGTGCGGCCGGACCTGTGCACGACCGGTAGCACGCTGCACGGCGGCGCGATCATGGCGTTCGCCGACACGCTCGGCGCGGTGGGCACGTTCCAGAACCTCGCGCCGGGGGCGCGCACGACGACGGTCGATTCGTCGACCAAGTTCATCGGCGGCGCGCCGGCCGGAACGACGGTGACCGGCGAATGCACGCCGTTTCACAAGGGCCGCACGACGATGGTATGGCAGACCGTGATCCGGGCGGAATCGGGCAAGCTGTGCGCGGTCGTCACGCAGACGCAGCTCGTGCTGCCCGGCGCGTGAGCGATCGTCGCGGAAGTAGCATTGGCTTCGCCGCGCCTCGCGGATCGCAAGGGAGTCGGCATGCCGAGCGAAGAGGACCGCATTCGCGAACTGGTCGACCAATGGATGGCTGCGAGCAGGGCCGGCGACGTCGACGCCGTGCTCGCGCTGATGACCGATGATGTCGTGTTCCTGGTACCCGGACGGCCGCCGATGCGCAAGGACGAGTTCGCAGCCGCGGCGCGGGCACAGTCCGGGCAGGGTGCGCCGAAGATCGACGGCACGAGCGAGATCCAGGAAATCCAGGTCGCGGGCGACTGGGCGTTCATGTGGACGCGGCTCACCGTGATCGTGACGCCGGCCGATGGCGCGCCGCCGATCGAGCGCGCCGGGCATACGCTGACCGTCCTGCGCAAGGAGCACGGCCGGTGGCGGCTGGCGCGCGATGCGAACCTGCTCGCGCCGGTCGCGCGGCCGGCGGCGTGATGCTCCGGTTCATCGGCCCCGGCCTGACGCGCGCATTCGGCCGGCGCAAATGACGGCGCGCGAGGAATTGGCTCACGACCAAGCGGCCACCGCCGGGCGCGCGCCCGCGGCTGCGCGCCGACCCGGCGGGCTCGAGGGCATGTCGCCCGCGTATTTCGGCATGGTGATGGCCACCGGCATCGTGTCGCTGGCCGCCCACCTGCTCGGCGTGCCGCTGGTCGCGCACGCGCTGTTCGTGCTGAACGTGGTCATCTATGCGGTGCTGTGGGTGCTGACGCTCGCGCGCGCGCTGCGCTATCCGCGCCCATTCTTCGGCGACATGATCGATCATCTGCGCGGCCCGGGTTTCTTCACGACGGTGGCGGGCACCAGCGTGCTCGGCAGCCAGTTCGTCGTGCTCGCGGCCGACCATCGCATGGGCGCGGTGCTGTGGGGCGTAGCGACCGTGCTGTGGATCGGCCTCACCTACGCGATCTTCGCCGGCCTGACCATCAAGGAGCGCAAGCCCACGCTGGCCGAAGGCATCAACGGCGCGTGGCTGCTGGCGGTGGTGGCCACGCAGTCGATCGCGGTGCTCGGCGCGCTGCTGGCGCCGCGCATCGGGCAGCCGGGCCGGCTGGAGCTGAACTTCCTCGCGCTGTCGATGTGGCTGTGGGGCGGGCTGCTCTACATCTGGATGATGTCGCTGCTCATCTATCGCTACACGTTCTTCACGCTCGCGCCGGGCGATC
>JAKORH010000014.1 GCA_029777935.1 Pseudomonadota bacterium
CGACGCCGACCGCGCCCTTGCAGACGTCCTTCCGAGCGAGCAGCGCGTTCAGTCCCGCCTCGACGTCGTTTTCGCTCTCCGGATAGTGGCGATCGGGCCAGCGCTCGATCATGTTGGCCTTCTGCCAGTCAGGCGCGAGCACGAGGAACCCCTGCGCAGCGAGTTCGCGCATGTGTGCGCGGTCCTCGTCCTCCAGCCCGCGCCGCGCGTGGATGTAGAGCACGGGCGGGTGCGGCCCCGGTCGCGCGGGCTTGGCGACTTCGACCGGCACGTCGTACTTGCTGGTCGACACGTCGTACGTCTCGAGCGGCTGCGCCGCCGCCCCGAGCGCGAGGAACTGCAGAGCGACGAGCAACGGTGCCTTCATGCGAGCGCCAGTACTTCGAACGTCATCGCTGCGAAATCGCCGAGCACCATCGTCGCCGGCGCGCCAAGTCCGGCTACCGTGCCGGGATTGACCAGCGGCGTGCGGCCGCCACGCGCGTTGGGCACCTGCTCGACCTTCGCCTCGTGGCTGTGACCGCACAGCACGGCGTCGTAGTCTCCAGTGGCCGCCATGCCGCGCGCGAGATGTGGGTAATGGATCATGAACAGCCGCCGCCCTCCGAGTTCGAGCGTGGCGTCGCCGCCGTGATACGTGAGGATCCCGTCGGACTCGTACGCCAGCCGCATCAGGTTCGGCAGGTCGCCGAGGTTGTTGCCGTGGATCACGTGCATCGGCAGGCCGAGCGTCAACGCGCGTTTCAGCGTGTTCGGGCCGATGATGTCGCCACAGTGAAGCACTACGCGTGCACCCCGACCCTTCGCGCGCTCGATCGCGTTCGCCAGCATCTCGCCGCGGTCGTGGCTGTCGGACACGATGCAGACTTTCATTGGAATCTCGTTCCGGGTTCGAACCGAGGACGCGCGCCAATTCGAGTTCGCGGATCAGCGCGTCAACCGCGACGTGCCCATGCTCGCGCGCGACGCCGCAGCCGTGAAGTATCCCAGCCTTCGCGTGCGCCGTCCTACCAACGTGGGCTATTGTGCCGCTCCCCTGCATCGGGTGTAGACGGGGCCAGGCAGCGCCGCCGTAATTGGCGCTTTCGCGACCGCGATCGGATCGCTGTCGCGCTTGCGCGCGTCTGCGGCTATCGACGCCTCTTGCTGGACCTCATTTCCGGTGCCCGACTTGATCCCGCCCGCGACCGATGTGCGCAGCACGACGTGCTACATGTGCGCGTGCCGCTGCGGCATCCGGGTGCACGTGCAGGAGGGGCGCGTGCGCTACATCGAAGGCAATCCCGAGCACCCGCTGAACCAGGGCGTGATCTGCGCCAAGGGGTCCTCGGGGATCATGAAGCAGTACTCGC
>JAKORH010000098.1 GCA_029777935.1 Pseudomonadota bacterium
GGCAGGAACATCTTGCCGGCGCCGAACAGATCGCCGACGATGTTCATGCCGTCCATCAGCGGGCCTTCGATCACCTCGATCGGCCGTCCGCCGCGGGCGGCGACCTGCGCGCGGCATGCCTCGGTGTCCTCCACGACGTAGGTCGTGATGCCGTGGATCAGCGCGTGCGCGAGCCGCTTCTCGACCGGCTCGGCGCGCCACGCGAGGTCTTCCGTTTTCTCGCGCCCGCCGGCCTTGATCTGCTCGGCGAACTGCACCAGCCGCTCGCCCGCATCGGCTCTGCGGTTCAGCACCACGTCCTCGACGCGCTCGCGCAGTTCGGGCTCGATCTCCTCGTACACGCCGAGCTGGCCGGCGTTGACGATGCCCATCGTCATCCCCGCGCGGATGCTGTGGTACAGGAACACCGTGTGGATCGCCTCGCGCACGTGGTCGTTGCCGCGGAAGCTGAAGCTGACGTTGGACACGCCGCCGCTCACCTTCGCGAACGGCAGGTTGTGCCTGATCCAGCGCGTCGCCTCGATGAAGTCGACCGCGTAGTTGTCGTGCTCGTCGATGCCGGTGGCGATCGCGAAGACGTTGGGGTCGAAGATGATGTCCTCGGGCGCGAAGCCGATCTCCTCGACCAGCAGCTTGTACGACCGGGCGCAGATCTCGCACTTGCGCGCCAGCGTGTCGGCCTGGCCCTGCTCGTCGAACGCCATCACGATGACGGCCGCGCCGTAGCGGCGGGCGAGCTCGGCCTGACGCAGGAACTCGGCCTCGCCTTCCTTCAGCGAGATCGATTTGACGATCGTCTTTCCCTTCACGCACTTCATCCCCGCCTCGATAACCGAACACCTGGAGCTGTCGATCATCACCGGCACGCGCGCGATGTCGTGCTCGGCGCCGATCAGGTTCAGGAAGCGCGCCATCGCCTTCACGGAGTCGAGCATCGCCTCGTCCATGTTGATGTCGATGACTTGCGCGCCGTTCTCGACCTGCTGGCGCGCCACGCCGACCGCTTCCTCGTATTTCTCGGCCAGGACCAGCTTTGCGAACGCCTTCGAGCCGGTGACGTTGGTGCGCTCGCCGA
>JAKORH010000099.1 GCA_029777935.1 Pseudomonadota bacterium
GTCGGTGGAAAGCGCCTGCTGGATCTGGCGCCCGACCGCGAACGAGCCGGTGAAGGTCAGCGCATCGATGCGCCGCTCGGCGGTGAGCGCGCGACCGACCTGCGCGCCGCGCCCGTGCACCAGCGCGATGACGTTCGGCGGCACGCCCGCTTCGAGCAGCACCTCGACCAGGCGCTGACCCATCAGCGGTGCGACCTCGGACGGCTTGACCACGACGCCGTTGCCCGCCGCGAGCGCGGGCGCGATCTTGCGCGCGGCCATCGCCAGTGGAAAGTTCCACGGCGTGATCACCGCGATCACGCCGACCGGCATGCGCAGCGACAACACCATCTGGCCGGCCTCGGCGGCATAGGTCTCGCCCTTCAGTCGCAGGGCTTCGCCCGCGTACAGCCTGAAGTTGGCCGCAATGCGGCGCGACTCCATGCGCGCCTCGTCCAGCGTCTTGCCTTCCTCGCGCGTCAGTTCCGCGGCGATGGCGTCGGCGCGTGCATCCATGATCGCCGCCGCCTTGTCGAGCACGGCGGCGCGCACCTCCGGATTCGCCGCGGCCCACGCGGGCCACGCCCCCGCGACCGCGCTCGCAGCGGCGGCGACATCGCGCTCGTCCGAATCCGGAAAGCGGCCGATCAGATCGTCCTCGTCGGCCGGGTTGCGGTCCTCGAAGGTCGCGCCGCTCGCCGCCGCGCGCCACTGCCCCGCGATCCAGTTGGCGGGTTCGGCCATCACGTCTTGCCGAGATGTTTCAGGAACGCGGCGATGCCGGCCTCGCACACGGCGATGTCCTGCTCGCCGTTGCCGCCCGACGCGGCGACCGCGCCCACGCATTCGCCCTCGACGAAGATCGGAAAGCCGCCGACGAACACGGTGAAGCGGCCCTCGTGCTGGGTGAAGATGCCGAACGCTTCCTCGCCCGGATGCGCGTTCTTGTAGTGATGCGTCGGCTTGCGGTGGCCGGCCGCGGTAAACGCCTTGTTCATCGCGATCTGCACGCTCGTCACCTTGCCGCCCTTCAGCCGCCGCAGCGCGATCGGATAGCCGGCGTTGTCGGCAACACAGAGCACCTCGGGAACACCGATCTCCTCGGCCTTCTTCTGCGCGGCGTCGAGGATCAGGTTGGCCTCTTCCAGCGTCAGCGTGTGAAACGTGTGCATCGCCGCCTCACGCCGCCAGCTTCTGCGCCTGGGGCTGCGCCAGGAACCGGCGGTACAACCCGTCCAGATAGAGGCGCCGCATCATTGCCGCCTCGCGCACCAGGCCGACGCAGATCGAGCGCTGCGCGTCGCTGGTGGCGTACTTCTCGACGATCTCGAAGCCGCGGTCGCCGTGCTCCTGGTCGGCAACGATGTGCAGCGTGAAGAAGGTCACTTCTTCTTCGGCAAAGCCGTACTTTTCCAGCAGCGGCGGCGTGGTCTTGCTGTAGATCGCCGGAACCTGCGATTCCAGACCGATCAACAGCCCGGACAACGCTTCGACGAAAGGTCGCAGCGACTGCCGGTGACACCAGCTCTGCAGCCCGAGCGTTTCCGGCAGAAGCTCGCCGTTCATCTGCGCGTTCAGCACCTCGTCCTTCGGCATGCCGCAGTTCTGCGCAAAGTCGAGCAGCAGCTCGGAGTGCCGCACCGGCGCGAAGTCGGCGCTGCCGACGAAGCCTTCCTCCTCGGTCATGTTCTCGAGCAGGAATTTCTGTACGTCCCAGTGCGGGCAATTGGCGTACACGGTGCCGAGCCACTCCGAGAAGTGGCTGACATAGTGGTAGTGCTGCTTGACCCATTCGCCGAGCAGCCGGCGGTTCAGCTTGCCGCCGGTCCACGCCTCGCTCCACGGATGGACCGCGGAGTGGCGCTGGTTGATCGCGTCTTCGAGGGCGAGGCGGAACGCGCTCTTGGCCATGGAAGCTCCTGTGGGCGGAACAGTTTGTATACTATTTTGACCCGCATCAAGGCGCAAGTCGGTTGACTTCCTCCGGGGATGCACGCCGCCGGCAGCGCAAGGGTGCCTTGATTGTATACATCTGCTGCAGCCGGATGACGATCGAACTGAATGCGGCCGCGTACGCGGCCGGCACGGCCTTCCAGGCCGAGAAGCGCGCGATTTTCGGCACCGCGTGGCTGCCGCTGGCCCTCGGCGCGCAGATCCCCGCGGCGGGCGACTACGTGTCGCACGGCGTCGGCGGCTGGCCGCTGTTCGCGCTGCGCGGCTCCGACGGCGCGGTGCGCGCGTTCCGCAACGCCTGCCGGCACCAGAACATGCTTGTGCTCGACCAGCCCGCCGGTCGCTGCAGCGAACTGCGCTGTCGTTTCCACGGCTGGACCTACGACCTGAAGGGCCGTTTCGTGCACGCGCCGGCCGCCGTCGCGCCGCCCGATCCTTGCGCGGCCGACAACGACCTGCGCGAGGTGGCGGTCGCGATCGAGCGCGGCGTCGTGCTGTGCGCGCTCGCGCCCGAAACGCCGGCGTCGCTCGGCGAGGTGGGCGACGCGCTTGACGAAGAACTGCGGCTTGCCGGCACAGCGACGGTCGAGATCGGCTGCAACTGGAAGACCTATCTGGAGCTGGCGCTGGCGCGCGACGACGACGCCGCATGGATGTGGCCGCTGCTGCTCGCGCGGCGCCATGGCGACGGCGTGCTGGTGGAACAGGTGATTCCGCGCACGTTTCTGCGCACGCGCGTGGTCCGCAGCCTGCTCGCCGCCGGCACGACGACCGCCGCGGTGCCTGCCGCCGACGCGCTCGCGCGCGACTGCGAAGCGCTGCAGGCCGAGCGCGTTGCCGGCGTGATAGCCGCGCCAAGCGGTCGCGTCGCGCAGTTGCACGCGCTGCTGCGCGCCGCCTACGCATCCCACGCCGAAGCGCGGCCGCCTGAGTGACTTCGGAACCCGCGCGATCGGGCACGCCGGGCCAGAACCCATCTCGGTATCCGCGACGGCCGCCGCGGATACCGAGATAGGTTCTAGGATTGCGCCCCATCGCTTTCGACACCCGAGGAATCGCCATGGGACATCGGGCCGCCGCGGTGCTGGCCGCGTTGCTGCTTCTCGCGGCGGCGCCGCTTGCCGCCAAAACGCTGCGCTACGTTAGCGCCTTCGATCCCAATTCGCTCGATCCGCACTCGCTCGCGCTGCTGTACCAGACCCGCGTCGTGTCGCAGATCTACGAAGGGCTGGTCGATCGCGACCGCGAATTCCGGCTCGAACCGTCGCTCGCCACATCCTGGGAATCGCTCGATGGCGCGAAACGCTGGCGCTTCAAGCTGCGGCCGGAAGTCAAGTTCCACGACGGCGCGCCGTTCACGGCCGACGACGCGGTGTTCTCGATCGAGCGCGCGCTGGCCAGGACGTCGCAGCGCGCCAACCAGTTGCGCGGCGTGACGGGAGTGAAGAAGGTCGATGCCCTGACGATCGACGTCGAACTCGCCGCGCCCGACGCCGTGCTGCCGGAGCAGCTGTGGCAGGTGGCGATGATGAGCAGGGCGTGGGCGCAGCAGCACAACGTGCTTGCGCCCCAGGACTACAACGCGCGGCAGGAGACCTATGCCGTACGCCACGCCAACGGCACCGGCCCGTTCATGCTGAAGAGCTACGAGCAGGACCGGCGCACGGTGCTGGTTGCCAATCCTGACTGGTGGGGCCGCGGCGGCAAGGACGCGGGCAACGTCACGGAAGCGATCTACACCGTGATCCAGTCGGATGCGACGCGGCTGGCCGCGCTCGCTTCCGGCGAAGCGGACTTCGTGATCGATCCGCCGTTCCAGGACGTGGCGCGCCTGCGCGAGGACAGGCGGCTTTCCTCGCTGCAGATCACCGACATCGGCACGCAGTATCTCGGCTTCGACCAGGCGCGCGACGAACTGCTGAATTCCGACGTACTGAACTCGGACAAGAAGGGCCGCAATCCGTTCAGAGACCTGCGCGTGCGGCAGGCGATCTACCAGGCGATCGACATCGACGCGATCGTCGCCAAGGTGCTGCGCGGGCTGGCGCTCCCGACCGGCTCCTTCGTGTCGAAGCTGGTCGACGGCCACGTGCCGGAACTCGACCGTCGCCTGCCCCACGATCCGGCGCGGGCGCGCGCGCTGCTGAAGGAGGCTGGCTATCCCGACGGCTTCGGCGTCACGCTCGACTGCGTGAACGTCACCTACCGCGCGGCGGTGTGCCAGGCGATCGCCGCGATGCTGGCGCAGATCGGCATTCGCGTGACGTTCCAGCCGTCGCCGAGCGCGACGTTCTTTCCCAAGCTCACGCAGGCGACCACCAGCTTCTTCGAGTTCGGCTGGTCGCCCGGCACCGACGCGTGGGCGATGCTGAACAACGTGGTGCGCAGCTACGACGGCGTGGCGAGCGGCGCGTTCAACGGCGGCCGCTATTCGAACCCGAAGCTCGATGCGCTGATCGACGCGATCCGCGTCGAGCCGGATCTCGGAAAGCGGCGCAGGCTCGTCGGCGACGCGCTGCGCCTGATGGCCGACGACCTGCCGCTGATTCCGCTGTACCGCCGCCGGCTCACCTGGGTGATGCGGCCGAACATCCACGCCGTGCCGTGGCCGAACGACGTGCTCGAGCTGCGCTGGGTGCGGATCGACTGACGCGCCGGCTTGACCGCGGCTTCCCATTACCATTGCGCAAGGCGGCACCGAGCAGGCAAGGAACAAAGGCGATGGCGGAAGCGACGATCGCGAGCTGCGATACCACAGTGACTTTCGATCGATCTGCCGCGAAGGTGGCAGGCTACCGCCTGCTGGCGTGAGGCATACGGGACTCTCGGACATGAGCGTGTACAAGTTCACCTTTCCCACGGCAATCCATTTCGGCGTGGGCAGCCGCAAGCTGGTCGCCGAGCACCTGCGCGAGCGCGGCTTGAAGCGCCCGCTGATCGTCACCGACAAGGGGCTCGAGCGGCTCCCGGTGCTGGCCGATTTCCAGCAGTCGCTCGAGGCCGGCCTGGAAGTCGACGTGTTCGGCGGCGTGTTCGGCAACCCGACCTGCTCGCAGGTGATGAGCGGTGCGGCCGCGTACAAGTCGCACCGTGCCGATTGCGTGATCGGCTTCGGCGGCGGCGCGGCGCTCGACGTGGCCAAGGTGGTCGCGCTGATGGCGGTGCACGACGGCCACATCCTCGAATACGTGTGGGATCACCCGCAGGTCAGGCCGATCGTCAACGAACTGCCGTATTTCGTCGCGCTGCCGACCACCAGCGGCACCGGCTCCGAGGTCGGACGCTCGAGCGTGGTGAGCGAGGACAGCAGTGACGGCGGAGGGCACCTGAAGCGGATCGTGTTCTCGCCCAAACTGCTGGCGCAGGCAGTGTTCGCCGATCCGGAGCTGACGCTCGCGCTGCCGGCGCCGGTCACCGCCGCGACCGGCATGGACGCGCTGACGCACAACGTCGAGTCGTACCTGTCGCCGGCCTATCACCCGCTGTGCGACGGCATCGCGCTCGAAGGTACGCGTATCGCGGCAGCGGCGCTGGCGACCGCGGTGCGCGAGCCCGCGAACCTGCAGGCCAGATCCGACATGATGATGGCGTCGATGATGGGCGCGATCGCGTTCCAGAAGGACCTCGGCGCGGTGCACTCGTGCGCGCACGCGCTCGGCGCCGTGTGCGACCTGCACCACGGCCTGGCCAACGCGCTGATGATCGAGCCGGTGATGAAGTTCAACTACGAGGCGGTGCCGGAGAAGTTCGCCGAGCTGGCGCACGTGGTCGGCGCCGGCGGTGCGGAGGACTTCGTGCCGTGGCTGCGGCGGCTCAAACGCGAGATCGGCATCGGCGGCGGGCTCGCGGCGCGCGGCGTGAAGCGCGAGCAGATCCCGGCGCTGGTGAAGGTCGCGGCGGCCGATATCTGCCATCAGACCAATCCGCGCCCCTGCGGCGCGGCGGATTTCACGCGCTTCTTCGAGCAAGCGCTGTAAGGTCGGACAGGTTATGGCGGACCGGTTGAAGATCGGCATCTCGGCGTGCTTCTTCCACGCCGATCCGGCGCGCCCGATCTTCACCGGCAAGACGCTGCAGTACATCGAGCAATCGATCGCGCACTGGGTGCAGTCGGGCGGCGCGCTGGCGGTGATGATCCCGTCGCCCGAGGGCGAAACCAGCCGCACCGACGTTACGCTCGCTGATTACGCGCAGTGGCTCGACGGGCTGGTGCTGATGGGCGGCTCCGACCTGTGGCCCGGAAGCTACGGCGAGGCGCCGCTCTCCGAGCGTTGGCAGGGCGATCGCATCCGCGACGAATACGAGATCGCGCTGACTCGCGCGTTCGTCGCTGCGCGCAAGCCGGTGCTCGGCGTCTGTCGCGGCCTGCAGCTTCTGAACGTCGCCTTCGGCGGCACGCTGTACCAGGACATCGCCACGCAACTGCCCGGCGCGCGCACGCACCGCGACGCGTCGATCTACGACCACAACCTGCATTCGATCGAGTTCGTGCCCGGCACGCGGCTCGCAACGCTCTACGAGGGCGAGCGCGGCGCGACGGTCAACAGCGTGCACCATCAGGGCGTCAAGGACCTCGCGCGCGATTTCGTCGTCGAGGCGCGCTGCCCAGACGACGGCGTCATCGAGGCCTTCCGCTGGACCGGGCCGTCGTTCGTCGCCGGCGTGCAGTGGCATCCGGAATTCCACTGGCGGCGCGAGCACGTGCTGAACGACGAGGCGATCCTGCAGGACTTCCTCGGCGAATGCCGCCGGCAGAGGGAAAGCAGTGACGAGAGGCAGCGATGATTGAATTTGCGACCCTGCTGTACGCGCGGGATGCGCGCAATCCGCGCATCGCCCGCATCACGCTGAACCGCCCGGAGCGCCTGAACGCGATCAGCCCGCAGATGCCGGGCGAGATCCGCCGCGCGGTGCAACTGGCCAACGAAGACGACGCGGTGCACGTGATCGTCGTGCAGGGCGCGGGCCGAGCCTTCTGCGCCGGCTATGACATGAAGGAATCCGCCGAGCGTCCCGGCGATCACGAGTGGCTGCAGACCGCGACGCCGTGGGACCCGATGGTCGACTACAAGTGGATGAAGGGCGCCAACGACGACATCATGAGCCTGTGGCGCAGCGACAAGCCGACCGTCTGCCGCGTGCAGCAGTACGCGGTGGCCGGCGGCTCCGACATCGCGCTCGCGTGCGATCTGCTGGTGATGGAAAGGACCGCGCGCATCGGCTACATGCCGACGCGCGTGTGGGGCTGCCCGTCGACCGCGATGTGGCTGTACCGCGTCGGTATGCAGCGAGCGAAGCGGCTGCTGTTCACCGGCGACACGATCGACGGCGCGACGGCGAAGGAATGGGGGCTGGCGATCGATGCGGTCGAGCCGCACGAGCTGGATGCGGCAGTCGATGCGCTGGCCGACCGCATCGCGGGCGTGCCGCGCGGCATGCTGATGATGCAGAAGCTCGCGATCAATCAGGCCTACGAGAACATGGGACTGGCGACGACACAGATGATCGCCACCGTGTTCGACGGCATCACGCGCCACAACCCCGAAGGCATGTGGTTCCGCGCGCACGCGGAAAGGCACGGCTTCCACTCGGCAGTCGAGTGGCGAGACTCGGGCCGGCCGATTCCGGAGGGAGACGAAGCGCGGCGGCTGGCGGAGAAACTGCACAACGGCCGAAGCACGTGACCGTCGCCCCGGCGAAGGCCGGGGCCCAATTTTGAGCACAACAAATTAGGCCCCGGCCTGCGCCGGGGCGACACCCACCGAATCGATCAATATGCTGAAGATCACCAACCCCGCCAGCGGCGCAACCCTCGCCGAACTGCCCGAGGACAGCGCCGACGCGATCGCCGCCAGGTACCGCGCCGCGCGCGCCGCGCAGCCGAGCTGGGCGGCCACGCCGGTTTCGCAGCGGCTGGCCGCGATCCGCGCCTTCCGCGAGGGCATCGTGCGCGAGCTCGACTCGCTCGCCGCGCTGTTAACCTCCGAGGTCGGCAAGCCGATCACGCAATCGCGCAACGAGTTGAACGGGCTGCTCGGCCGCGTCGACTTCTTCCTCGCCGAAACCGGGAAGACGCTGGCGCCGCGCGACGTGTTCGACGAAAGCGGCATGCGCGAACGCATCTCGCACGAGCCGCTCGGCGTGATCGCAAACATCTCGGCGTGGAACTACCCGTACTTCGTGGGCAGCAACGTGTTCGTGCCGGCGCTCGCGACCGGCAACGCCGTGCTGTACAAGCCAAGCGAATTCGCGACACTGACGGGGCTCGCGATCGGCAAGCTGCTGCACGCGAGCGGCGTGCCGCGCGACGTGTTCCAGGTGATCGTCGGCGCAGGGGCGGCGGGCGCCGCCTTGCTGGCGCAGCCGATCGACGGCGTGTTCTTCACCGGCAGCTACGCGACGGGAGCGAGGATCGCGCAGGCGGTCGGGCCCCGCATGGTCAAGCTGCAGCTCGAGCTTGGCGGCAAGGACCCGGTGTACGTGTGCGACGACGTCGACGTCGCAGCGGCCGCCGCGTCGACCGCCGACGGCGCGATGTACAACACCGGGCAGAGCTGCTGTTCGGTCGAGCGCATCTACGTGCATGAAAAGATCCACGACACATTCGTCGACGCGTTCGTCAAGGAAGTGAAGGGGTTCCGCATCGGCGATCCGACCCGCGACGACAGCTACATCGGTCCGCTGACGCGCGCGCCGCAGCTCGCGGTGCTGGCCGATCAGGTAGCCGACGCGCTGGCCAAGGGTGCGAAGCTGCTCACCGGCGGCAGGCGGATCGAGCAGCCCGGCAACTGGTTCGAGCCGACCGTGTTCGCGAACGTGAATCACACGATGAAGCTGATGCGCGACGAAAGCTTCGGCCCGGTGATCGGCATCCAGAAGGTCGCGAGCGACGACGAGGCGGTGCGGCTGATGAACGACACCGAGTACGGCCTCACCGCAGCCGTCTACACCCGCGACCCCGCGCGCGCGGAGGGCCTACTTGCGCGGCTCAATGCCGGCAGCGTCTACTGGAACTGCTGCGACCGCGTCAGCCCGCGACTGCCCTGGTCAGGGCTCGGCCACTCCGGCATCGGGCTCACGCTGTCGACTTACGGGATCGAGACCTTCACGCGGCCGAAGGCCTGGCACCTGCGGTCGGCGTAGCTGCTGGAAACCGGGCTAAGCCAGCGCGTACCGCAGCCACGCGTCGAACTTTTCCGCCGACAGCGCGCCGTTCAGGCGCTCCTCCAGATGCCGGTCGCGGAACACCGCGACCGTCGGCACGCTGCGCACCGCGTAGCGGCTCGTGACGTGCGGATTCGCGTCGGTGTCCACGCGCGCGAACAGCAGCGACGGCGACTTCGCCGCCGCGGCGGCGAACACGGGGGCGAACGACTTGCACGGAGCGCACCAGCCCGACGTGAAGTCGACCACCACCGGTCCTGCGCTCGCCGAGATGACGGCGGCGAAGTTCTCGTCGGTCAGGTCGACCAGTGCGCCGGCCACGAGCGGCCGCTCGCAAGGGCCGCACGGCCGTCCGAGGTTCAGGCGGCCGTCCGGCACATGGTTGCGCGCATGGCAATGCGGGCACTCGAGCAGCATCGCGTGGTCCGGGAGACGGGGCGACTACTTTGCGAACAGCAACGCGCGAAAGCAAGGCGTGACCCGCAAACGCGGGGCGCGTGGCCGAGGAGTAGTGGGGTGGGCTACCGCTCGCGGCGCTCAGCGCGCGACGGCGGCATTCAGCCACGCGTCGAACTGGCCGGCCGGCAGCGCGCCGCTGATGCGCTTGGCGAGCGTGCCGTCCTGGAATACCGCGATCGTCGGAATACTACGTATCGCGAAGCGGCTCGCTACGTGCGGGTTGGCGTCGGTATCGACCTTGGCGAAGAGCACCGCGCCGTTGCGCCGCGCCGCGTCCGCGAACACGGGCGCGAACATCCGGCACGGTCCGCACCACGACGCCCAGTAGTCGACGACGATCGGACGTCGGCTGGCCGCAATCACCGCGGAAAAGTTGTCGTCGTTCAGCGCAACCGGCGCGCCGTGCAGCAGCGGTTTGCTGCAAATGCCGCAGGTCGGCTCGTCGTTGAAACGTTCATCCTGCACGCGGTTCTTCGCGCGGCAATGCGGGCACTCGAGGATCATGGCGCCCAGGTGGATGCGCGGCGCGCCATTTCAAGCGACGCGCGGACGAGTTGTGACCGGCGTCACGCATGAGGCGCGTCGCCCCGGCGAAGACCGGGGCCCAATTTGCGGCGCTCGAAATTAGGCCCCAGCCTGCGCCGGGGCGACGAGGACGTATCACTCCTCTTCCGCTTCCTTGCGCTTGCTCTTGAACTCGTTGGCGAGTTGCGCCTGCACGTTCGGCGGCACCGCCTCGTAGTGGGACAGCTCCATCGAGTAGCTGCCCTGTCCCTGCGTGATCGCCTTCAGCCGCCCCGCGTAGCCGTCGAGTTCCGACAGCGGCACCACGCCCTTGACGACCATCATGCCGCCGGCGAGGTTGTCGGTGCCGGTGACCTGCCCGCGGCGCGACGACAGATCGCCGGTGATGTCGCCCATCACCGCGTCGGGCACCACGATCTCGACGTTGACGATCGGCTCGAGCACGATCGGCCGCGCCTTGGGCAATGCGTCGAGCATCGCCTTGCGTCCTGCGGCGACGAACGCGACCTCCTTGCTGTCGACCGGATGGTGCTTGCCGTCGTAGACGACCACGCGGATGTCCTGCAGCGGATAGCCGGCGACGTAGCCGCTGGCGAGCACCTCGCGCACGCCCTTCTCCACGGCGGGGATGAAGTTGTACGGAATCACGCCGCCCTTGACCTGGTCGACGAACTCGAACCCCTGCCCGCGCCCCATCGGTTCCACGCGCAGGTACACCTCGCCGAACTGTCCGGCGCCGCCGGTCTGCTTCTTGTGGCGCGCGTGGCCCTCGGCCAGCGCGTTGATCGTCTCGCGGTACGGCACGCGCGGCGGCCGGGTGGCGACCTCGAGCTTGTACAGCGAGTTCATCCGTTCGAGCACCGAGCGCAGATGCAGCTCCGAAAGCCCGCGCAGCACGGTCTCGTTCTGCTGCACGTCGTGCTCGATCGCCAGCGTCGGGTCCTCCGCCGCGATCTTGGCCATCACCTCGGAGATGCGGCCCTCGTCGCCGCGGCGCTTGGGCTCGACGGCCCAGCCGAACATCGGCTTCGGAAAGTCGAGCGGCTTCATCCGCACGAGATCCTCTTCGTGCGAGTCGTGCAGCACGCAGTCGAACAGGATCTCCTCGACCTTGGCCACCGCGCCGATGTCGCCGGGCACGAGCTGCGGCACCTCGACCATGTCCTTGCCCTGCAGCAGCATCGGGTGCGCGACCTTGAATGCCTTCTTGCTGTCGCCGACGAAGAGCTGCGTGTCCTTGCCGATCCGTCCCTGGTGCACGCGAAACATGCCGATCTTGCCGACGTACGGGTCGTTGACGACCTTGAACACGTGCGCGATCACGTGCTTGTTCGGATCCGGGGCGGCGCGGAACGCCTGCGCGTCGGCTCCTTCGCCCTTGATCAGCAGCGGCGGATTGCCTTCGCCCGGATGCGGCAGATGGCGCGCCATCACGTCGAGCAGGTCCTGCACGCCGGCGCCGGTGCGCGCCGAAGTGAAGCACAACGGAATGATGTGGCCGTCGCGCAGCGCCTTCTCCAGCGGCGCGTGCAGAGTGGTCGGATCGACGCTGCCCTGTTCGAGATACTTCTCCATCGCCGCGTCGTCGACCTCGACCACCTGCTCGATCAGCTTGCGGTGCACTTCGGCCACCGACAGGAAGTCGGCGGTGCCCGCGTCATGGTCGAAGCAGTCGATCACGCGCGCGCCCTTCTCGGCCGGCAGGTTGATCGGCAGCACTTCGTTGCCGAACGCCTGCTGCAGATCTTCCAGCAGGCCGGGCAGATCGATGTGCTCGTGGTCGATCTTGTTGACGATGATCACCCGGCACAGGTTGCGCGCCTTCGCCCAGTCCATCATCCGGCGCGTGACGAGCTCGATGCCGTTGACGGCATTGACGACCACCGCGACGGTCTCGACCGCGTCGAGCGCGCCGATCGCCTGGCCGATGAAGTCCGGATACCCCGGCGTGTCGATCAGGTGAATGCGCGCACCGTTGTGGTCGCAGTGAGTGACCGCCGCACGCAGCGAATGCAGCGCGGTCTTTTCCTGCGCGTCGTAGTCCGAGACCGTGGTGCCCTTCTCCACGCTGCCCGGCGCGCCGATCATCTTCGATTTCACCAGCAGTTGCTCGACCAGCGTCGTCTTGCCCGACGCGCCGTGGCCGACGACGGCCACCGTGCGCAGATTCTCCGTGGCGAAAGTCATTGTTCTCTCTCCTGAATGATCGGCGGGAACTATAACGCCCGGCGCCGCACGCAGCAGGTGACCGTCGAGGGCGGCGCGGGCACAATGTGAGACAGAACAACAAACGGCTCACTGCGCGATACGTCGCCCCGGCTTGCGCCGGGGCGACGGAGCCCGACAACTGTCCTCCATGGCCAGCGAGCGTTGCGGCGGCGAGCGAAGTTTTCGTCGAGTGGTCTTCAAAGACCTTGTTCAGCACAGAGGGCACAGAGTGGAGATGCAGCCTTTGTCATTCCCGCGCAGGCGGGAATCCAGCCGCTGCGTCATCAAAGACACTGGGTCCCCGCGTCCGCGGGGACGACACCGACCACGCACCTGAACGGCTCTCTCGACATGTCAGAAGAACAGCGGCTTGCCGCGCCTACCGCGCCGCCCGCGCACGCGCGCATCGTGATCATCGGCGGCGGCATCATGGGTTGCAGCGTCGCGTATCACCTGAGCGCGCTCGGCGAGCGCGACGTGGTGCTGCTCGAACAGGGGCGGCTCACCAGCGGCACCACGTGGCACGCGGCCGGCCTCGTCGGGCAGCTGCGCAACCACGAAAGCATGACGCGGCTGATCCGCTACTCGACCGAGCTGTACTCGAAGCTCGAAGCGGAGACGGGGCTTTCCACCGGCTGGAAGCAGTGCGGCTCGCTCGCGGTCGCGCGCACGGCCGACCGCATGGTGCAACTGAAGCGCACCGCGGCGGTCGCACAGGCGTACGGCGTCACATGTGACGTGATCACGCCGGCCGAGGCGGGCCGGCTTTACCCGATCATGGAAACGCGCGACCTCGCGGGTGCGGTGTGGCTGCCCGGCGACGGCAAGGCCAATCCCGCCGATCTGACGCTCGCGCTTGCCAAGGGCGCCCGCAAGGGTCACGGAAACCGCGGCGGCGTCAGGATCTGCGAAGGCGTGCGCGTCACCGGCGCCACGCACTTCCGCACCGAACGCCGCCGCGGCGTGAAATCGCTTTCATGGCTGGCGAAGGACGGCAGCCGCGGCGAGATCGAAGCCGAGATCTTCGTGCTGTGCGGCGGCCAGTGGTCGCGCGCGCTCGGCCGCACGCTCGGCGTCACGGTGCCGCTGTTCTCGTGCGAGCACTACTACATCGTCACGGACAGGATCGACGGCGTTCACCGCGACCTGCCCGTGATGCGCGACCCCGACGGCTACATCTATTTCAAGGAGGAGGTCGGCGGGCTGCTGATGGGCGGTTTCGAACCGAAGGCCACGCCGTGGCTGCAGAGCGCGGCCCATCGCGGCGGCATTCCGGAGAACTTCGAGTTCCAGCTCCTGCCCGACAACTGGGACGCGTTCCAGATCCTGCTCGACAACGCGCTGATCCGCGTGCCGGCGCTGCACACGGCAAGAGTCAAGCAGTTCTACAACGGGCCCGAATCGTTCACCGCGGACAACAACTTCATCGTCGGTCCCGCGCCGGGGCTGGACAACCTGTACGTCGGCTGCGGCTTCAACTCGATGGGCATCGCCTCCGGCGGCGGCGCCGGCAAGGCGCTCGCCGAGTGGATCGTGCAGGGCGAGCCCACGCTCGATCTGTGGCCGGTCGACATCCGCCGCTTCGCGCACTTCAACGGCAACGAGACGTGGCTGCCCGACCGCATCGCCGAAGTGCTCGGCATGCATTACAGGATGCCGTGGCCGAACCGCGAGCTGGAGAGCGCACGGCCGTTCCGCCGCTCGCCCCTGTATGCGCATCTGCGCGAACGCGGCGCCTGCTTCGGCTCGAAGATGGGCTGGGAGCGCTCCAACTTCTTCGCGCCGTCGCCTGGGGAGTCGAAGATCGAATACGGCTGGGGGCATCAGAACTGGCATCCGTGGGTCGCGGCCGAGCATCGCGCGTGCCGCGAGCGGGTCGCGGTGTTCGACATGACGTCGTTCGCCAAGCTGCAGGTTGCAGGGCCCGACGCGTGGACCGCGCTGCAGTGGCTGGTCGCCAACGACGTGCCGCGCACGGCCGGCGCCACCGTCTACACCGGGATGCTCAACGAGCGCGGCGGCTACGAGAGCGACTTCACGCTCACCTGCATCGACGCCGACGAGTTCCTGATCGTCACCAGCTCCGGCTCCGCGGTGCGCGACCGCGACGTGATCGAGCGCGCGCTGCGCGAGCACGGCTGGCGTTGCACGGTGACCGATGTCACGCCGATGTTCGCGATGCTCGCCGTGATGGGCCCGCGTTCGCGCGAACTGATGCAGCGCGTGTCGACCGCGCGCTTCGACAGCGCGTCGTTTCCCTTCGGAACGTCGCAGCAGATCGACCTCGGCTACGCCACGGTGCGCGCCACGCGTCTGACCTACGTCGGCGAACTCGGCTGGGAGCTGTACACGCCGGTCGAGTTCGCGGTCGGCGTGTACGAGCAACTGCTTGAGGCCGGCAGCGATCTCGGGCTTGCCAACGCCGGCTACTACGCGATCGACTCGCTGCGGCTGGAGAAAGGCTATCGCGCCTGGGGACGAGAACTGACGCCGGACATCAATCCGTTCGAGGCCGGGCTGTCGTTCGCGGTGAAGCTCGACAAGGAAGGCGGATTCCGCGGCCGCGAGGCGCTGATGCGCATCAAGGCACAGGGCGTGCAGCGGCGCGTCGTATCGCTGGTCATCGAGGCTCCGCACACGAACCTGTGGGGCAACGAGCTGATCCTGCGCGACGGCGAGCCGGCCGGCTTCGTGACCTCGGCAGCGTTCGGCCACACGATCGGCAAGCCGGTCGCGCTCGGGCAGATCACGAATGCCAGCGGGCTGGCGGATGAGGCGCGGATCGAATCGGGCCGGTACGAAGTCGATCTCGCGGGCGAGCGTTACGCTGCGAGCGTGTCGCTGAAGGCGCCGCTCGATTCGAGCGCGGCGCGGGGATAGGGCCGTTGGTGTCATTCCCGCGGAAGCGGGAATCCAGAGGCGCATCGACCGATTGCATCCCCGCTTGCGCGGGAATGACATCCTGGCGATAGCCTTGCGCCTGTGAACCCCCACGCCGCCCACCTCTGGAAGGCGCCTGCCTGGTCGCTGTCGCTGCTGCTCGCGTGCCTGTCCATGCTCGGGCCGTTCGCGATCGACACCTACCTGCCGGCGTTCACCGGCATCCGCACCGCTCTCGGTGCGTCGCCACTCGAGATGCAGCAGACGCTGTCGGCGTATTTGTTCGGCTTCGCGGCGATGAACCTCTTCCACGGCGCGCTCGCCGACAGCTTCGGCCGCCGTCCGGTGATCCTTTGGGGCGTGGCCGCGTTCACCGCGGCGTCGGCCGGCTGCGCGCTGGCGCAGACGATCGGGCAGCTCGTGTTCTTCCGCGCGGTGCAGGGGCTCGCCACCGGCGCGGGCGTGGTCGTGTCGCGCGCGGTCATCCGCGACATGTTCCTGCCGGCGCAGGCGCAGCGCGTGATGTCGCAGGTGACGATCTTCTTCGGCATCGCGCCGGCGATCGCGCCGATCGTCGGCGGACTGCTGTTCGAGTTCATCGGCTGGCACGCGGTGTTCTGGTTCCTCGCCGGCGTGGGGTCGCTGCTCTGGCTCGCCAACTGGCGCCTGCTGCCGGAGACGCTGCACGCGAAGGACGCGCAGCCCTTCAACCTGCGCCACCTGATGCGCGGCTACGCGCAACTGATCGGCCACCGCGACTTCATGTTGCTTGCGCTGGCGAGCGGCGTGCCGTTCAACGGCGTGTTCCTGTACGTGCTGTCGGCGCCGGCGTTCCTCGGCGAACTGCTGCACCTTGCGCCGACGCAGTTCTTCTGGTTCTTCTGCTGCACGATCGGCGGCATCATGGGCGGCGCGTGGCTGAGCGGCCGGCTCGCGGGCCGCATCACGCCGCGACGGCAGATCCGCTACGGCTTCACGATCATGGTGGCCGTGTCGCTCGCCAACGTCACCGCCAACGCCATGGCCCCCGCACAGACGTGGTGGGCGCTGCCGCTGATCGGCGTGTTCGCGTTCGGCTGGGCGCTGATGGTGCCGGTGGTTACGCTGCTGGTGCTCGATCTGGCGCCGGCGCGGCGCGGGCTCGCCTCGTCGCTGCAGGCGGTCGTCGGCAGCATTGCCAACGGCATCGTCGCCGGTGCGCTGGCGCCGGCGGTGATGCACTCTCCGCTCGCGCTGGCGCTGGCGTCGTCCGGCCTGATGTGCATCGGGCTTGCCTCCTGGCAGATCGTCCGGCGGCGCGTGAAGGCGAAGTGAGTCGGGCGCACAATTGCCCTCACAGGAGATCCACCGGAGGCGATCCCATGCTGATAGGCGTCCCCAGGGAGATCAAGGTCCACGAATATCGCGTCGGCATGACGCCGGCCTCCGTGCGCGAGGCCGTCACGCACGGGCACAAGGTCATCGTCGAGACCCGGGCGGGCGCAGGCATCGGCGCCAGCGACGACGACTATCGCAAAGCGGGTGCCGGAGTCGTCGGCTCCGCGGCCGACGTGTTTGCGCGCGCG
Organism: Pseudomonadota bacterium; assembly: GCA_029777935.1. Next base: position 16,734 of record JAKORH010000099.1, read on the forward strand.
GACATGATCGTCAAGGTCAAGGAGCCGCAGTCGGTCGAGCGCAAGTCGCTGCGCGAAGGGCAGGTGCTGTTCACCTACCTGCACCTGGCGCCCGACCCGGAGCAGACGAAGGACCTGATCGCGAGCGGCGCGATCTGCATCGCGTACGAGACGGTCACGTCGCCGAGCGGCGGGCTGCCGCTGCTCGCGCCGATGAGCGAAGTCGCGGGCCGCCTCGCGGTACAGGCCGGCGCGCGGTGCCTGGAGAAATCCGCGGGCGGCATGGGCACGCTGCTGGGCGGAGTGCCGGGTGTGGCTCCCGCGCGCGTCGTGATCCTGGGCGCCGGCGTGGTCGGGACGCATGCCGCGCAGATGGCGGTCGGCAGCGGCGCGCAGGTGGTCGTGATCGACAAGAGCGCCGACGCGCTGCGGCGGATCGACGCGATGTTCAACGGCCGCGCGATGACGATCTTCTCCAACCAGGACAACGTCGAGCGCGAGGTGCAGCGCGCGGACCTCGTGATTTCCGGCGTGCTGATCCCCGGTGCGACCGCGCCGCGGCTGATCACGCGGCCGCTGCTGGCGCGGATGAAGCCCGGCTCGGTGATCGTCGACGTGGCGATCGACCAGGGCGGCAGCGTCGAGACGAGCCGCCCGACCACGCACGCCGACCCGACCTACGTAGTCGACGACGTCGTGCACTACATGGTCGCCAACATGCCCGGCGCGGTGCCGCGCACCAGCACCTACGCGCTCGCCAACGCGACGCTTCCCTTCACGCTCGCGCTCGCCGACAAGGGCTGGCGCCAAGCGCTCGCAGACGACCCGCACCTGAAGAACGGGCTCAATGTCGCGGCGGGCAAGGTGACTTGCAGGGCCGTGGCGAAGGCGCTGGGGTTCAGCTACACGGCGGCGGATGCGGTGGTTGCGTGATCGGCAAGGAAGACGAAGGAGCTCGGGTCGCAAGACAGGCCCCGCTTCGGCGGGGCCTGTCATCTTTGCAGTCATCCGTCGAGGGTAGGAGGTTCGAATTCGGCGGCGCGCTCGACGAACGAGCGACCGCTCCGCAGTGAATCCTTTCGAGTCGGGAAGAGGGCGCGTGCGGCAGAGGGCGGCCGCATGCCAGCGCTAGACGACGCGGCTTCCGTCAATCTTCCGCATCTTTTTCCCGATCCCCGCATTCCCCCCTTCCACGCAGATCACCCCCGCCGGGACGGGAAACGCGACGCCGTCCGCGATCCGCTGCTGCGTTTCGCGCGTCCGCTTCGCACTTGCGAGTGACCACCACCGCGTAGTCGTGAATCCGAGCACCAGATGCGGCCGCTCGGGCAGATGCTGCACGCGCTTGCGCACGAGCCACGCCTTGCGCACGCCGGCGACAGCGGCGAGCTGCTTGCGCAGAGCCGCGACCTGCGCATCGGCGAGTCCGTGCGGCTCGAACGTGTCCTGCGCGGCGATATGACTGCGCTCGGCCTCGGCGAGCTGCTGCAGCTCCTGCCGCTCGCGCCAGCGCTGGTGCCAGAGCCTGGCGTCGGCGTCGCGGCCGTGCCGCGCGTGGTAGTCGCGCAACGCCGAAGCGCCGGCGGAGATCGCGTTGGCGTCGAATTCGATCGAGCGCTCGACGAGAGCGATGCCGGTCGCGTCGTCCCGCTGCAGCAGGCGCGCGCCCAGCGCGAAGCTGGCGGGCGCGTGCTCGGGGTTCTCCGTGTTCAGCGCACGCAACTGCTCCAGCGCAGCGTCGGCGCCGCCGCCGACCTCTTCGGTCAGGAAGGCGCGTTGCAGGCGGTCGTCGAACCCGAGCGTGCCCGCGGCCGCGCGCGCGTCCAGTTCCGCCAGGTGCCGGCGGTCTTCCTGCACCTGCTCGTGACGGCGCTCCCACGCGGGTGCGATCTTCCGTTGCCAGCGGCGGTCGAACTCCTCGGTGATTGTCGCCAGCGCCGCGCCGAGCAGCCGGTCGGCCGAATCGCCGGGCGCGGGCGGAGCAAGCCGCGGCTCTTCGCCGATCGCACGCAGGCGGTCGGCGAGCGCGGGGTGCGTGTCGGCGCACGAGGTGGTGCGCGCCATCGCGTCGACGAGCCAGTTCTTCAGCGCAGCGCGGTCCACGTGCGCGGTCATCGCGCGGCCCATGTCGGCGAACGGGGCGAACTGCGGCTGCGCGTAGTCGGCCGCCTTCTTGTGAAGTTCGGGCCAGTAGCGCGCCTGCAGGAAGCTGCCCATCACGTTGACCGTGGTCAGCGCGGCTGCGGCGGCAGTCGGCGACGTGAGCCGCACCGAATTGCGATCGGCCTCGAACTCGTTGGCGCGCGCGAGCGGAAACGACACCGCGTTGAAATACGGCACGAAGCGGTTGAAGAACGGGCGGAACACGAGGCTGCCGGCGGACCGGGCCTGCGCCAGCATCGCCGCGAGCCGCGCCCACCCGAGCCGCAGCCGGAGCACCCAGTTGCCGAGCCGCGCGTGCCCGCCCGCCAGATGGCCGATTTCGTGCGCGAGCACCGCGGCGAGCTGCTTGCGGGTGAGCGCCTTCATCAACGGCAGGCCGATGATCAGGTGGTTGACGTGCCAGCCGAGGATGCCGAGCCGCGGCACCTGCACGACCGCGGCGTTCAGGTCGTCGGTGATCAGCACGCGGTGGAAGCGCGTACGCACGGCGAGCTCGCGCTGCAGGTTGTCGAGCAACGCGAAGAGTTCCGGCGCCTCGCGGCGCGAGATTTCGCGGCCGTGCGGCGGCGCGAGCCGGACCCACATCGCGCGCACGACCATCCAGAACAGCACGCCGAACACGATCGCGAGCTTCGCTCCTGCCGCCGCGGCCTGGGTCACGAGCGCGAGCGAGCCGGCGAACAGCAGCGCGAACAGCGCCAGCACCGCGAGGATGTACGCGTAGCCGGCAAGCGCGAGCAGCACGACCTTGCGCCGGTACGCGGCCGGGTTGCGGCTCTGTTCGCGCTCCAGGCGCGCGACGAGGGATTCGAACTTTTCGTCGGTCATGGATCGGGGCTGGAATTGCGCCGTCGTCGATCGTAGCCAGCGCCCGATGCGGCGAGAACCGAGCGATCGGTTGATGCATACGGGAATGGCACTACCGCATTCCTCTTTCCGCGGCCCCCTTTCCTCCGGAAGCGACGGCCGCCTCACGCATGCGGATGACGCAGCAACGGGTGAATCGCGGCGCGGATGGCGAAGGTAACCTTGACGCATGCGCGAAAGACTGCAGGCGCTGAACGCGAGGCTGCTGCGGCCGCTGGCAGGGCACGTCGCCCGGTACGCGCGCGAGCTCTTCGGGCGGCCGACGCCGCCGCTGCGGCGGGCGCGGATCGCAGCGCTCGCGGCCGTGCTCGCTGCCGCGGGCGGCGCGTTCGCGCTGCTCTTGTACGCGCTCGCGCTGGTTCCGTTCACGCCGGCGATCGACGGCAGGACCGACGCGGTGCTGGCCGCGCGCGACGTGAAGCCGAGCGTGCTGCTGGCGGCCGACGGCACGGTGATCGCGCGCTTTCGCCGCGCGAACCAGGAGTGGATTGCGCTCGACCGCGTGCCGCAGCACGTGATCGATACGCTGATCGCCACCGAGGACCGCCGCTTCTACGAGCACGGCGGCGTCGACTGGCGGCGCGCGTTCGCCTCTGTGTTCCACACGCTCGGCGGCGATCGCCAGGGCGGCTCGACGCTCACGCAGCAGCTCGCGCGCAACCTGTTCCCGGAGAGGATCGGCCGCAGCGCGACGATCACGCGCAAGCTCAAGGAGATGATCACCGCGCTGAAGATCGAGGCGCACTACTCGAAGCGGCAGATCCTCGAAAGCTACCTGAACAGCATCCCGTTCCTGTACAACGCGGTCGGCATCGAGATGGCGTCGCGCACGTATTTCGACAAGCCGGCGGCGAAACTCGACCTGCTCCAGGGCGCCACGCTGGTCGGCATGCTGAAGGGCACCAGCACCTACAACCCGGTTCAGAACCCCGAGCGGGCGAGGGCGCGCCGCAACGTGGTGCTGGCGCAGCTCGTCAAGTACGGCAAGCTGCCGCAGAAGACGTACGACATCCTGGCGCGGCGGCCGTTGCGGATCGACTTCGTGCGCCAGGACCTGGACGACGACATCGCGCCGCATTTCGCCGAGGCCGCGCGCCGCATGGCGCAGGCGGTCGTCGAGCCGCTCGGCTTCGACCTGCTGGCCGACGGCGTCGTGATCCAGTCCACGCTCGACCCCAGGCTGCAGCGGCTGGCGGAGGCCGCGGTCGCGCGGCAGATGGATGCGCTGCAGGCGGTGGCCGACGTCGAATGGAGCGCAGCCGGCGGCCGGCTGCTGGCCACGCGCACCGAGCCGTACGTGAAGGCGCAGGCGAAGGCGAAGCCGTTCGCGTACTGGTGGGCCACGCACGAGGATCTGGTCGACGCGTTCATCCGCGAATCACCCGAGTTCGCGCAGCGCGTAGAGGCCGGTGCGCGCGCGCAGGAAGCGCTCGACGCGCTGCGCGCCGACCGCGCGTTCATGGAAACCCTGCGCGAGCGCAAGACGCGACTCGAAGCGGGGCTGGTCGCGATCGAACCCGTCAGTGGCCGCGTGCGCGCCTGGGTCGGCAGCCGCGACTTCGCGCTCGACCGCTACGACCACGTGCAGCAGGCGCGCCGGCAGCCCGGCTCGACCTTCAAGCCGTTCGTCTACGGCGCGGCGCTCGAAGCGGGCGTGAGCCCGACACGCAGCTTCACCGCGAGCCGCGTGGCGCTGCGGATGCCGAACGGCGAGAAGTGGAAGCCGCGCGACAGCGGCGAGGCGAGCGACGCCGACGGCGAGCTGACGCTGACCGACGGACTCGTGTATTCGCGCAACACGGTGGCCGCGCAGCTCGTCAACGAGATCGGCGCGCGGCCGGTGGCGGATTTCGCGCGCCGCGCGGGCGTGCGCACGAGCGAACTGGACGTGGTGCCGTCGCTGGCGCTCGGCACCAGTCCCGTGTCGTTGCTCGAGATGGTCAGCGGCTACGCGACGATCGCCGCCCAGGGCCAGTACCGCACGCCGCTGCTGGTCACGCGCATCACCGACCGCAACGGCGCAGTGATCGCGCAGTTCGATTCGGCGCCGCAGCCCGCGGTCAAGCCGGACGTGGCGATCGAGCTGATCGACATGATGCGCGGCGTGGTCGATCGCGGCACCGGCCGCGCGGTGCGCGAGACCTGGGGGCTGCGCGGCGACGTGGCCGGCAAGACCGGCACCACGCAGAACAACTCCGACGGGTGGTTCATCCTGATGCACCCGCAGCTCGCGGTCGGCGCCTGGGTCGGCTTCAATGACCCGCGCGTAACGATCCGCAGCGACTACTGGGGCCAGGGCGGGCACAACGCGGTGAACCTTGTCGGTGACCTGATGGCGCAGGCGATGGCTGCAGGCAAGGTCGATGCGCAGGCCGAGTTCCCGCGGCCGCCGGCGCCGGACCTGCCGGCGGTGTTCGCGCGCATCGGGGCGACGCTGCGCAAGTGGTTCGGCTTCGGCGGCTGACGTCACCCCGGCCGCGCCGGGGCGACAAGCACGCGCGTTATGCTCGCGCCCGCCGCGCGCGATGCGCTCGCGCGGGCAACCCCTGATCCGCCCGCGCCGCCTTGACGCTCACCGTCTCCCTCGCCGTCCTGCTCGCCGCGCTGCTGCACGCGAGCTGGAACGCGATGATCAAGGGCAGTCGCGACGTGCTGCTCGACACCGCGGGGATCGTCCTCGGCGCCGGCATCGTGGCACTGCCAGCGCTTTTCGTCGTCGCGTCGCCGCCGCCGGCGGCATGGCCGTATCTCGGCGCGTCGCTGACGATCCATCTCGCGTATTACTACCTGATGGTCAACGCGTACCGCGTCGGCGACCTGACGCTGGTGTACCCGCTGATGCGCGGCGTGGCGCCGCTGATCACGGGCGCCGCGGGCATTGTCGTTCTGCGCGAACTGCCAGGCGCGCTCGGCTGGCTGGGCATGCTGCTGATCTCCGGCGGCGTGTTCCTGCTGGCGTTCCGCACGCTCGGGCACGCTCCATCGTTTGCCAACGAAGGGGCCGCGATCGGCTTCGCGCTGTCGAATGCCGCGGTGATCGCCTCCTACACGCTGGTAGACGGCAAGGGGGCGCGCGTGGCGGGCGACGCATGGGGCTACATCACCTGGCTGTTCGTGCTGGACGCGGCTCCGTTCAGCCTCTACATGCTCGCGCGGCATCGCGCGCGCTTCGGCGCGTACCTGCGGCAGAACGCGGGGCGTGGCCTGTTCGGCGGCGGGCTGTCGGCCGCGGCGTACGCGATCTCGGTGTGGGCGATGACGCAGGCGCCGGTGGCGCTGGTGGCTTCGCTGCGCGAAACCTCGGTGCTGTTCGCCACGCTGATCGGCGCGGGCGTGCTGAAGGAGCACCTGTCGCCGCGCCGCTGGGCCGGCGTGTGCGCGGTGGTGGTCGGCGTGATCGCTCTGAAAGCGGCGTGATCTGCTACCTTCCGCCGCACCGAAAGGTGCACGGGGAGGCGGTGCGTTGAACAAGAAGACCTCGCGTGAGCGGCGACCGCAGCGGCCCGTGCGCGACGCCGCGCGGCTGGCGCAGGAAGCGGCGGCGATCCAGCGGGCGATCGAGTGGGAGCGCGCGGCAATCGGGGCGCCGTCGCTGTGGATGATGGCGCTCGAATGGCGCGCGCCGATCGAATACGGCGCGCTGGTCGCCGCGCTGCCGTGGCTGAACCGCGCGCCGGCAGGCGACGGGCACAGCGTGCTGGTGATTCCGGGCCTGGTCGCCGGCGATCTGTCGACGGCGGCGTTGCGCGGGTTCCTGCGCGGACGCGGCTACGATGTACACGGCTGGCAGCAGGGTTTGAACCTCGGGGCGCGGCCCGGCGTGATCGAGGCGTGCCTGGCGCACGTCGTGCACCTGGCGGAGAAATCGAAGCGCAAGGTGAGCCTGATCGGATGGAGCCTCGGCGGCATCTACGCGCGCGAGATCGCGAAGGACCTGCCCGATCTCGTGCGCTGCGTGATCACGCTCGGCACGCCGTTCAACGGCCACGCACGCGCCAACAACGCGTGGCGGCTGTACGAATTCGCCGCCGGGCACGCGATCGACGATCACCCGCGCGCGCCGCACTTGCACCGCAAGCCGCCGGTGCCGACTACGTCGGTCTACAGCCGCAGCGACGGCGTGGTCGCGTGGCAAAGCTGCATCAACGACTCGCACCCGCACGCGGAGAACATCGAGGTCGTCGCCAGCCACTTCGGCATCGGCATGAATCCGGCGGCGCTGTACGCGATCGCGGACCGGCTGGCGCAGACGGAGGACGGCTGGGAACCGTTTCGCCGCGAAGGCTGGCGCGCGCTGGTCTTTCCCGCGCCGCCGCAGCGATGAGAAGGAGTGAAGATTTCGTCGCGAGCGGCCCGAGGTCGCGCCGAGCAGCGGACCTGTACAGAGTCGTACAGCGAGCAGCGCAGGCGCGAGATCGGGACGCGCAGTAGAAAGATTCACACCTTCTGATGCCGAGCGTCGCCGCCAACGGTATCCGCATCGAGTACGAGTCGCATGGCGACCCGGCGCGGCCCGTGATCCTGCTGATCATGGGGCTGGGCATGCAACTCGTCGCTTGGCCGGAGGAATTGGTCGGCGCGCTCGCCGGGCGCGGCTTTCGCGTGGTGCGCTTCGACAACCGCGACGCCGGGCTGTCGACGCAGTTCGACCACTTGCCGGCGGGGCCGCTCGCGACGGCGTTCATGCGCAGCATGTTCGGCTGGCCGGTGACCGCACCGTACAAGCTCGACGACATGGCGGCCGACACGATCGGGTTGCTCGACGCCCTCGGCATCGCGCGCGCGCACGTGGTCGGTGCGTCGATGGGCGGGATGATCGCGCAGCTCATCGCGATCCGGCATCCGGAGCGCGTGCAGTCGCTCACGTCGATGATGTCGAGCTCCGGCGCGCGCAGCCTGCCACAGCCGAAGTACGACGCCTTCTTTGCGCTGATCAGGCGCCCCAAGCGTGGCGCCGGCCTCGACGATCTCGTCCAGCACTACGTGAACCTGTTCAACGTGATCGGCAGTCCCGCCTACCCGACGCCGCTGCCGCTGCTGCAGGAGCGGTTGCGGAGCAGCCTGGCGCGCGCGAATCGGCCGCTGGGCACGCTGCGGCAGATGCTCGCGATCCTCGCTTCCGGCAGCCGCTCGCACCTGCTGCCGCGAATAATCGCGCCGACGCTGGTGATCCACGGCGATGCCGATCCGCTGGTGCCGGTCGCCCATGGCGAGGACACCGCGGCCAAGATCCCCGGCGCGACGCTGAAGGTGATCCACGGCATGGGCCACGACCTGCCACCCGCACTGCTGCCGGAACTGAGCGAGTTGATCGCGACGCATTGCACGGCTGCAGACGCCGTCGCCCCGGCGAAGGCCGGGGCCCAATCACCAACGTCACCACCGACAAATTAGGCCCCGGCCTTCGCCGGGGCGACGAAGCTAGGCCGCGCGCCGAATCGCCGGCGCCGCGCTGCGGATGCCCATGTCCTTCAGCGTCTCCGCGACCGCGCTCACCACGTTGCGCATCTCGTTGGCATCGATCGCGCCGATGCAGCCGACGCGGAAGGTCTCGACCTGAGTAAGTTTTCCCGGGTACAGGATGTAGCCGCGGCTGCGCGTCTTCGCGTAGAAGGTCTTGAAGTCGTACGCCGGATCGCCCGGCGCATGAAAGGTCACGATGATCGGCGCCTGCACCTCGGGGCGCAGATAAGGCTGGAAGCCGAGCGCGCGCATGCCGTCGATCAACGTCGCGCAGTTGCCTGCGTAGCGTGCGCCGCGCGCCGGCTGCCCGCCCTCGGCCTTGAACTGGTCGACGGCGGCGCGCAGCGCGGCGACCACGTGCGTCGGCGGCGTGTAGCGCCACTGGGTCGTCTTCTGCATGTACGCGTACTGGTCGGCGAGATCCATGGCCAGCGAATGCGAATTGCCGGCGCAGCTTTCGACGACCGACCTCTTCATGATCACGAAGCCGATCCCGGGCACGCCTTCCAGGCACTTGCCGCTGGCGGCGATCAGCGCGTCGAACGGCGCGTCCGCAACCGAGATCGGCAGCGCGCCGAACGAGCTCATCGCATCGACGATCAGCCCTTTGCCCAGCCGCTTGCAGGCCTGCGCGATGCCGGCGAGATCGTTGAGCAGCCCCGCGCCCGTCTCGCAATGCACCTGCGCCACGTGCGTGATCGAGGGATCGGCTCGCAACGCGGCCTCGATGAACGCAGTGGTCACCGGCTGATCTTCGGCCACCGGCAGGTCAACGACCGCGCGGTTCAGGTACTTGCAGATCTTCACGATCCGCGCGCAGTACGCGCCGTTGTTCGGCACCAGGATCCTGCCCTGCCGCGGCACTACGTTGCCGATGGCCGCCTCGACCGAGAACGTGCCGCTGCCCTGCAGCGGCACGCAGACGTATTCCGTGCCGCCGCCGACGATGTCCACGAGATCGCGACACAGCGACAGCGTGATCTGGTTGAACGCCGCGTCCCACGAGCCCCAGTCGCGCAGCATCGCCTGCCTGGTTTCGAGCGAGGTCGTCAGCGGACCGGGGGTGAGCAGGATCGGATCGTTGCCGCGAATCATGGCGTGCCTCCGGGACGGATCGATCGAAATTCTCAGGGATTCTCGCCGGCAGCGAGCCGCTGATCGATGTCGGCGACCACCGCCGGCAGATCGCGCAGATCGTCGATCACGTAGTGGGCGCCGCTTTCGCGGATCAGCTTTTCCTTCGAGGCACGTTCCCGCGCCTCGAGTTCCGCCGCGCTCATCGCGCGCACCGCGTCCCAGCTATCGGCCACGTAGTTGCTCCACTTGGAAACTCCGACCCGCCAGCACAGCGGTGCACCTTCGCCGGCACCCGACACCGTATCGTCGACCTTGACGGTGCGACGCATGGCGTTCTGCAGGTTGTGCACGCCCAGACGCTCGAGGTTCTTGATCACCATGTATGCGGTCGGACGCGGCATCTCGACCTCGTCCCCGGCGCACGCGGCGTCAGGCACGAAGCCCTGCTTGGCGCCGCCGGCCAGCAGGATGTCGAGCATGGCGCGCGTGAATCCGGTCGTCACGCCGATCTTGATGCCCCGCCGCTGCAGGTCCTGCACCACCGCGCCCACTCCAGGCAGCAGTTCGTGATAGTTGCCACGGCGCAGCAGATCGAGCTGCGTGGGTACGAACACGGCGAACATCGCGTCGACGTCGTCCTGGTTCGGCTCGCGCCCGAACTTCGCGACGAAACGCTCGCGCACCGAGGGAGTCTGGGTGATCGCCCTGATGTGCAGATCCTTGCGCAGCCCCATCGGCGCGCGCGCCTCGGGCATGGAGATCTCCAGGCCGTACCTGCGGAACACCTCGACGAACACGATGGCGGGCGCATCGACGTAGCGATCCATCGTCGTGCCCGAGCAATCCAGCATCACATAGCCGACGCTGCGTTGCGTATTCTCGGTATCGAACTTCTGCTGCTGGGCCGCGGCGTGGCGGATGTCTTCCGGCACGCGGCCAACCGTGGAAAGGCGGGAGATCACGGAATCGGTCATTGCGGGTCCTGTCGAGGATGTCGTAAGAATCGCCGTCATTGCATGCACGGAGTCATTATCGTTGAAGCGAGCAGCGCCGAGGCCGGGCGCAAGACTGAGGCTCATTGAGGCTTCAGTAGTTGGATGACGGCGCCCACGCAGGAATGTGTCATTCCCGCGCAAGCGGGAATCCAGCGTCTTTCGATACACGGCACTGGATCCCCGCTTTCGCGGGGATGACACGGCCGTACCGAAGCGCTTCGACAATTCTCCGAACGCCCGATGCTGCGCACCCTTTGTCGCGGACTCACACGCCCCTCTCCACCTCGCCGATGCACTCGTCGAGAACGCCGAGCACGGTATCCATCTGCTCGCGCGTCAGAACCAGCGACGGCCGCAGCGTGATCACGTTGCCCTCGATCACCTTGAATGCGACGCCGCGGTCGAACGCCTTGAACATGACGCGCTCGGCCTCGTCGATCGCACGCTCGCGGGTCTTGCGGTCGCGCACCAGATCCAGCCCGAGATGCAGGCCCGTGCCGGCGATGTCGCCGATCAGCGGATGGCGCTCCTGCATCTCGCGCAGCCGGCCGATCGCGTAGGCGCCGAGCTGCGCGGCGTGGGCGACGAGGCCATGTCGCTCGATGTACTCGATCCCGGCCAGGCCGGCCGCCGCGCACAGCGGGTTCTTTTCGTGCGTGTAGTGCCCGATCGAGCGGTGCTGCAGCACGTTGTACTCGTCGCGGGTGACGATGCCGGCGAACGGCGCCACGCCCCCGCCCAGGCTCTTGCCCAGCACGAGCACGTCGGGAGTGACGTAGTGCTCGCAGGCGAACATCCTGCCGGTGCGGCCGAAGCCTTCGATGATCTCGTCGAAGATCAGCAATGCGCCGTGGCGGCGACACAGCGCCTGTACACCTTCCCAGTACGCCTTGCTCGGCATCACCGGCGTGGCCGAGATCGGCTCGCCGATGATCGCCGCGATGTCGGGCTCGCGCTTGAGGATCAGCTCGATCTGGCGCAGGCATTCGGCGTCGACGTCGTCCGGGTTGGTGAACTTCCAGGGATTGCGGTAGTAGTTGGGGAACTCGACGTGGAAGGCGCCGGGCACCAGCGGCCCGTTGCCGCCGTGGAAGTGCTCCTCGCCGCCGACCGCGGCCGCTCCTGCCGTGGTGCCGTGGTAGGAATCCCAGTACGAGATGGTCTTCCAGCGGCCGGTCACCTGCTTGGCCAGTATCAGCGCCGTCTCGATCGCCTCCGAGCCGCCGGGGCAGAACAGCGATCGTGACAGGCCATCGGGCGTGATCTCGGCGAGCTTCTTCGCCAGGCGGATCGCCGGGATGTTGGTGTAGCGGCGCGGGGTGAAGGTGAGGCCGCTGTCGAGCGCCGCGCGTACCGCAGCCAGCACGTCCGGATTGTTGAACCCGGCGTTGTGCACGCCGTTGCCGTGCATGTCGAGGTAGCGGCGGCCATCGAGGTCTTCGATCCACGCGCCCTCGGCCCGCGCGATGACGTTGAGCACCGGCGTCGACAGACTCTGGTGCAGGAACCACCGGCTGTCCTCCTCGAACCAGCGGCGCGCCTCGCCGGCGAGGTGCCGCTGCCAGTACGCGCGGCGGTGCGCGGTGGTGTTGACGTCGCCCTGCTCGCGGTCGGACACGCCGGTAGGCATGGGGGGCGGTGACGACGGCATCGGAGGGTTTCCTGGCCCGGTCGGGCACCCGCAGCACCGGCCGCGCTACCGGTAGCTCGCCCGCGTGCGGATGCGGGACACCACGATCAGCACCGTCACCGTCACCGCGAGCAGCAGCACGGTGAGCGCTGCACCGTCGAACACCGAGCCGCGGTCGGTGAGCGCGAAGATGCCGACCGGGAGCGTCACCCAGTCGGGCGGATAGACCATGATCGTGGCGCCGAGCTCGCCCATCGACAACGCGAAGCACAGTCCGGCCGCCGCGACCAGCGAGGGCGTGATCAGCGGCAAGGTGACGCGAAACAGGACGTACGCGGGGCGGCCGCCGAGACTCGCGGCGACTTGCTCGTAATGCGCCGGCAGGCGGGCGAGACCAGCCGAGACGCTGCCGTAGGCGAACGCGGTGACCAGCACGACGTGAGCGATCAGCACGATCGCCAGCGTGCCGTTGAGCAGGATCGGCGGGCGGCTGAACGCAACCAGCAGCCCGAGCCCGACCGACACCGACGGCACGGCGATGGGCAACAGAAACAGCACGCTCGCCACCCGCTGAGCGCGCCCGCGCAGCCGGCGCACGGCGAGCGCGGCCCACGTCCCCAGCGTGAGCGCGATCACGCTGGCGACCAGGCCGGTGATCAGGCTGGTCAGAAGCTCCGCGCCGGCATTGCTCTGCACCGCGTCGGCGAGGTGGCGCACGGTCAGGTGACTCGGCAGCACGCCGTTCCACTGCCCGGCGACGGCGGCGGCGCCCACGACCAGCAGCGGCAGGCCGAACACCGGCACGAACAGGGCGAAGAACAGCACCCAGGCGAGCGCGCGCCCGAGCCTAGACGACAACAGCACGACCGCCTCCAGTGCGCGACAGCACGAACCGGTACAGCGAGTACAACGCCACCGACAGCGCGATGTTGATCACCGCCGCCACGCAGCCGGCGGTGTAGTCGAACTCCTGAATCGCCTTGCCGTAGACCACCATCGGCAGCGTGATCACGCCCTTGGCGCCGATGAACAGCACGATGCCGAACTCGTTGAGCGTCAGCAGCAGGCACAGGCTGCCGCCGGCCAGCAGCGCCGGCACAGCCTCGGGAAAGATCACCTGGCGGATGATGCGCATCGGCCGCGCTCCGAGGCTGCTCGCTACCTCGATCAGCGCCGGCTCGAGCTGCGAAAACGCGGCGAGCAGCGGCCGCATGACGAATGGCGTGTAGAAGGTGATCTCGGCCAGGATCACGCCCCACCGTGTGTAGACGAAGTCGAGCGGCGGCTCGGTGGTGTGGAGCAGGTCCATCAGGATGAAGTTGAACGCGCCGGCCGAGCCGTACAGGAAAGTGAACGACAGCGCGATCAGGAACGACGGAAAGGCAAGCACGGTGTCGATGAAGCCGCCGATGATGCGCGCGCCGGGAAACGGCACGAACGACACGATCAGCGCCAGCACGAAGCCCAGCGCCAGGCAGCCGATCGTCGACAATGTGGCGATCTGGACCGTGCGCCAGAGCGAGTTCTTGAACAGCGTCGAAGACAGCAGCGCGCTGTAATGATCGAGGGTCAGCGGCCCGGCATCGCCCGTGAGCGACTGGCGCACGATGAAGAACAGCGGATAGAAGAAGATGCCGGCGAGCACCACGAGCGGCGGCAGGACCCACACCCAGACCGGCAGCCGGCGCTCCGGCGCGGCCGCGCGGCGCGCTTCGACCATGATCGCTGCCGACGACATCCGTTGCGATCAGCCGCGCAGCACCGCACCGTCACCGTCGCAGCAGCCGGCCGGGGCAGCGGCGAGCAGCGTCGCGTCGCCGGGCAGGAAGTGCAGAACGACCTGATGGCCGCGCGGCGGCGGCGCGTGCAAAGGTCGGCTGTCGGCCCGTATCTCCAACCCGTCGACGTCGACGTACAGCCGATGCGCCGCGCCGCGCCACTGCACCTCGGCCACCACACCTTCGAGGGCGTTGGCGCCCGGGTGCGCATCGAGCGCGAGCGCGTGCGGGCGGATGCAAAGCGTGCGCGCCTCGCCCGGCTCGGCCGCTCCGACGCTGGTCACCTCGAGGATGCGCGCGCCCAGGCGTACCCATGCCTGGCGGCGGGCGTGATCACATCGCTCGACAGTCACCGGCAGCAGGTTGGCGTTGCCGACGAACGTGGCGGTAAAGTGCGACGGCGGCTGGCGATACAGCGCCTCGGCGGTGCCCACGTCGACCAGCCGGCTTTCGTTCATCACCGCGATGCGGTCGGCGAGCGTCAGCGCCTCGATCTGGTCGTGCGTCACGTACAGGATGGTCACGTCGGGCAGTTCGCGGTGCAGCCGCGCGATCTCCTTCAGCATGCCGCTGCGAAGCTGGGCGTCCAGCGCCGACAGCGGCTCGTCGAGCAGCAGCACCTTGGGCCGGATGGCGAGCGCGCGGGCGATCGCCACCCGCTGCTGCTGTCCGCCCGAAAGCTCCTGCGGGTAGCGGCGCGCGTACGCGCTCATGCCGACCATCTGCAGGCACTCGGCCACCCGCGGAGCGATTTCGCTGCGCACGCAGCGCAGGGCGCGCAGGCCGAACGCGATGTTGTCCTCGACGCGCATGTGCGGGAACAGCGCGTACTGCTGCACCACCATGCCGATGCCGCGGCGGTACGGCGGCATGCGAGTGACGTCGATGTCGCCGAGGAAGATGCGGCCGCGAGTCGGCTCGACGAAACCGGCCACCGCGCGCAGCGCGGTGGTCTTGCCCGAACCCGAGGGCCCGAGCAGTGCCATCACTTCGCCGGGCTCGACGTCGAGGGTGAAGTTGGCGAGCGCCACGGTGGCGCCGTACGCCACCGTGACGTCGTCGAAGCGGATGCCCGGCTGGCGGCCGGACGGCACGGCCGCACGGGCGTCCGCTCCGGCCTGCACCCGCTCGTGCGGCATCGAGCCGTCCACCAGCCAACAACTAGCTGCCGGTCACCTCGCGCCAGCGCGCGACGTCGCTGGAAAGATCGCGCAGTACCGCGTTCCAGTCCGGCGTGTAGACCTTCACGCCCTCGAGGAAACCGTGCAGCTTCTGGAAATTGGCGTCGGTGGGTTGCACATCCGAACGCGCCGGTATGCCGCGCGCAATCGAGCTGACGGTTTCCTGTGCGCTCTTGCCGAGCAGGAAGTCGATCAGTTTCTTGCCGTTGTCAGAGTGCGGCGCGCCTTTCACCAGGGCAATGTAGTACGGCAGGAACAGCGTGCTGCGCTGGCCCTTGGCGTCGGCCGGCCAGAAGATGCGGATGTTCGGGTTGTCGGCCATCTGCGCGAAATTCATCTGCACGTCGCCGTTGGCCACGTGCAACTCGCCCTTGTTGACCTTGAGCGCGAGCTTGCCGGTCGACGCCGAGGGACCGACGTTGTTCGCCTGCAGCTTCTTCAGGAAGTCGAAGCCGGCGTCCTTGCTGCCCAGGGCATGGAAGGTCAGCACCATGAACGCGGTGCCGTCACCGGCCTGCCCCGGTGTCGAGTACTGGATCTTGCCCTTGAACTTGGGATCGAGCAGGTCATTGAAGGTCTTCGGCGCTGCCGTGAGCGCGGCGCCGTTGTAGATGAAGCAGAAGTAGTTGTTGATCATCGGGTAGAAGCGCCCCTCCGGATCGCGCGAGTCGGCGGGGATGGCGCCGGCGGCGGCGGTCTTGTACGCCTCCACCAGCCCGTCGGCGGCGGCCTTTTGCATGAACGGCGGCAGGGTGACGATCACGTCAGCCTGGGTGTTGGTCTTCTCGCGCGCCACGCGGTTGACCACCTCGCCCGAGCCGCTCTCGATGTACTGCACCTTGATGCCGGTCGCCTTGGTGAAGGCGTCGAACTGGGTGTCGAACCAGTTGGGCTTGCCGTCGCGCAGGCCGTCGGCGGCGTAGATCGTCACCACATTCTGTGCCAGCGACGACCCGGCACTGACCAGCAGAGCGAGCGTGACGGACAGCAACAGCGAAAGGCGTTTCATGGCGGTTCACCTCCGAGGTGGATGCATGCAAACGACAGGGCCTACGTGTCGGCACTCGCACGTCGCGTGCCGATTGGGGCGCGATGCTACTGCCCTCGTACGGCAGTGGCAAAAGACGTGGCAAAGGACGAAGCCGCGGCAGTTTACGCAGGCGGCTTTTTCATTGTCAATCGTCTACTGTAAATTGTAGACAATCAACCGGGTGCCCCACTAAACTTCGCCGCATGCCTTCGCGCGCCCCCGTCGCCCCGCCCCCCGGCGGCAACGTCGTCGCCCATCCGACGATCGCGCTGCTGCGCACGCGTTCGCTCGCGTCGGCGGTGCAGCAGGAGATCGAGCGCATGATCCTGGCCGGCGAACTGGCGCCGGACACCAAGCTCACCGAGGCGTGGCTGTCGGAGAAGCTCGGCGTGTCGCGCGGCCCGATCCGCGAGGCGTTCCGCATGCTGGAGGAGGCGGGCCTGGTGCGGCAGGAGAAGAACCGCGGCGTGTTCGTGCGTGACATTCCGGTCGAGGAGGCGATCGAGATCTTCGACCTGCGCGCAGTGATGGACGAACTGGTCGGCCGCACGATGGCGGCGAGCCTGACGCCCGAACAGGGACGGCAGCTCAAGGCGCTGGTCGAGCAGATGGAACAGGCCGCGCGCGGCAGCGACGCCGACGCCTATCACCTGCTGAACCTGCAGTTCCACGACCGGCTGCTCGAGTTCGCCGGCAACCGCAAGCTGGCGGCGATCTACCGCAAGCTGGTCAAGGAACTGGCGCTGTTCCGGCGCCGCAACCTGGCGCAGCAGCAGGCGCTGCCGCAGTCGTTCGCCGAGCATCGCCAGATCCTGAAGGCGATCCAGTCCGGCGATGCCGAGGCCGCGGGGCGCGCGATGTTCGCGCACGTGATCGAAAGCAAGGAAAGAATGCTGCGCGCCGAATCGGAGCGCCGCCGCCCGCCGCGTGCACGCGCGGGCGCCAGACGAGGATAGGACCCGATGCTCGAAGCGAACGGCCGCCGCTACGCGGCCCCGAAACAGCCGACCGTGGTGATCTGCGTCGATGGCTGCGAGCCCGACTACGTCGCGCAGGCGGTCGCCGCCGGCGCGATGCCGACGATGCGGCGCTGGCTGGCCGAAGGCACCGCGCTGATCGCCGACAGCGTGGTGCCGAGTTTCACCAACCCGAACAACCTGTCGATCGTCACCGGCGCGCCGCCTTCGGTGCACGGGATCTGCGGCAACTTCCTGTACGACCCGGAGACGGACTCCGAAGTCATGATGAACGACCCCAAGTGGCTGCGCGCGCCGACGTTGCTGGCGCGGCTCGCCGACGCGGGACATTCGGTCGCGGTCGTCACGGCCAAGGACAAGCTGCGCCAGCTCCTCGGGCACCGGATGCGCGGCATCTGCTTCTCTTCCGAGAAAGCCGACCAGGCGAGCGTCGACGTCAACGGCATCGACGCGGTGCCGGCGCTGGTCGGCATGCCCGTGCCCAGCGTGTACAGCGCAGAACTGTCGGAGTTCGTGTTCGCCGCCGGCGTGCGCCTGCTGGAAACGCGCCGGCCGGACGTGATGTACCTGTCGACGACCGACTACATCCAGCACAAGCACGCGCCCGGCGATGCGGTCGCCAATGCGTTCTACGCGATGATGGACCATTACCTGTCGCGGATGGACGCGCTCGGCGCCGTGGTCGTGCTGACGGCCGACCACGGCATGAACGCGAAGACCCGGCTCGATGCCAGCCCGAACGTGATCTACCTGCAGGACACGATCGACGGCTGGATCGGCCCGCGATGCGCGCGCGTGATCCTGCCGATCACCGACCCGTATGTCGTGCACCACGGCGCGCTCGGCTCGTTCGCGACCGTCTACCTGCCGGCCGATGCGGTGGTGCGGGTGGCGGAGCGGCTGAAGTCGATGTTCGGCATCGAGCTCGTGCTGGCGCGCGCGCAGGCGGCGGCGCGCTTCGAACTGCCGGCCGACCGTATTGGTGACCTGGTCGTCGTGGCGGAGCGCAGCGTCGTTCTCGGCACATCGAAGTCGCGCCACGACCTGTCGCAGCTCGAACTGCCGCTGCGCTCGCACGGCGGCATCTCCGAGCAGCGCGTGCCGTTGATCGCCAACCGCCGCATCGAGGGCTTCGACAGCGGGCGGCGCTGGCGCAATTACGACGCCTTCGATCTCGCGCTGAACCACGCGCAATGAACGCCCCCTTGCCCATCAGGCACGAGCCGCTGCGCATCGCCGGCGCGAAGGTGGACACCGGGCGCAGCTTCGAGGTGCGTTATCCGTACACCGGCGAGGTGATCGCCACCGTCGCCAAGGCCGGCGTCGAGGATGTCAAGCGAGCGCTTTCGATGGCACGGAACTTCAGGAGCCGGCTCTCGCGCCACGACCGCTACCGGATCCTGATGCGCGCGGGCGAAGTCATCGCCGGCCGCCGCGACGAGATCGCGCGCGGCATCACGCTCGAATCGGGCCTGTGCCTGAAGGACTCGCTGTACGAGGTAGGCCGCGCGAGCGACGTGCTGATGTTCGCCGCCAACCAGGCGCTGGTCGACGACGGCCAGGTGTTCTCGTGCGACCTGACCCCGCACGGCAAGAGCCGCAAGGTCTACACGCTGCGCGAGCCGCTGCTGGGCGCGATCGCGGCGATCACGCCGTTCAACCATCCGCTGAACCAGGTGATCCACAAGGTAGCGCCCGCGGTGGCGACCAACAACCGCGTGGTGCTGAAGCCGAGCGAGAAGACGCCGCTGGCGGCGTTCGTGCTGGCCGATGCGCTGTACGAGGCGGGTCTGCCGCCGGAGATGCTGAGCGTGGTGACCGGCGATCCGCGCGAGATCGCCGACGAATTGCTGACCAGCCCCGAGGTCGACCTGGTGACGTTCACCGGCGGCGTGCCGATCGGCAAGTACATCGCCGCCAAGGCCGTCTACAAGCGACAGATACTCGAGCTGGGCGGCAACGATCCGCTGATCGTGATGGAAGAGGCCGATCTCGAAGAAGCGGCGGCGCTGGCGGCGAGCGGTTCGTACAGGAATTCGGGCCAGCGCTGCACGGCGGTCAAGCGGATGCTGGTGCACGAGCGCGTCGCCGACCGCTTCGTCGAGCTGCTGGTCGCGAACACCAAGGCGTTCCGGCACGGCGATCCGCTCGACCCGGCCACCGACATGGGCACGGTGATCGACGAGGCCGCAGCGAAGGATTTCGAGGTTCGCGTGGACGACGCGATCGCGCGCGGCGCGCGCCTGCTCGCGGGGCACGAGCGCCGCGGCGCGCTGTATGCGCCGACCGTGCTCGACCGCGTGACCCCCGACATGAACGTGGTGAGGACCGAGACCTTCGGACCGGTGTCGCCGGTCATCCGATTTCGCGATATCGACGAGGCGATTCGTATCGCAAACTCCACCGCGTACGGACTGTCCTCCGCCGTCTGTACGAACCGGCTTGACTACATCACGCGCTTCGTCGCCGAATTGAACGTCGGCACCGTCAACGTGCGCGAAGTACCCGGCTATCGTCTCGAGCTCACCCCCTTTGGCGGCATCAAGGATTCGGGACTCGGCTACAAGGAAGGCGTGCTGGAGGCGATGAAGAGCTTCACCAATGTCAAGACGTATTCGCTCCCCTGGTAGCGCGCGCAGCGCGTCTGGAGTCCGCGGAGGCTGCGCCTTCGATTCAACATGCAAGCGCTGCTGAACCTGCTCGCCGCCGTGGCCCTGCTGGTGTGGGGCACGCACATCGTGCGCACCGGCGTGCTGCGCCTGCTCGGCGCCAATCTGAGACAGGTTCTGCGCGGCGCGTCCGACCGCCGTTACGTGGCGTTCCTGGCCGGCATCGGCGTCACCGGGCTGTTGCAGAGCTCGACCGCGACCGCGCTGCTGGTTTCGAGCTTCGTGTCGCAGGGCGCGATCGCGACGTCGGCAGCGCTGGCAGTGATGCTCGGCGCCGACGTCGGCACCGCGCTGATGGTGCAGGTGTTCGCGCTGAACCTGTCGTGGCTCGCGCCGCTGGCGATCATCGCCGGCGTGATCGGGTACCTGTCGAAGAAGAACGAGCACGCCGGACAGATCGGCAAGGTCGTGCTCGGACTGGGCGTGATGATCCTGGCGCTGCAATTGATCGTGCAGGCGACCGCGCCGCTGGCGCAGGCCGCCGGGGTCAAGGTGCTGTTCTCGCAGCTCACCGGTGACGTGTCGCTCGACGTGCTGGTCGGCGCCTGCTTCGCGATTCTGTTCTACTCGAGCCTGGCGGTCGTGCTGCTGACGGCCACGCTGAGCGCCTCGCACGTGATCTCGCTGCCGGTGGCGCTGGCGGTCGTGATCGGCGCCAATCTGGGCGGCGGGCTGATCGCGCTGCTGACCACGTTGCGGGCCGATCCCACCGCGCGCCGCGTGCCGCTCGGCAACCTGCTGTTCAAGGTCGCCGGCTGCGCGATCGCGATCCCGTTGCTGTCGATCGGCCTGCAGTGGCTGACGAAGTTCGATGGCGATCCCAAGGCGGTCGTCGTCAACGCGCACCTGGCTTTCAACCTGATGCTGGCGATGCTGTTCATCCAGTTCGTCGGCCGCGCCGCAAAGCTGGTCGAGCGCCTGCTGCCTGCCGCGCGGGCCACCGACGCGCCGG
Source organism: Pseudomonadota bacterium (assembly GCA_029777935.1). The sequence goes on from JAKORH010000099.1 coordinate 37,495, forward strand.
GTACGCCGAAACACCTCGATCCGGTGGCGCTGACTACGCCGCCGCTGGCGATCGGCAACGCGGCGCGCGAAGCGATCGGCCTGGCCGACGTGGTGCAGGACATGCTCGGCGGTCTGCTGCGCGTGCTGAAGACCGACGATTTCGCGCTCGCCGAGAGGCTGCGCACGCGCGACGACGAGGTCGATCGCCTGTACACGGCGATCAAGCTGTACCTGACTCAGGTCAGCCGCGAGGCGCTCGATCCGCCCGAGTCCAGGCGCTGGGCCGATATCATGCAGTTCGCCATCAACATGGAGCACGCCGGCGACATCATCGAGCGCGTGCTGATCGACATCGCGGAGAAGAAGATCGCGCACGGACTGTCGTTCTCGGTCGCCGGCATGCGGGAGATCGAGGACCTGCACGCGCGGTTGCTCGGCAACCTGAAGCTCGCCGTCGCGGTGTTTCTGCACGGCGACCTGAAGAGTGCGCAGCAACTGATCGCGGAAAAGGTCAGCTTCCGCGAGATCGAGATGCGCTACGCCGACAACCACCTGCAGCGGCTGAGCGGCAACTCGCCGCAATCGGTCGAAACCAGCTCGCTGCACCTGGACCTGCTGTCGGACTTCAAGCGCATGAATTCGCTGTTCTGCGCCACCGCGTATCCGACCCTCGAGCAGGCCGGTGTGCTGTCGAAGACGCGCCTCGTCGGTGAAAGGCCGGAACTGGTCGCCACCGACGAGCAGCGGCACGCATGACGCGGGCATGAAGGACTGGCGGCGTTACAGCGCGGCGGCAAGCGAAGCCGAGCGGCGCGAGTTCGTTCCGTTCCTGCACGAGCTGATCGGCGCGGCGTTCGCCGTGATCCGGCCGTACTTCCTGAGTGGCACCACCGTAATGACCAAGGGCGACGCCAGTCCCGTCACTCTCGCCGACCGCGGCGCCGAAGAGGCGATGCGGGAGCTGATCGAGGCGCGTTATCCGCAACACGGCATCCTCGGCGAGGAGTACGGCGCCAGGATGGGCCGCGGCTATCGCTGGGTGCTGGATCCGGTCGACGGCACGCGCGCATTCATCTCCAACTGCTTCCTGTTCGGCACACTGATCGCGCTCGAGCGCGACGAAGGCGAGGGCTTCCGGCCGATACTCGGCGCGCTCGCGCACCCGGCCGCGGGCATGGCGTTGATCGGCCACGCGCGCGAGACGAAGCTGTACGCGGCCGACGGCTCGAAGCGCGCGGTGCGCGTGCGGTCGTGCCGGCAGCTCGAGAATGCCACCGTGCTCGCCACCACGCACTGGTCGACCGGCGAGCAGCGCGCCGCCGCGGCGATCGAGAACGTGATCCGGCGCGCCAAGCTGTACCGGACCTGGGGCGACTGCTTCGGCTACTTCGCGCTCGCCACGGCTGGCGCCGACGTGATGCTCGACCCGATGCTCGCGTACTGGGACGTCGCGGCGATCGTGCCGGTGGTCGAGGGCGCGGGCGGCCGCGTCACCAGCTGGCGCGGCGGCGATCCGCTCGAGGATCCGTCTTTGCTCGCCACCGCCGGCGCGCTGCACGACGAACTGCTGCAGATGCTGCACGCGGTCGGCTGAGTTGGCCGTCGCCCCGGCGCAGGCCGGGGCCCAAGTTCGGGCGACCGCAATTTGGGCCCACCTGCGCCGGGGCGACAGATCCGAGCTCTACGCGGGTTGCGCCGCGCCCTCGAGGCGGAACGTCGAGATCGCCTCGGCCAGCCGGCCGGCCTGCTCGCTCATCGAGCGCGCAGCCGCGCTCGATTGCTCGACCAGCGCCGCGTTCTGTTGCGTCACCTGGTCCAGTTGCGAGATCGCCTGGTTGACCTGGCCGATGCCGCTCGCCTGCTCGAGCGTGGCCGAAGTGATGCCGCCGATCAGCTCGTTCACGCGGCGCACCTGCGCGACGATTTCGGCAATGGTCACGCCGGCCTGTTCGACCAGTTCCGCGCCCTGCTCCACCTTGTCGACGTTGCTGCCGATCAACTCCTTGATCTCGCGCGCCGCCAGGGCGCTGCGCTGGGCCAGCGCGCGCACCTCTCCGGCGACGACCGCGAAGCCGCGGCCCTGCTCGCCGGCGCGCGCCGCCTCCACTGCCGCGTTAAGCGCCAGGATGTTGGTCTGGAACGCGATGCCGTCGATCA
>JAKORH010000100.1 GCA_029777935.1 Pseudomonadota bacterium
CGCCTGAAGCAGGCGGTGATCCGCAACGAGAACGTGTTCGCGGTGCTGATGGACGCGGTGCGCTGCTGCTCGCTGGGGCAGATCACCAATGCCTTGTTCGAAGTCGGCGGGCAGTATCGACGCAGCATGTAGCGGCGCCTGATGCGCTTCGACACGGTCCGGTCGACACAGGGAGATCGTCGACTGCTTGCTCGGCTCGGCGCGCGTCACGGCGGTTGCGAGGGCGCGATTCTTCGGCGGAATGGGATTCACCGTCGGCAAGTGGTTTCTGTTTGCCGATGCGTTGCGCAACCAAACTGCAGCCGGCACGGCCGAGGTCGAGTTGGCTGGCTGGGGCGCCAAGTACATGGATGCACGGCCTGAACTCGGGCCTGAAGACCGATGGCAGAACTGCTCGAAACCTACCGCGGCGCCGTCTACCCGTGGCACTGCGACCACGTAGGCCACATGAACGTGATGTGGTACGTCGGCAAGTTCGACGAGGCGACGTGGAATTTCCTCGCTGCGCTCGGGCTGACGCCGTCGTACCTGCGCGAGAACCGGCGCGGCATGGCGGCAGTCGAGCAGCGCATCGCGTATCAGCACGAGCTGCACGCGGGCGACATCGTCATCGTCAGCAGCGGCATGCTCGAGGTGCGCGAAAAGGTCGTGCGCTTCTTCCATGAGATGCGCAACGGCGAGACGCAGGAGGTTTCCGCGATCACGATGCTGACCGGCGTGCACATGGACACGGTTGCGCGCAGATCGTGCCCGCTGCCCGCGGAGGTCATCGCGGCCGCCCGCGGCCGCGTGGTCGACTTCAGGCTGCCTTGGTAAAGGTGGATGCTCGCTCCGCCCCGGCGCTGCGCCCCGCCGCCGAACTCGACGCGGCGGCGCTGTGCGAAGCGTTCAATGCCGCGTTCGCCGACTATCTGATCGGCCCGCCGAATCTGAAGCTCGAGGACTGGCCGGAGTTCCTGCGGCGTCAGGGCATCGACCTCGGTCGCAGCTGGGCGATGACGGCCGGCGGCGCGGTGAAAGCGTTCGCGCTGATCTGCCCGATCGATGCGGCGCGCGAACGGCTGGCGACCATGGGCGCGCTGCCGGCTGCGCGCGCCACCGGTGCGGCGAAGCGGTTGCTCGACCATGCGCTGGCACAGGCGCGCGCCCGCGGCGCGGCAACGTTCGAACTGGAGGTCTTCGCGCAGAACGCGCGCGCGGCGGCGCTGTACCGGTCGCGCGGGTTCGAACCAGTCGCCGAGCTGCACGGCTACGAGCGCGCACCCGGCGCACCGGTCGAGGCGCCGCTGGCGCCGCCGCACGCGGTCTGTCTTGCCGAGGCGGCGGCATGGCTGCGCGCGCTGGCGCTCGACGGCGTGCCGTTCCAGGTTTCGGCGGCCGCGATCGAGGCGGGCACGTCGCAGCTCACCGCATGGCGCAGCGATTCGGCGCAGATGGTGTTCGGGGTGCGCGATGCGACTGTGGTTGCGATCGCGAGCCTGATCGATCCCGATCCGCAACAGCGCGGCGCGCAGGTGCTGGCGCGCGCGCTGATCCGGGCGTATCCGCAGGCCACGCTGCGCGTGCCGCAGTTGCAGCGGCGCGACCTCGGCGGGCGCGGGCTCGAGTCGCTCGGCTTTGCGCGGCAGCCGCTTCATCAGTGGCTGATGCGGCGAACGCTCGGCCAACATTGACGCTGCGCTGCGCGGCGACAACAATGCGCGCATGAAGCCCCGCACCGCCCGCAAGGCGAAGCCGATTCCGGCGGCGACGGCGCCACGCGGCACGCGCAAGTCGTGGCTGCCGCAGTACCGCGACGCGCGCCAGTCGCTGGCATTGGCCGAGCAGGCGCTCGAGCGCACGCAGTCCGAGCTGGCGACGGCGAACCGCGAACTGTCGCAGAAGATCGACGAGGTGCTGGCGCTGCAGGCGGCACTCGAACGGCAGGCGGTGCGCGACTTCCTGACCGGGCTCTTCAATCGCCGGCATCTGGCCGACGTGATGCCGTCGATGCTCGCGCTGGCGCGGCGCGAGTCGCAACCGCTGGCGCTGGCGCTGATCGACCTCGATGGCCTCGATGCGGTCAACGGCCGCTATGGGCGCGCGACCGGCGACCTGCTGCTGGCGGCGTTCGGCAAGCTGCTGTCGACGCGCATGCGCAAGAGCGATGTCGTGTGCCGCTACGGCGGCGAGGAGTTCTGCGCACTGATGCCGCGCACCGATGCGCGCGCCGCGCAGCGCAAGATCGCCGCGTTGCTGAGACTGTGGCGCACCACTGCGTTTCCGCTCGGCGACGCGCATGGCGGCACGCTGACGGGGTTGACCTTCTCGGCCGGCCTGTGCGATTCGGGCCGCGCCGACGACAGCTCCGAACAGATGCTGCGCGCCGCCGAGGCCGGCATGCGCGAGGCGAAGCGGCAGGGGCGCGATCGCGTCGTCGTGCATTCGGCCGCGAGCACCGCAGAACCCGTGTCAGTTCCGCTCTAGTGCAGGTCTCCGTGCCACGGCCGGCGCGGGCGCGCCTTGCGCTCGCGCCCGACGATCTGCTGCGCGACCGCACGTACCGGCGACTGTGGCTGTCGATCCTGATCAGTTCGTTCGGCGGCCAGATCTCGATGCTGGCGCTGCCGCTGACCGCGGCGCTGCTGCTGCACGCCACGCCGACGCAGATGAGCGTGGTGACCGCGATGGAGGCGTTCCCGTTCGTGCTGCTTTCGCTGCCCGCCGGCGTGTGGCTCGACCGCGTGCGCAAGCTCCCTGTCTACATCGGCGGCGAAACCGCGCTCGCGGTCGCGCTCGCGAGCGTGCCGGTGGCGTGGTGGCTCGGCGGGCTGACGCTGCCGTGGCTGTACGTGATCGCGTTCGCGATCGGCGCCGTCAACACCGTGTCCGGCAGCGCGGCGCAGATCGTGCTGATGCAGATCGTGCCGCGCGAGCGACTGGTCGAGGCGCACGCGCGCAACGCGCTTGCCAATTCAACGGCCGAGGTCGCAGGCCCCGGCGCCGCGGGTGCGCTGATCAAGCTGACCGGCGCGCCGCTGGCGATGCTGGTCGACGCGGCGTTCCTCGCCACCTCGACGCTGATCCTGCGCGGGCTGCGCGCGGCAGAGGCGCCGCCGCACGCGGTGCAGCGTTTCGGGCAGGCGCTGCGCGACGGCCTGCGCTTCGTCGCCGGCCACCGGTTGCTGGTGACGATGGCGCTGCTGATCGGTGCCTGGCACATGTGCCACTACGCGGCGCAGGTGGTGCAGATCCTGTTCGCCACGCGCACGCTGGGGCTCGGCGAACGCGCGGTCGGACTGGCCTACGTGGGTCTCGGTGCCGGCACCGTGCTGGCGAGCGCGATCGGCCATCGCATCTCGCGCCGGCTCGGACCGGCGCCGACGATGGTGGTCGGCCACGTGGTGTGCGGCGCGGGCTGGCTGCTCGGCGCCGCCGCGCCTGCGTCGCCTTGGGGCGTGGCGATGTTCGCGGCGATGCTGATGCTGTTCGGCGTCGGCGCGGTGCTCATCTTCATCAACTTCCTCGCGATCCGTCAGGCAGTGACGCCCACACCGCTGCTCGGCCGCATGACGAGCACGATGCGCTGGCTGATCATGATCCCGTCCGTGCCGGGCGCGCTGCTCGGCGGCTGGCTCGGCGAGCACTTCGGGCTGCGCGCGGCGCTGGTGTTCTCGGGCAGCGCGGTCCTGCTGTTCGCGGTGCTCGCGTGGCGGCAGCCGCCGATCCGCACGATGCGCGCACTGCCCGCCGTCGACAGCGACCTCGCGGGACCGACCCGCGCAGAAGCGGCCGTGCCTGCCCGCCCGCGCTGACCGTCGCAGGCGTGGCGACGGCGGCAGCGCGGCGAGTGGGTGCGAGCCGGCGCGAGCAAAACTCGCTACGCTTGCGGACCACGTGTACGCGTTCGCCACACAATGGCGCCATGCTGCGCGCGCAGCCGACTGTAGCGAGACACAATCGAGCACGGAGATGCCATGGCATCGACAGGAAAATCTCAAGCGCTGAAGCTGCACGTCCCGGAGCCGCCGGGGCGTCCCGGCCGCGAAACCGATTTCTCCTACCTGCAGGTGTCGCCCGCCGGCGCGGTGCGACGGCCGCCGCTGGATTCGAAGCCGTTCGAGACGCTCGACGTAGCCAGCGCGCTGGTGCGCGTGCTCGATGATCGGGGGCGCGCGGTCGGCCCGTGGGCGCCCGAGGTCGATCCGCAACTGCTGCGCAGCGCGTTGCGCAGCATGATGAAGACGCGCGTGTTCGACGCGCGCATGCTGATCGCGCAACGGCAGAAGAAGATGTCCTTCTACATGCAGAGTCTGGGCGAGGAAGCGATCGGCATCGGTCAGGCATTCGCGCTCGAACCGGACGACATGGTTTTTCCGACCTATCGCCAGCAGGGCATCCTGATCGCGCGCGGCTATCCGCTGTTCGACATGATGTGCCAGCTCTTCTCCAACGAACGCGATCCGATCAAGGGCCGGCAGATGCCGGTGATGTACTCGTCACACAAGCACAGCTTCTACTCGATCGCCGGCAACCTGGGCATTCAGTACATCCAGGCGGTCGGCTGGGCGATGGCCTCGGCGATCAAGGGCGATACGCGCATCGCGTCGGCCTGGATCGGCGACGGCTCGACCGCCGAGGCCGACTTCCACAACGCGCTGACGTTCGCCGCCGTGTATCGCGCGCCGGTGATCCTGAACATCGTCAACAACCAGTGGGCAATCTCGTCGTTCCAGGGCATCGCCGGCGGCGAAGTGGCGACCTTCGCCGCCCGCGGCGTGGGCAACGGCATCGTGTCGCTGCGGGTGGACGGCAACGACTTCCTCGCCGTGTACGCGGCGTCGCAGTGGGCGATCGAGCGCGCGCGCGGCAACCTCGGCCCGACGCTGATCGAGTGGGTCTCGTACCGCGCCGGCGCGCATTCGACCTCCGACGATCCGTCGAAGTACCGCCCCGCGGACGAATGGTCCAGATTCCCCCTCGGCGATCCGGTGTTGCGGCTGAAGCAGCACCTGATCGCGCTCGGTGCGTGGTCCGAGGAGCAGCACGCCGCGCAGCAGAAGGAACTCGAAGACGAGGTGCTGGCCGTGCAGAAGGAGGCCGAGAGCCATGGCACGCTCGCCACCGGCCCGATCCCGAGCCCCGCATCGATGTTCGACGACGTCTACGCGGAAATGCCGGCGCACCTGCGTCGCCAGCGGCAGCAATTCGGGGTGTGACCATGGCGACGATGACGATGGTGCAGGCGATCCGCTCCGCGCTCGACGTCATGCTGGCGCGCGACGAAAACGTCGTCGTGTTCGGCGAGGATGTCGGTTATTTCGGAGGCGTGTTCCGCTGCACCGAAGGCTTGCAGGCCAGGTACGGCATGTCGCGCGTGTTCGATACGCCGATCGCCGAAGGCGGCATCGTCGGCGTGGCGATCGGAATGGGCGCGTACGGCCTGCGGCCGGTGGCCGAGATCCAGTTCGCCGACTACTTCTATCCGGCGTACGACCAGATCGTCTCGGGCGCCGCGCGGCTGCGCTACCGCTCGGCCGGCGACTTCCACACCAAGCTCACGATCCGCATGCCGTGCGGCGGCGGCATCTACGGCGGGCAGACGCACAGCCAGAGTCCCGAGGTGCTGTTCACTCACGTGTGCGGGCTGCGCACGGTGATGCCGAGCAATCCGTACGATGCCAAGGGCCTGCTGATCGCGGCGATCGAGTGCGACGACCCGGTGATCTTTCTCGAGCCGAAACGGCTGTACAACGGCCCGTTCGACGGCCATCACGACAAGCCGGTGGTGCCGTGGTCGAAGCATCCGCGCGGCGAAGTTCCGGAGGACTACTACACGGTGCCGCTCGAGTCGGCCGCCGTCTTCCGCGCAGGCAAGGACCTGACCGTGCTGACCTACGGCACGATGGTGTGGGTGTCCGAGGCCGCGGCCAACGAGACCGGCATCGACGTCGAGATCATCGATTTGCGCAGCCTGTGGCCGCTCGATCTGGACACGATCGTCGCGTCGGTCAAGAAGACCGGCCGCTGCGTCGTGGTGCACGAGGCCACTCGCACCAGCGGCTTCGGCGCGGAACTCGCGGCGCTGGTGCAGGAGCACTGCTTCTATCACCTCGAAGCGCCGATCGAGCGCGTGACCGGCTGGGACACGCCGTATCCGCACGCGCAGGAGTGGGCGTACTTCCCCGGCCCGAAGCGCGTCGGCGAGGCCTTCAAACGGACCATGGAGGCCTGACATGGGAATCCATGTAATCAAGATGCCGGACATCGGCGAAGGCATCGCCGAGGTGGAACTGGTCGAGTGGCACGTGAAGGAAGGCGATGCGGTGGTCGAGGACCAGGTGCTCGCCGACGTGATGACCGACAAGGCGACGGTCGAGATTCCGTCGCCGGTCCATGGCAAGGTGATGTCGCTCGGCGGCAAGGTCGGCGAGGTGATGGCGGTCGGCACCGAGCTGATCCGGCTCGAAGTGCAAGGCGCCGGCAACGTGGCGGAGGGAGCGCCGCCGATCGCCGGGCGCGTGCCGGCAACGCCACCGGCTGCCGCGGCGCCAGCACTGGCGCCTACGGTCGCGCCGAAACCGGCGCCCGCTGCCGCACCGACGCCCAGGCCCGCGGCCGCGCCGATCGCGCCCGCCGCACGCCGTGCGCCGGGTGAAAAGCCGATCGCATCGCCCGCGGTGCGCCGGCGCGCGTGGGATCTCGGCATCGAGCTGCAGTTCGTGCCGGGTTCGGGCGCGGCCGGGCGCATCATGCACGAGGACCTCGATGCGTATCTGGCGCGCGGCGGTGCTGTCGCGCCTGGCGTGCGCTATGCCGAGCGCAACGACGAGCAGCAGATTCCGGTGATCGGCCTGCGGCGCAAGATCGCCGAGAAGATGCAGGAGGCCAAGCGCCGCATCCCGCACTTCACCTACGTCGAGGAGATCGACGTCACCGAGCTCGAAGCGCTGCGTGGCAAGTTGAACGACACCTATACCAGCGAGCGCGGCCGGCTGACGCTGCTGCCGCTGCTGATGCGCGCGATCGTGCTGGCGGTGCGCGACTATCCGATGGTCAACGCGCGCTTCGACGACGACCAGGGCGTGGTCACGCGTCACGGCGCGGTGCATCTGGGCATTGCCACGCAGACCGACGCCGGCCTGATGGTGCCGGTGGTGCGCCACGCGGAGGCGCGCGACCTGTGGTCGTCCGCCGCCGAGATCGTTCGCCTCGCGGACGCCGCGCGCAGCGCGAAGGCGACGCGCGAGGAGCTGGCCGGCTCGACGATCACGATCACCAGCCTCGGCGCGCTCGGCGGCATCGTGACCACGCCGGTGATCAATTACCCGGAGGTCGCGATCGTGGGTGTGGGGCGCATCGTCGAGCGGCCGGTGATCCGCTCCGGTGCGATCGTCGCGCGCAAGCTGCTGAACCTGTCGTCGTCGTTCGATCACCGCGTGGTCGACGGTGCGCACGGCGCCGAGTTCGTGCAGAAGGTGCGCGGCTATCTCGAAGCGCCGGCGACGATGTTCGTGGAGTGATGGCTTGTGTCATTCCAGCGCACGCGGGAATCCAGTGTCTTTGCCGACGTTGACTGGATACCCGCTTTCGCGGGCATGACACACCCGAGCGGGGATGACTGATGCAAACGCAATCGACCCAGTTGCTCGTGATCGGCGGCGGCACCGGCGGCTACGTGACCGCGATCCGCGCCGCGCAGCTCGGCATCAAGACGATTCTCGTCGAGGGCGACCGCATCGGCGGCACGTGCCTGAACATCGGCTGCATACCCTCGAAGGCGCTGATCCACGTCGCCGAGGAGTTCGACAAGGCGAACCATTACGCCGGCACGAGCCCGCTCGGCATCCGCGTGCAGAAGCCCGCGCTCGACGTGGCGCAGGCGGTGCAGTGGAAGGACGGCGTGGTGCAGCGGCTGACGCACGGCGTGGCCGGTCTGCTGAAGAAGTACGGCGCGCAGGTCGTGAACGGCCGTGCCACGATCGTAGACGGCAAGACGGTCGACGCGGGCGACGTGCGCATCGGCTGCGAGCACCTCGTGCTGGCCACCGGCTCGGAGCCGACGCCGCTGCCGTCGCTGCCGTTCGGCGGGCGAGTGATTTCGTCGACCGAGGCGCTGTCGCCAACGGCGATTCCGAAGCGATTGGTCGTCGTCGGCGCCGGTTACATCGGGCTCGAACTTGGCATCGCGTACCGCAAGCTTGGCGCCGAGGTCACGGTGATCGAGGCGCTGGCACGCGTGCTGCCGCAGTACGACGCGGAGCTGACGAAACCGGTCGAGGCGTCGCTGAAGAAGCTCGGCATCGCGCTGAACCTGAACTGCAAGGTGAGCGGCATGAATGGCGATGCGGTGCTGATGCAGGATGCGCAGGGCGCGCCTCACGAGATCGCCGCCGAGCAGGTGCTGGTGGCCGTCGGCCGCCGCCCCCGCACGCAAGGTTTCGGGCTGGAGAAGTTGCTGCTCGACATGAACGGGCCGTTCGTCAAGATCGACGATCAATGCCGCACCTCGATGCGCAACGTGTGGGCGGTGGGCGACGTGACCGGCGAGCCGATGCTCGCGCACCGCGCGATCGCGCAGGGCGAGATGGTGGCGGAGATCATCGCCGGGCAGAAGCGCCGTTTCGCGCCCGCGTCGATCCCCGCGATCTGCTTCACCGATCCCGAGGTCGTCGTGGCGGGGCTTTCGCCTGACGAGGCCAAGGCGCGCGGCTTCGACTGCATTCACGCGCAGTTTCCGCTCGCGGGCAACGGCCGCGCGCTGACGCTGGAAGCGCGCGACGGCTTCGTGCGCGTGGTCGCGCGGCGCGACAACCACCTGATACTCGGCTGGCAGGCAGTCGGCAAAGGCGTGGCGGAACTCGCGGCGGCGTTCTCGCAATCGCTGGAAATGGGCGCGCGGCTGGAGGACGTCGGCGGCACGATCCACGCGCATCCGACGCTCGGCGAAGCGGTGCAGGAAGCGGCGCTGCGCGCGCTCGGACATGCGATCCACGTATGAACCGGCACGTCGGCTCGGCCGCTGCCGTTGTTCGCGACAATCGATGCCGAACGCGAGCGACGGGCGGCTCGGATCGATCAAGCCGCGCCGTCGTCCCGGCGTAGGCCGGGACCCAAGTTATTGAACCCTGAATCGGGCCCCGGCCTGCGCCGGGGCGACGAGCACAGCACAGCACGCGGAGTGATCCGCGCCTACCGATAGTGCCCGTGCCGCTCCAGCACCTCGATCTTGTAGCCGTCAGGGTCCTGGATGAAGAAGAAGCGCGCCAGCAGTTCGTCGCCGCGCTTGAACTCCTTGATTGGCGCGGGCTCGTAGCCGGCTGCACCGAGTGCGCGGTGCCTGGACGCCAGGTCGTCCACCACCACCGCGACGTGCCCGTAGCCGGTGCCGTGCGTGTACGGCTCGGTGCGCCCCTTGTTCAGCGTCAACTCGAGTTCGACGTCGTTCTCGTCGTTGCGCAGATAAACGAGCGCGAAGTCCGGAAAGTCGAGGCGGTGCGACTCGACCAGCCCGAGCACGTCGGCGTAGAACTTCATCGACTTCTCGAGATCCAGCACGCGGATCATGCTGTGGATGATCTTGGCCATCGCGTCTTCGTTGATCAGCCGCGCGCCGCGAGCGGCACCACATTCGGAGGGCGCGGCGCGGCGGCCTGCTCTCCTTCGAGCTTGCGCAGCAGGTAGCGCATGCAGGTCACGCGCAGGAACGAGGCGAAATTCGGCACCTCGCCGCGGTGCTGCAGGATCTCGTCGTGGAACTTGGTGATCAGCGCGTTGGTCGCGCAGCCCTCGCCCGCGGCCATCTCGGCGAGCACGTCCCACGCCAGGTTTTCCAGCCGGATGCTCGTCAGCACGCCGTGGATGCGCAGCGTGCGCGTGCGCGACTCGTACAGGATCGGGTCGGCCTTGACGTAGAACTCGCACATGGCGTCCGCGCCACTGTGGACTACGGTTCGATCCGCGTGCCCAGCACCTTCAGGAACTGCGCCATCCACGCCGCATGCCCGGGCCATGCGACAGCGGTGACGAGGTTGCCGTCCGTGACCGCGCCGTCGACGCCGGGATCCTTGAAGGTCGCGCCGGCCAGTTCCATTTCCGCGCGGCAGGCGTAGTAGCCGGTCGCAGTCCGGCCCTTCAGCACGTTGGCTGCGGCCAGCACCTGCACGCCGTGGCACACCGAGGCGATCGGCTTGCCGGCGTTGGCGAAGTGGCGCGTGATCTCGATGACCTTCGGATTCATCCGGATGTACTCGGGCGCGCGGCCGCCCGCGATCATCAGCGCGTCGTAGCTCGCGGGGTTGACCTCGGCGAAAGTCGCGTTCAGCGTGAAGCGGTGGCCGGGCTTTTCGCTATAGGTCTGCGCGCCGTCGAAATCGTGGATCGCCGTCAGGATGTAGTCGCCCGACTTCTTGTCCGGGCACACCGCGTGCACGGTGTGGCCGATCATCGCCAGCATCTGGAACGGGGCCATCACCTCGTAGTCCTCGGCGTAATCGCCGACCAGTTGCAGAATCTTCTTCGCTGCCATTTCAACGTCTCCTGCGTAAAGAACTTCAGATTGCCCGCTGCCTCATCTGCGCGGCGATGTGCTCGGCCTGCCGGATCGCCAGCGTGACGATCGTCAGCGTCGGATTCTCCGAGCCGCCAGTGGTGAACTGACTGCCGTCGGAAATGAACAGGTTCCTGATGTCGTGTGTCTGTCCCCACTTGTTGCACACGCCGTCGCGCGGCTTGGCGCTCATGCGGCAGGTGCCGAGGTTGTGCGTCGATGGATACGGCGGCGTGCGGTAGGTCTTGACGGCTCCGGCGGCCTGGTAGACCGCCTCGCCGCGCTCGTAGGCATGGGTGCGCATGCGGATGTCGTTGTCGTGATCGTCGAAATGAACGTTGGGCACCGGGTTGCCCCACTTGTCCTTCACGTTCGGGTTCAGCGTGACGCGGTTGGTTTCGCGCGGCATGTCCTCGCCGACCAGCCACATGCCGGCCATGCGCGTGTAGTTGTCGAGCCACCACGCGAAGTCCGGACCCCAGGCGCCGGGGTCCAGGAACGCGGCCATGAACGGCAGGCCGAGCGACAGCGTCTCCATCTCGTAGCCGCCGACGAAGCCGCGCTTCGGATTGTTGCGCGACTCGTCGCCGATGATGCCGGCCATCGTCGTGCCGCGGTACATGTTCACTTCGTCCTTGAACGCCGCGTAGACGGAGCCGGTCATGTGGCGCATGTAGTTCCGGCCGACCTGGCCGGACGAATTGGCCAGGCCATCCGGAAACTTCGCCGACGCCGACAGCAGCAGCAGCCGCGGCGTTTCGATCGAATTGCCGGCCACGCACACCACGCGCGCCTTTTGCCGCTGCTCGCTGCCGGCCGCGTCGCGATAGACAACCGCGGTGACCTTGCCCGCGTCGTTGTGCTCGATCCGCATCGCGTGCGATTCGGTCCGCAGGTCGAGCTTGCCGGTCGCCTCTGCCGCCGGGATTTCGGTGTACAGCGTCGACCACTTGGCGCCCGACTTGCACCCCTGGAAGCAGAAGCCGATCTGCAGGCAGCTTCCGCGCCCGTGCCGCGGCCGGCTGTTGATCGCCATGCGGCCGGTGTGGCACTCCTTGTAGCCGAGCTTGGTCGCACCGGCGTACATCACCTTGAAATTGTTGTTGCCGGGCAGCCCCGGGATGCCGTGCGTGCGCGTCACGCCCATCTTGTCCTCGGCGCGCGCGTAGTACGGCGCGAGTTCCTGCAGCGTCAGCGGCCAGTCGAGCAGGTTCGCACCCTTGATTTCGCCATAGGTGGTGCGCGCCTTGAACTCGTGCGGCTGGAAGCGCAGTGACGCGCCGGCCCAGTGCGTGGTCGTGCCGCCGACCGTCTTGCAGATCCACGCCGGCAGTCCGGCGAAATCCTTTGCGATTCGCCACGAGCCCGATGTCGTGCGCGGATCGAGCCAGGCGAGCTGGCCGAACGATTTCCATTCGTCGTTGATGAAGGTCGCTGATGACTGGCGCGAACCGGCCTCCAGCAGCACGACCTTCACGCCCTTCTGGCACAGCTCGTTGGCCAGCGTGCCGCCGCCGGCACCCGAACCGATGATGACGACCACCGAGTCGTCCTTGTTATCGAAACTGGGCATCTGATGTGTCTCCGTTGGGGTGATGGGCAGGCTCAACGCCCGGCGGGAGGACTTGCCGCTGCAGGCGGATCAGGCAGCCACTTCAGATCCTGGAAGCCGCGGTTGATGTAGCCGCCCTTGTCCCATGAGGCACCCGGGTAACCGAACGTCGCGAAGGCGATGTCGTTGTTGTACAGCGAGGTGATGCACTTGCCGCGCACGGTGCTGAAGAACGGCTTGCCTTCGTTCGCCTTGACGAGTTCGAGGCGCCTGGCCGCGTCCGCCTTGGCGAAGCTGCCGCCGGCCGCCTGGTCGAGCGCGGCCACGCCGTCGCGCAGCAGCTTGAGCGTATCGGCGTTCTTGCCCGCGTCGTCGTCGAGATCCTTGGCGAGCAGCGCGTACGCCGCGTCTGGCAGCTTGTCGTGCGGATAGAGCGTGCGCCCCATCGCCATCAGCGCCTCGCCCTCGGCCGCGGTCAGTGTCTTCAGTTCGACCGCCCAGGTGCGCGACGGCGCCAGCGCCGCGATCATGCTGCCGGCCGCGAGCGTGCCGCTCAACACGCCCGTGCCGCGCAGGAATTCGCGCCGCGTCAGCGGCAGCTCGAGCCGCGGCACTGCGCCGGACTGATCCGTGCAAGTTGCGCCAGCCGGCGCAGCGCCGACGATCGCAATTGTCTTCATGGCTCTCCTCCGACTGGATCGCGCCTCGACCTGGCGGCGCGTGTTCGATCAGTATTCCATCGGCGCATTGCGCCGGGGTGATAGGCGGTTATGTGCACGCGCGAACGCGTGATTCCCGCTATCGTGCTCTGCCGAAGGGCTGCTGAAGCGAGCGCGCCATGGGCACCGAGAGCACCGTAACCGCCACCACCGCATCTGTGCGCTGTTGCCGGCGCAGCGCGAGGGGAGTCCAGTGAGCGCACAGCGGATGCCGTCGTGAGCGTTTCCTTCGCGGCCGCGGTTGCGCGCGTCAGCTCGTGGACCGGGCGCGTCGTCACGTGCGTCGGCCTGCTCGCGGTCGCGAC
Organism: Pseudomonadota bacterium; assembly: GCA_029777935.1. The sequence continues at coordinate 13,105 of JAKORH010000100.1, forward strand.
CGCGCTCGCGTGGGCGGTCGACGGTGCCGTCAGCCTCGCCAGCCAGGCGCTGATCTACCTGCTGCCGGTCGTGTTGACGGCCGTGTTCCTGCGCGGCGCCGACGCGGTCGCGACCGCGGTCGCGGGTGGGCTGCTGCTGAACTACTTCTTCATTCCGCCGCGCTACACGTTCGAGGTCGAGGGTCCCGAGTACCTGATCTCGCTCGCGGCGCTGCTGGCGGTGTCGCTGGTCGTCAGCGGCCTGGTGACGCGGCTGAAGCGCGAGACGGCGGCCGCGCGCGCGAGCGAGAAGCGGATCGGCGAACTGCACGACCTCGGCCAGGCGCTGGCCGCGGTCGAGAGCGAACGCGAGATCGCCGCCGTCGGCGCCGCCGCAGTGGCCCGCTCCTTCGACTGCGCGGCGCAGGTGCGTGCCGCCGGCGCCGACGAGGTCGAGGTGGTCGAGGTCGCAACCCGGCCGGATACCACGTTTCAATTCGACGACGACGCGCTGCGCTGGGTGCGGCAGCATGGCGAAGCGCTGGGCGCAGGCACGCGCAACTGGCCGGCGCTGCCGGGCTGCGCGCTGCCCCTGCGGATCGGCGACGACTGCATCGGCGTGGTCGGCGTCGACCTGCGCGCGCGTAAAGCACCGTGGCAGGTGGACGACGTGCGCCACCTCGATGCGCTCGCGCGGCTCGCCGCCGCGGCGCTGCAGCGGCTGCGGCTGGCACAGGCCGCGCGCGACGCGCAGGCGCAGGCGCAGTGGGAAGGCACGCGCAATGCGCTGCTGGCGTCGATCGCGCACGATCTGCGCACTCCGCTCGCGGTGATCGTCGGCTCGGCGAGCACGCTGCGCGAACAGGGCGCGGAGCTGGATGCCGAGCGCCGCGCGGCACTGCTGCGAACCATCGAGTCGGAAGCGACGACGATGGCGGACACGGCCGACAATGCGCTGCAGCTCGCGCGCCTGTCGGCGGGCGAGCTGGCGCTGCGGCGCGACTGGGAGTCGCTGGAGGAAATCGTGGGCTCGGTGCTGGCGCGGCTGCGCGGCCGCCATCCTGCGCGTCGGCTCGCCGCGCAGGTCCCGGCCGGGCTGCCGCTGGTTCAGGTCGATCCCGTGCTGATCGCGCAGGTGCTGACCAACCTGATCGAGAATGCGTTGGCGCACGGCGGCGATGGCGCCGTCGAGATCGAAGTGCAGCGGCGCGAGGCTGCGCTCGCGGTCAGCGTCCGCGATCGCGGACCGGGGCTGGGGCGCAGGGACCTCGACCAGTTGATCCGGAGCGCTGCGCGCGCGCCGCAAGCGCGCGCCGAGCGCGGCCGCCGCGGCGCCGGACTCGGGCTCGCGATCTCGCGCGCGATCGTCGCTGCGCACGGCGGCACGCTGGGCGCGACCGAGCGCGAAGGCGGCGGCGCGACGTTCTGGTTCACGCTCCCGGTCGCACGCGAGGCGGCGCAGCCGGTTGCCGATGAGCGCGCCGAACGGTGAGCAGCGTTCCCGCATCTCCCGGTGCGATCCTCGTGGTCGAGGACGAGCCGCAGATCTGCCGCTTTCTCGAAGCCAGCCTGCGCGCGGCCGGGTATGCGGTGGCCACGGCGACGACCGGCCGCGACGCCATCGCGCGGCTGACGCAGCCGGTGGCGCTGATCCTGCTCGACCTCGGCCTGCCCGACATCGACGGCACCGAAGTCATCCGCGCGGTGCGCGCGCATGCGGCGACGCCGATCATCGTGCTGTCCGCGCGTACCGACGAGCCGCAGAAGATCCGCGCGCTCGATCTTGGCGCCGACGATTACCTGATCAAGCCGTTCGGCGTCGGCGAACTGCTGGCGCGCATCCGCGCCGCGCTGCGGCGCGCACCGGCGGGCGGCGACGAGGCGCCGCTGCGCATCGACGGCCTCGAGATCGATCTGGCCGCGCGCCGCGTGCGCAAGGACGGTGCCGACGTGCACCTGACGCCGATCGAATTCAAGCTGCTGGCGCGGCTGGCGAAGAGCGCCGGCCGCGTGGTCACGCATCGGCAACTGCTCACCGACGTGTGGGGCGCGGAGTTCGTCGAGCACACCCATTACCTGCGCATCTACATGGCGCAGTTGCGCGCCAAGATCGAAGCCGATCCTGCCGATCCGCGCTTCCTGCTGACCGAGCCCGGCGTCGGCTACCGGCTGGCCGACGAATGACTCTATTGCGCAACTTCCTTATGCGTTCTTTACGCGCAGACTTCTAGAAGAAAGCCCTCGGCAACGACGAGGGTCGAATGGCAACTGTGCAGAAAAAGAGCGTGGCCGCGCTGACGATCGCGGCCGTCGGCGTCGTGTACGGCGACATCGGCACCAGTCCCCTTTACACGGTCAAGGAAGTCTTCGGCGAGTCGACCGGCATTCAGCTCACGCCCGGCCACGTGCTCGGAGCCGTGTCGTCGATCTTCTGGCTGCTGATGCTGGTGGTGACGATCAAGTATGTCGTGCTGATCCTGCGCGCCGACAACCGCGGCGAGGGCGGCATCATGGCGCTGGTGGCGCTGGCGGCGTCGGCGGCGGGCAAGACGCCGCGGCGGCGCGCCGCGCTGCTGCTCGTCGGCGCGTTCGGCGCGTCGCTCTTCTACGGCGACAGCGTGATCACGCCCGCGATCTCGGTGTTGAGCGCCGTCGAGGGGCTGGCGGTGGTCACGCCGCGGCTGCAGTCGTACGTGCTGCCTATCTCGATCGGCATCCTGATCGGGCTGTTCGTCGTGCAGAAGCACGGCACTGCCGTAGTCGGGCGCTACTTCGGACCGGCGATGATCGCGTGGTTCGCCGCGCTCGCGGCCGTGGGCGCGGCGCAGATCGCGCGCGCGCCGCAGATCCTCCTCGCGCTCGATCCGCGCTACGCGATCGACTTCCTCGTCGCGCGCGGTAGCGGGATCTTCGCGGCGGTCGGCGCGATCGTGCTGGCGGTGACCGGCGCCGAAGCGCTGTACGCCGATCTCGGGCATTTCGGCAAGCGGCCGATCCGCATTGCCTGGACCGGCCTCGTGCTGCCGGCGCTCGCGATCAACTACATGGGACAGGGCGCGCTGCTGATCGCCGAACCGGCGGCGATCGACAACCCGTTCTTCCGGCTGTTTCCCGAGACGCTGCTGCTGCCCGCGGTTGTGCTGGCGTCGATGGCCACCGTGATCGCCTCGCAGGCGGTCATATCGGGCGCGTACTCGATGACGCAGCAGGCGATCCATCTCGGCTTCCTGCCGCGGCTGGCGATCACGTACACCTCGGCGCAGGAGATGGGACAGATCTACATGCCGGCGGTCAACTGGGCGCTGCTCGCCGCGGTGCTGGCGGTCACGACCGGCTTTCGCTCGTCGTCGAACCTGGCCGGCGCGTACGGCATCGCGGTCACGCTGACGATGCTCGCGACCACGTTCCTCACGTACTTCGTGGTCCGGCACGGCTGGAACTTCCCGACCTGGCTGGCGCTCGGCGCGACCGCGTGCTTCATCCTGCTCGACGCGTTGCTGGCGATCGCCTGCTCGGTCAAGTTCCTCGACGGCGGCTGGTTCACGCTGACGCTCGGCCTGGTGCTGTTCACCGTGATGGCAACGTGGAAGCGCGGGCGCGAGCTGCTGTTCGAGCATATCCACCGCGAGGACCCGGAGGTCAAGGGCTTCATCGACCTGCTGCTGCGCGATGACGTCAAGCGCGTTGCCGGCACCGCGGTGTACGCGGTCGCCGACCCCGAGCGCGTGCCGCAGGCGCTGCTGCACAACCTGAAGCACAACAAGGTGCTGCACGAGCGCAACGTGATCATGAACGTCGTGTTCCGCGAGGTGCCGTGGATCCCGTTCGACCGGCGCGTCGAGATCGAGCCGCTGGCGCGCGGCGTGTGGAGGCTGCGCGTCAACTACGGCTTTATGAACCAGCCCGACATTCCGCAGGCACTGGCGTTGTGCCGGCCGCACGGGCTCGACATCGACCTGTTCGAAACCTCGTACGTCCTCAGCCGCGAAACGGTGGTGCCGACCGCGCAGGGCAGGATGGCGCGCTGGCGCGAGCGGCTGTTCGAGACGCTGTCACGCAACGCCGCATCGGTCGTCGACCTGTTCCGGATCCCGTCCAACAGCGTGATCGAGCTGGGAACCCGGGTGCACCTGTGAGATCACGCCCCCCCGACCGCCGGGTTCGCTGACTCGGGATGATCGAAGCGGGGCCCGGGTCAGCGAGCCCCTTCGTTGCCTGGGCTACTCGCCGCCCGCTCTGGAGCGCCGTCCGAATCCGAAAAGGACAGCCAGGCCAAGTGCGAGCAAGGCGAGAGTGCCGGGCTCCGGAACATTGCCGTTGCCGTCGCCGCCGTCGATGGGCCCGATGAAGGTGACTGTGCGCGCCAGGGAGATAGCCCACTGGGTATTGCCTCCCTCGCCGATATATTTGACTGCGGCCGAGTGCAGAGTCGTGTCCCACGTGTTGTAGTAGTAGTAGGTCCCGGAACCGTTGACCAGGTCGACTCCGACCATCGGTATCCAATGGTCGCCGCTGCCGTCGCCGTCCGAATCAACGGTCAGGAAGATCGGAATCCCCGCGGCCAATTTGGCCGACATGAAGTTGTAGAACAACGCGTCATCGATCGACCAGTTCCCGCCGCCGTCCTGCACGAAGTAGTTGCCGTCGTTGGTCCAGGCACTGCCGTATGCGCCGTAGGGATCCCAAGAGGCGCTGGGCGGAACATTGCCCGCACTGACGTGGATCATCACGTCGATGTTGTATCCCTTGCTGGTCGCGTAGTCCTGCATGCCGGGCTCGATCCGATAGACCGACCCGAAGCCGTCTGTCCCGGTCTGCATGTAGCTGCCAAGGTGGTTGCCCGGACCGTGCAGCGTCTGCGCTGTTGCCAGCCCGCCGCCCGCTTCCATCAGGCCCGCAGCCCCGTCGTGATTCTGAAAGTAGTTCAGGATCATCGCCCCCGTGGTTGGTCCGCATCCGATGAAACCGAGCGCCGCGCTCCAATCGGCGGCGGTGTTGTAGTCGTAGGCGGTGAAGTCGGTCGTATAGTTCGCCAGGTAGACCGGTGCAGCCAGCGCAGGCACCGCGGCGAGCGACCCACTGAGCGTGGCGGCGAGCAAGGCTCTTTGAATGCCTTTCTTGATCGAATTGTGCGTTCCCATGAGGTCTCCTCCCTTGGCGACTCGGCGCAGACAGATCCAACTTGCAGGAGCCGGGCGATGCCTGCGTGTCGGCTTGCTCCTGTGCGCGAAGGCAAGCAGGGTCCGTGCCAGTTCGGCACTTGCAGGAAAATCAATCGATTGGCGCGCGACCTGGTTGGCGGCGATCGGTCCCACCGACAGGGTCGTTTAGCCCATACAACGTGCGCGGTCGCCGTCTGTTCGAATCAGTCGGCGCCGCCGACCGAGACGAAAGGCGCCTGCAACATACGAACGAGGTCGGCTTGCCGATGCGTGCCGGTCTTCTGAAAGATGCGCTCGAGGTGATGGCGCAGCGTGTTGTGCGCGATGCCCAACCTCGCTGCGACCTGATCGAGCGTGCCCCCTTCGGCCAGTTGCCATGCCACCCGGCTTTCGGTTTCCGTCAATTCGTACACGGCGCGCATCACCTGACGCGGAACGTGAGTGCCGCGGTCCGTATCGATGATCACGAGTCGCGCGGAGGGGACGCGCAATGTGAACGCGGAAGGACGCGCCGCCATGCGGCGAATGAAGATCGCATATCGCCGGCGCCCCGAAGGCCGGGGAATGGTGACGAATTCCGCTCTTGCGGGCGAAACGTCCCCGAGTATTTCGCCGAGACGGCGATCGAGCAGAGTGCTTTCCTCGGCGCGGATCGCCTGCAGGTGACTTTCCGAGACCCGAAGTCCGTCCTGCGCGGCCACGAACTCGCTCGCAATCGCGTTCATCTCGAGGATCGACCCGGTGGAGTCGACCAGGATGCAGCCGAACGGATGCATTTCACTGCATTGCGTGCACTGCCAACTGCGGCCTTCTGCCGCGGCAACGCGCAGCGCCAGCGCAAGGACGCACGAAAGATGCGGGACGAGCGCGAGAAGGGATTCGATGGTTTCCTCACCGAAGCCCGCCGCATCGGCCGGCCGATAGACGGTCACGTACCCGATGTATTCGCGCGCATGTGCAAGCCGCGCGACCAGATGACGGCCGCCGAAGCCTTCGACGTTCTGCGCGTCAGGCAACAGCCAGTGCGCCCGATCACGCGAGTGCGAGGTGTCCGATTCGGGGCATGGTGCCTTGCTCGCGGTCGATGACCACGCCCTGAACGCGCCGATCTCCGCGTCGGGGATGCCATGCGCGAGGGTGAAAGCGGCGCTCTCGCCGAAGTGCAACGCCATGCCGTCGGCTCCGAGCCTTTCGCCGATTCTCTGCAGGACGGCGCGCCACTTCGCTTCATCCGTGACGGACTCATAGAGTTCGAGGACTTCGTTGCGGAACGGCTCGTCCACGATGCGTTCGTGCCGGATCAAATGACACTCGGGAAGATTCGTACGCCCAAGCAGGCGGCGTCCGCTTGATCACGGTCAAGCCTCGAATCCCGGTCTGAAGGCGCCGCGCTGTCGCCTTCCTGCGACTCGTCGCCCGGCGCCTCGGTGAGGCATGGAATCCGGATGGATAGGTTCTGAACTGCAGGTCCTGCCGATTCCGTCGCTCGTTCCATCGCATGAGCGTGCGCAACGCGAGCGCTAGAACTTCTCCACCCACGGCCGCAGCTCGACCTCCCACGTCCACGCGCTGCGCGGCTGGTTGGCGAGCGCCAGATACGTGGCGGCGATCGCGTCGGGATCGAGCCTGACGTCGTCGGCGCTTCCCGCGCTGCCGACCGCGCCGTCGATCACGAAATGCGCGACGTGGATGCCCTGCGGCGCCAGCTCGCGTGCCAGGCTCTGCGCCAGCCCGCGCAGCGCGAACTTGCCCATGGCGAACGGGGTCGACTGCGGATACCCCTTGACGCTGGCCGAGGCGCCGGTGAAGAGCAGGCAGCCGCGGCCGCGAGCGAGCATCCGGCGCGCTGCCTGCTGCGCGACGAGAAAGGCGCCGAACGCGGTGACCTCGAGGCTCCTGCGGACGTCGCCCGAGTCGAGTTCGGTGATCGGCCCGCGCGCCCGGTAGCCCGGGTTGTAGAGAACGATGTCGAGCGGCGGCAGCTCGACGTCGAGCCGCGCGAACATGCGCTCGACTTCGGCGGGTTGCGTGGCGTCGCACGCGAGCTTGATCTGCGCCGGAATCTCGCCGCTGCGCGCGGCCGCGCTGCGCGACGCCAGCGCGACCGCATAGCCTTCGCGCGCGAGCAGGCGCGCGAACGAGGCGCTGATGCCGCCGCCCGCGCCGACGATCAGCGCAGCCTGCATCATGCGGATTTCGCCAGCAGCGTGAAGTGCTCGACCTGCGGCGGCTGTGCGAACAAGGGTCCGACAATCGCGCGCCATTCGCCAAACAGCGGCGAGCCGCGGAAGCCGATGGTGTGGTCCTCGAGCGAATCCCAGAAGATCATCAGCAGATAGCGTTCGGGCGATTCGACGCCCTTGTTGATCTTGTAGCCGCGAAAACCCTTCGCCTTCGCGATCACGGTGTCGAGCCCGCGCCGGATCGCGGCGTCGAACTCGGCCTGCCTGCCGGCTTGGATGCGGATATCGGCGACTTCCAGGATCATGGCGTGCTCCAGTCGATCGCGCACGACATCAGTCGGGCGCGGTCCAATGTGCTTCCCCTCTCCCGTCGGGAGAGGGGGAAAGGGTGCGGGAGACGGCGATTCATCGCTGTCCTCGGTGGCAACATGATGGTAACGCTGCGGCTGCAACAGGAGGCACGATGAAACCCGCCGAATACGCACGGTTCGATGCGCTGGGTCTCGCGGAACTGGTCGCGCGAGGCGAAATCACGCCGCGCGAACTCGCCGCCACCGCCGCGCGCGCGATCGAGATCGCCAACCCCTCGGTCAATGCGGTGGTCGAGACGTACCCGGACCGCATCGAGGGGCTGAACGAGGCCGCGCTGGGCAGCGGACCGTTCCGCGGCGTGCCGTTCCTGATCAAGGACGTGTTCGGCCACGAAGCGGGCCGCTTGATCGAGTTCGGCAGTCGGCTCTGCCGCGGCATGAAGGTCGAGCAGAGTACGTCCTACTTCGAGCTGCTGTGTGCCGCCGGCGTCAACGTGCTCGGCCGCTCGGCGGCGCCCGAGTATTCGATGTCGGGCACCACGGAGACGGCGCTGTACGGCAGCACGTCCACCCCGTGGCGGCACGGCTACTGCGCCGGCGGCTCCACCGGCGGCGGCATGGCGGCGGTCGTCGCCGGCATGGTGCCGATCGCGCACGGCTCCGACATCGGCGGCTCGATCCGGATTCCGGCGAGCTTCTGCGGCGGCGTGGGGCTGAAGCCGTCGCGCGGGCGAGTGTCGTTCGGCCCGATGCTGGACGAGAACGGCTACGGTCTGGCGCAGAACTTCGTGCAGACGAAGAGCGTGCGCGACGCGGCGGCGATGCTCGACTGCCTGTCGATCCCGCAGGTCGGCGATCCGTTCGCGATTCCGAAGCCGGACAAGTCCTATGCGGCGCTCGCCCGCGAGCGTGCGCCGAAGCTCACGATCGCCTGGTCGACCGACGCGCTGATGGGCGTGGCGGTCGAACCGGAAGTCGCCGCCGCCGTCGGGCGCACCGCGGCGATCCTGTCGGACATGGGCCACGAGGTCAGGCATGTGAACGTGACCTTCGACGGCCTGGAGGCGCTGAAGAAGATGATGGACGTGTGGTTCTTCGGCTTCGACCTGCGGCTCGCGCTTTACTCCCGCCGCAGCGGGCACGCGATCGGCCCCGACACGCTCGAGCCCGTGATCCTGAAGATCTACGAGCATGCACGCCGCATGACGGCGGCGCAGTTCCTCGACGCGATGGCGGCGCTGAACCGCGCGCGGCGCGAGCTGGGAGGAGTCTTCGCCGATCACGACGTCTGGCTGACGCCGACCACCGCGCGCGTGGCCGAGGCCTGGGGAAACTACAACCTCGGCCGCGTCGATGTCGCCTACGAGGAGATCCCCGAGAGGCTGCTGCGCGTGCCGTGCCAGTTCACGCTGCCACACAACATCATGGGTACGCCGGCGATCTCGCTGCCGCTGGCGCTGAACACGGCGGGGTTGCCGATCGGCGTGCAGCTCGGCGCACGCCCGGCGCAGGAACACCTGCTGCTGCAGCTAGCGGCGGCGCTGGAGGAAGCGATGCCGTGGGTCGGCCGCGTGCCGCCGCTGCACGTATCCAGGCTCGGGTGATTGCGCCGGCCGGCGGCCGGACTAAAGTGGGCGCGGTTCGATGGGGAGGGAGCCATGGCAGTGAACACGATCGACGAACTGCCGCTGTTTCGCCAGTTCCGGCCGAAGAACAGCGAGAAGCTGCGTGCGCTGGCGCGAATGTTGTGTTTCGAACCGGGGCAGCGGATCTTCCGCGAGGGTGATGCCAGTTCGCTGTTCTACGTGATCAAGTCGGGTCACGTCGCGCTCGAGCTCGAGGCGCCGGAACGTGCGCTGCGCGTGCAGATTCTCGGTCCGGGTGACGAGTTCGGCTGGTCGGCCCTGCTGCCGGGTCGCGGCAAACAGTTCCAGGCGCGTACGGTCGATGCGGTCGAGGCATTCGCCGTCGAGGGCGCCGAGCTGCTGGCGCTGTGCCGCGATGACCCGGCGTTCGGGTTCGAGCTGATGCACTACCTGCTGGGCCTCGTCGCCGACCGGCTGGAAGCCACGCGCGTGCAGCTGTCGGACTTCTACTCGCCGCAGGCCAAGCGCGCCGGTGCGTAAGTCACGGCGGACACGCGCCGCCCCTGTCGAACACGATTCGCCAGCCGTCGCGTTCCCGGCGCCAGATCGACAGGAACGAGCCGATGCATTGGCCGTCCGGATCGAAGACCGGACCGGTTGACAGCGCGAGCGTGCCGGAATCCAGCGCCTCGACCGCCTGCGGGCGCCACGAGAACGGCGCCGCGGGTTTCTCGAAGAAGCGCTTCCACGCACCGGCGACCGCCTGCTTGCCGCGCAGCGGCGTCTCGCCGCTGAAGAACACGGCCTCCTCGGACAGGAACGAAGTGAACGCCGCGTGATCGCGGTCGGCCATCGTGCGCGCGAATGCGCGTTCGGTGTCGGCGACCTCGCGCTCGGCCTGCGCTCGATCCGCCTGCGCCGTCGCGCAGGCGGCCAGCAACGCGGACGCGGCACAGGCCAGCGCGAGGCGCAGGTACGTCACTGCGGCTCCAGCGGCGCGTGCAGCCGCGTGCCTGGCACGACGATGCCGCCGCGATCGCCGACCGTCAGTGATCCGTAGCGGGCGGCGAACGCCGGCGGCAACGCGCGCGCGCCGGGACAGGCGAGCCACAGCCGCAGCAGGTGGCGGCGCCGCGCAGGCTCGGGCCAGTCCTCGAACGCAGTGCGATCGTGCAGCAGCGTGTGGTTGTGCACGAACTGCATGTCGCCGGTCGCGAGCCGCATCGCGAGATGCAGCCGCGGATCGTTGGCGAGTGCATCGAACGCGTCGAGCGCGCCGATGTCCTGCCGCATCAGGCGCGGCGCGTCGGCGAACCGCTGCGCGCTGTCGAAGTACTGGCGCTGGTAGAAGACCGTCAGCGCGTCCGCGTACCAGCTGAAGACCGGCAGCATGAAGAACGGTTGCGCGCCGGCGGGCACTTCGCCGCGACGGTCGTGCGCCATCGGCATCAGCAGGCGCGCGAGCAGGTCGGGCCGCGTCGCGCGCAGTTCGTTGAAGATCGTCAGCGCACTGACCAGCAGCGAATCGCCGCCGGACCTGGCTTCGCGCAGACACAGCAGGCCGACCACGTCGCACGAATCGGTGTGGAACGTCTGCCGCTCGTGCGTCTGGTAGATGCGCACGTTCGGGTCGGCGCTCGACAGTCCCAGATCGCATACGTGCCCGAGCACGTGACCCTTGGCGTTTTGCGAGCGCGCGCGCCCCAGATGGCTGCCCAGGCCGAGGAAGATCGTCGCCGCTTCGAGCCGCGAGTAGCGTTCGATCGGCAACCCGCGCACGAGCGCGAAGCCGCGGCCGTGCAGCAGTGCGTGACGCAGTTCATCGAGCCGCGCGGCGAGCGTGGGCAGCGGGAAGTCCTCGCGCGCGAGCTGGGCGATGTCGAGCCCGCGCGCCAGCACGCCGCGCATCGCCGCTTCGAGTTCGGCCGTCTGCGCGGGAGCCAGACGCACGATCCAGTCCTCGCGCGCGGCCAGCTCGGGTCCACGCCATGCCGCCGGACCGATCTGCGGCGGCGGAAGTTCGATGTCGTTCATGCCGCGGCGGCTCCGATGCGCGGATAGCTGCGTGCGCGCAGCAGCAGCCAGCCGGCGATCGACAGGTTCAGCAGGTTCCAGCCGATGCCGTTGACGAAAGCGGCGCGGTACGAGCCGGTCAGATCGAACACCGCGCCCGACAGCCAGCCGCCCAGTGCCATGCCCGCGAGCGTGGCCATCAGCACCGCGCCGACTCGCGCGCCGGCTTCCTGCGGCGCGCAGTATTCGCGCACGATGATCGCGTACGACGGCACGATGCCGCCCTGGAACAGGCCGAACAGCGCCGAG
>JAKORH010000101.1 GCA_029777935.1 Pseudomonadota bacterium
CATCATCGGCGCGCTGGGCGCAGGCAAGACGACCGCGCTCGCCAACTCCGGTCTCGAGTTCCCGCTGGAGTCGAAGTTCGGCCGGCGCGGCATCCGCGGCATCGGCGGCACGCGCAACTGCGATTGGTGGTTCACCAGCGATGCGGTACTGATAGACACCGCGGGGCGCTTCACCACGCAGGACAGCGATCCCCGGGCCGACCACGCAGGGTGGTCGGCGTTCCTGGATCTGCTGAGCAAGTACCGGCCGCGCCGTCCGGTCAACGGGGTGCTGCTGACGATCAGCATCAGCGACCTGCTGGGCGCGACCCGCGAGGAGCAGCGCGTGCACGCGCGCCGGTTGCGCGAGCGGGTCGACGAACTCACGGCGCGCTTCGGTAGCGGCATTCCCATCTACGCCCTTGTCACCAAGCTCGACCTGCTGGCGGGCTTCATGGAGTTCTTCGCCGACTTCGACAAGGACGAGCGCGCGCAGGTGTGGGGCGTGACCTTCCCGTACGACGCCGATGCGGCGGCCGATCCGCTGGCGCGCCTGTCGAGCGAACTGGTCGCGCTGGAAAAGCGGCTCGACGAACGCCTGCTCGAGCGGCTGCACGCGGAAAGCGATCGCGACCGCCGCGCGGCGATCTACGCGTTTCCGCAGCAGTGGCGCGTGCTGCGCGAAACGCTGAGCGAATTCCTGCCCGCGACCTTCGGCGCGTCGACGCCGCGAGGCCGGCCGCTGGTGCGCGGCATCTACTTCACCAGCGCCACGCAGGAGGGCACGCCGATGGACCGCGCGCTCGGCAGCCTCGCGCGCGCGCTCGGGCTGGGCAGCCGCATCGTTGCCCCCGCGCGGCCGAGCGGCAAGACCTTCTTCCTGACCCGGCTGCTGCGGGAAGTCGTGTTTGCCGAGGCGGGGCTGGCGGGCACCAATCTGCGCTGGAAGCGCAACCGCGTGCGGGTCGAATGGGGCGCGATCGCGGCGTGCGGGGCACTAGTGGCCATCGCGCTTGCACTTGCGTGGCGCGGCCAGCTCGACAACAGCGCGTACTTGGCTGCCGTGCAGACCCGGCTCGCAGGGCTCGAACGCAGCGTCGCCGCCGCGCGCGCTTCGACGCCGACCGACCTGGTCGCGCTGCTGCCGGTGCTCGACAGCGTCGAGACGATCGGCGCACCGGACGAAACGCCGCGTGCCGCTTGGCGCTGGTTCGGGCTCGATCAGAGCGCCAAGCTCGATGCGGCGGGTCACGACGCGTACCGCCGACTGCTGAAAGACGCCTTTCTGCCGCGTATCGCCGTGCGGTTGCAGGAACGGCTGCGAGCCGGCGCGCCCGACGCGATCGAGACCATCTACGAGGCGCTGAAGGCGTATCTGATGCTCTTCAGCGGCCAGCATTTCGATCGCGGTGCGTTGCGCACGTCGCTGCGCGTCGACTGGGATCTGTCGCTGCCGGCCGAGGGGCGCGAACTCGGCGCGCGGTTGCGCCGGCATTTCGACCGGCTGATCGCCGGCGGCGACGTCGGCGCGCCGGTGCTGGCCGACCAGTCGTTGATCGAGCGCGCGCGCAAGCTCGTCGCCGGCGTGCCGCTGGCACAGCGCGCGTACACGCGCTTGCGCAGCGTCGACGCGGGTCCGGATTTCTCCGTCGATTCGGTGACCGGCACCGCGGGCCGTCAGGTCTTCGCACGCGCCAGCGGGCAGTCGCTCGCGCAAGGTGTGCCGGCCATCTACACACGGGCCGCGTACCAGCGGCTCGCCGAGCGCAGCGACGACGTGCTGCGGCAGCTTGCGGGCGAGTCGAGCTGGGTCCTCGGCACGGCGCAGGCAAGCGAAACGGACGATCGCGCGCGCCTGCGCGAGGAGATCGAGCGGCGCTATCTCGCCGACTACTCGCGCGCGTGGGATGCTTTCCTGCGCGATCTGCGCATCGAGCCGATCAAGACGCTGGCGCAGAGCGAGCAGGTCGCGCAGGTGCTGGCCCGCACCGATTCGCCGCTGCTCGCGCTGGCGCGCGCGGCGGCGCAGCAGGTCAACCTCGAGCCGAGCGGTCGCGCGAACGAGTTCGACGGGCACTTCGACGCGCTGCGCCGCTATGCCGCCGGCGAGGCCGCGCCGCTGAAGGACGCCCTTGGCACGGTCGGCAAGCTGGCCACGCATCTCGCCGCCGTCGACGACGCGGTCAAGCGCGGCGTGGCGGTGCCGGAGAGCGACGTGACGCGTGAATTGGCGACGCAGGCCGCGCAGGCGCCGGAACCGGTGCGCACGCTGCTGACGCAACTGGCGACGGTGAGTTCCGCGCAGATCTTCGTCGCGCAGCGCGATCGGCTGTCCCGCCAGCTCGCAGCCGAAGTCGGCGCGCAGTGCAGCCGGTTGCAGGGCCGCTATCCGTTCGCGCGCACGAGCAAGGACGACGTTGGGCTGCCGGAGTTCGCGCAGGCATTCGGAGCCAAGGGCTGGATCGACGCCTTCTTCGCGCGCCACCTGGCCCCGTTCGTCGACACTTCGCAGCGCGTGTGGACGCTGCCCGCCCCCGACGGCCGCGCCGAGCCGGCGCCTGCGCTCGCGCCGTTCCAGCAGGCGCACACGATCCGCGACGCGTTTTTCGGCGATGGACACACGCTCGGCACGAGGCTCGAATTCAGGCTGCTCGACATGGATGCCGGCGTCAGCGGACTCGAGCTCGATATCAACGGCCAGTTGCTGCGGTTCGCGCGCGATTCGCGCGGCGCGCAGGCCGTGCAGTGGCCGGGGGCCGACGGCCGCACGCAGCGCGTGCAGCTCAGCCTGTCGAGCAGCGCCGGCGGCAGCGGGGCGCGCTATGCGTTCGAAGGGCCATGGGCGCTGCTCCGGCTGTTCGAGCGCGTGCGCGTGGAGCCGGGACCCGCGCCGGACCGGGTGATCGTCGTATTCGATGTCGAGGGCCGCCGCGCGCGGTTCGAGGTGAAGAGCGCCACGCCGATCAATCCGATCCGATTGACTGCACTGGAACAGTTCCAATGCCCGCAGAAGCTCTGACTTCGCCGGCGCTCCACGCCAACGGCGCGCCGGGCTGGTTCGGCAAGCTGCCGAGCCTCGGCGACTTCGCGTCGCGCCGGCTGCCCGACGCGTTCGTGCACGCCTGGGACGAATGGCTGCAGCAGGGGCTGGCCCACGCAGCGGGCGCGTTCGACGCTCGCTGGCGTGATGGTGCCGGCGCGAGCCGGTTCTGGCTCAGTGCCGGCGTGCTCGGCGAGCCCGGCCGGGTCGGGCTGCTGCTGCCGAGCCGCGACCGCGTCGGCCGCCGCTTCCCGCTGACGATCGTTCAGCCGCTGCCGCCGCAGTCGCAAGGCCTCGCGGTGGCGCTGGCGTCGCGTGCGTGGCTCGACGCAGTCGAGCACGCGGCGTGCGGCGTGGTGCAAGCGCAGCTTTCGCTCGCTCGACTGGAGGACGAACTGGCTCGCATCGCGGTGAAGACGCCATTGGCCGACGGCGACGCAGTCACGGCCGGGCAGCTCGCCGCCGCGGTGCTGGCCGACCGCGGAGTCGATGCGCGCGGCTGCAGCGTGTGGTGGAACTCGGCCGCGCGCGAGCCATCGGATTATCTGTGCGTGGCCGCGCTGCCGTCGCCGGCCGTGCTGGCGGCGTTGCTCGCAGGGCCGCTGACGGGCAAGCAGGTTGCGGGATCCACGGGATGGTGAATTTCTCCTGTCGCGCATGGCTCGGTCGGCTGCTGCTCGCCGCGACGCTGGCGGCGATCGCAGCCGCGGTCCATGCGCAGCCGCGCACGCGCGGCATCGCGATCGACGAGGAGCGCTTCGCGCTGGTGATCGGCAACGCGGCCTACAAGCCGTTCAACCCGCTCGACAACCCGGTCAACGACGCGCGCCTGATCGCCGACGCCCTGCAGCGCGCGGGCTTCAAGGTGACCAAGTACGAGAACCTCGACCGCGTCGGCATGGTCAACGCGTTCCGCGATTTCGGCGACAAGCTGGACGAGCGCACCGTCGCGGTCGTCTATTACGCCGGCCACGCGCTGCAGTTGCGCGACCATAACTACCTGGTGCCGGTCGACGCCGAGATCCACAGCGAGGACGAGATCCCGCTCGCAGGTATCGACGTTGGCTTCATGCTCAACCGCATGTCGCGGGCGAAGAGCCGCGTCAACATCGTGATCCTCGACGCCTGCCGCGACAATCCGTTCGCAGGCCGCTCGCGGCCTGCGCAGGGCCTGGCGCAGATCGACGCGCCGCCTGGAACGTTGCTCGCCTATGCGACCGCGCCGGGCAAGGTCGCCGAGGACGGCACGGGCTCCAAGGACAGCTTGTACACGTCGTACCTCGCGAGGTTCATGCTGGCGCCGGGGCTGCCGATCGAAACCGTGTTCAAGCGCGTGCGCGAGGCGGTGATCCAGGCGACCAACGAGCAGCAGGTGCCGTGGGAAAACTCGTCGCTGCTCGGCGAATTCGCGTTCGTTCCCGGCGTGGCTGCGCCGACGACCGCCGACGCTGCCCAGGAAGCCGCCGGCGAGATCGCGTTCTGGAACAGCATCCAGTCGTCGAATCGCGCCGACGAGTACCGCGCGTACTTGCGCCAGTACCCGCGCGGCCGCTTCGCCGAGCTGGCGCAGGCGCGCATCGCCGCGTTCGCGCGCGAATCGCCCCCGACTGCGGCTGCGCGCGCGAAGCCCGACCCGCTGGCCGCGTTGGTGCTGGCCAAGGGCGGCCGGCCGGAGCTGCTGCCGCACGCGGGCGACACGTGGCGCTATCGCGTGTCCGACCAGTTCCGGCTCGGCGACCTGTTCCTGACCGCCACCGTTGCCGACGTGACCGAGGACGGCGTGGTCGAGACCTGGACCACGACCTCGGACGCCAAGGTGCGCTCGACGGTGGTGCCGCTCGAGACGGGCTTCCACGCGCTGCCGGACTGGTCGCTGACGCCGCCGGAGTTTTCGCCTTACCTGCTGGCGACCGAGCGGCTGCGGCCGGGCCAGAAGATCGGCGGGCAGCGCCGCAGCGTGGAGCGCTCGGTCGTCGCGCTCAACGCCACCGTCGAGGGCGAGGAAGGCGTGACCGTGGCTGCCGGACGCTTCCGCGCGACCAGGATCGTGCTGCGCGGGCAGGCGCAATCACGCGGTGCGCAGCGCTCCGGGCCGATCACGGTCGAGCATGTGGTCTGGTACGCGCCCGCGGTCAAGCGCTTCGTCAAGTACGAGGTGACGACCCGCGTCGGCAGCGCGCTGCAGGAAGAAACGGTGTTCGAGCTGATGGACTACAAGCTGAACTGACCCGGCCCGTCGCGGCGCGTCGTCGCCGCGGCGCGAACGTTTCCCGCGGTTGTTTCCATATAAGCATTCGTTCCGACGGACGTGCTCCGGCGCCGTGACAATGACGCGTCACGCCGGGAGATGCCGATGCCGTTCGAAACACAGGTCGCGAGCGACTCGCTCGAGCAGGCGAGCCTGCCGGAGCAGATCTTCGATCTGGCCTCGGTGCGGCGGGTCGAATTCGAACTCGACTACGCGGGCGCGATCACGCCGCCCGAGGCCTGGCGACTGGTGCAGAACCGCGCGGCGGTATTGATCGACGTGCGCACCGCGCCGGAATACAAGTTCGTCGGCCGCGTGCCGCATTCGGTCAACGTCGAATGGCACGGCGAAGACCCGGCGCCGCGCGCGAAGTTCGTCGACGAACTGCGCCGCATCGCCGATCCGGACGCGCCGCTCCTGTTCCTGTGCCGCAGCGCCGTGCGCTCCGATGCCGCCGCCGCGGCGGCGGCCGAGGCCGGCTTCGCGCGCGTGTACAACGTGCTGGAAGGCTTCGAAGGGCAGCGCGACGCCGCGCAGCAGCGCGGCAAGATCGACGGCTGGCGACGCGCCGGCCTGCCCTGGATCCAGGACTGAACGCCGCGGCGCGCTGCTGAAGTAACCTCCGCGCATCGAAGAGCGCGGAGACAGGCGATGCGCGCATTCCTTTTCGCACTGCTGGCAGCGTTCGCGGCGCAGGCAGCCGCGCAGCGTGCGCCCGGCGCGCCGACCGCCGCCGAGACGCAGGCGCAGATCGTGCGGGTGCAGGCCGGGATCGCGCAGAACAACGCAGCACGCGGGCGCGTCGACGAAGAACTGCGCCAGCTCGAACAGCGGATCAACGATCTCAGGCTCGAACGGCAGCGGCTGCAGCGCGAGCAGACCCGTCTGCAGTCAGAGCTGCAGCTTCTTCTGACGCGCTGAGCATGTGCGGCCGCTACGACCTGTCGGACAACCCGGCCGCGATCAAGGCCAGGTTCTCGGTGCCGCGCGTGCCCGACTACGCGCCGAACATCGACGTGCGGCCCACGCAGGTCAATCCCATCGTGCGGCTCGACCGCGAAGGCGGCCGTGAATGCGCGCTGGCGCGCTGGGGACTGGTGCCGGTGTGGGCGAAGGACCTCAAATTCGGCACCCGCTGCATCAACGCGCGCTCCGAGACGATCGCCAGCGCGCCGGCGTTTCGCGCCGCGTACCGCAAGCGGCGCTGTCTCGTTCCCGTCAACGCCTTCTACGAGTGGAGCGGCCCGACCGGCCACAGGATCAAATGGCGGATCGGACTGCGCGACGAACCGCTGTTCGCGCTCGCCGGCCTGTGGGAGTGGTGGCGCGATCCGCAGTCCGACGAAGGCGTCGAAACCTACACGATCATCACGACCGATGCGAACGCGGCCTTGGCATCGATCCACGACCGCATGCCGGTGATCGTCGCGCCGCAGAACTACGCCGCTTGGCTCGATCCGGGCGAGTCGCCGGAGCCATTGCTCGCGCCGTTCGACGCCGGCGCGCTGAAGTTGGAGCGCGGCTGATCGGCTGCAACGTGGAGCGGCTGCGCCAGCGGGTCGCCCACCACGGCGGGGATGCCGTAGCGCCCGAAGGGTGGTCTCGCGGCGGAATCCCGGCCGAAGTTGACGTTTACGTCAACGGCAGCTAACTTTGCCCCTGCCGCCGCGATTGCCGCCCGTGCACCCCAGGGCGATCATTGCCGTCCGTGCGCGTTCCGGAGCCCGCCATGACCGATCTGTCCGAGATCAAGAAGCTCGCCAAGTATCGCCCCGCGCACAAGGTCCGCTTCGTCACCGCGGCGTCACTGTTCGACGGCCATGACGCCAGCATCAACATCATGCGGCGCATCCTGCAGAGCATGGGCGCGGAGGTGATTCACCTCGGCCACAACCGATCGGTGGAGGAGATCGTCATCGCCGCGCTGCACGAGGACGTGCAGGGCATCGCGGTCAGTTCCTACCAGGGCGGGCACGTCGAGTTCTTCAAGTACATGCTCGATCTGCTGCGCAGCCGCGGCGGCGCGCACATCAAGGTGTTCGGCGGCGGCGGCGGAGTGATCGTGCCGGCCGAGATCAAGGAGCTGCACGACTACGGCGTGGCCCGCATCTTCTCGCCCGAAGACGGGCAGAAGATGGGCCTGACCGGAATGATCGGCATGATGCTGGCGATGTGCGACGAGGACCTGTCGCCGCTGGCGCCGAAGAAGTTGGACGCGCTGCGCGACAAGGACGTCTACAAGCGCTGGCGCGCGCTGGCGCAACTGGTCACCGCGCTGGAAAACGACAAGGCGCCCGACGACGTGTGCTACGAGCTGCACAAGGCCGCCGACACCGCGCGCGCGCCGGTGGTCGGCATCACCGGCACCGGCGGCGCCGGCAAGAGTTCGCTGACCGACGAGCTGATCCGCCGCTTCCGCCTCGACCAGGACGATAACCTGTCGCTCGCGGTGATCTCGATCGACCCGTCGCGCCGCAAGACCGGCGGCGCGCTTCTCGGCGACCGCATCCGCATGAACGCGATTGGGCCCTGGCAGAAGGGCCCGCGTGTGTACATGCGCTCGCTCGCCACGCGCGAGGCCGGCACCGAGGTGTCGCAGGCGCTGCCCGACGTGATCGCCGCCTGCAAGGTGGCGGGGTTCGACCTGATCCTGGTCGAGACCTCCGGCATCGGCCAGGGCGACGCCGCGATCGTGCCGCATGCAGACGCGACGCTGTACGTGATGACGCCGGAGTACGGCGCCGCGAGCCAGCTCGAGAAGATCGACATGCTCGACTTCGCCGACTTCGTCGCCATCAACAAGTTCGACCGCAAGGGCGCGCTCGACGCGCTGCGCGACGTGAGCAAGCAGGTGCAGCGGAACAGGAGCGCGTTCGACCGGTCGCCCGACGACCTGCCGGTGTTCGGAACGATGGCGGCGCGCTTCAACGACGACGGCGTGACCTCGCTGTACCACGCGCTGCTGGCGAAGCTCAAGGAACTGGGGCTGAAGGCCGGCACGTCGAAGCTGCCGCACGTCTTCACGCGCCATTCGACCAACCAGACGCCGGTCGTGCCGCCGGCGCGCGTGCGGTATCTGGCGGAAATCGCCGATACCGTGCGCGGCTACAAGAAGCGCGCGGTCGAACAGGCGCGCGTCGCACGCGAGCGACAGCAGTTGCTCGAGACGAAGCGCATGCTCGCCGAAATCCCCCCCTGCCCCCCTTTGCAAAAGGGGGGTGACCAGCCCCCTTTCGAAAAGGGGGACGGCGACGCAGTCGCCGGGGGGATTTCGGCCCTCGACCAGCTCGTCTCCGACCGCGAAGCCAGGCTCGACTCGCGCAGCAGGAGGCTGCTCGAAATGTGGCCGCAGATGCAGCAATCCTATGCCGGCGACGAGTACGTGGTCAGGATCCGCGACAAGGAGATCCGCACCAAGCTCACGCACACCACGCTCTCCGGCAACAAGATCCGCAAGGTCGTGCTGCCGCGCTACGAGGATCACGGCGAGCTGCTGAAGTGGCTGCTGCTGGAGAACGTCCCCGGCAGCTTCCCGTACACCGCGGGCGTGTTCGCGTTCAAGCGCACGGGTACGGGTAACGACAGTGAAGACCCGACGCGCATGTTCGCCGGCGAGGGCGATCCGTTCCGCACCAACCGGCGCTTCAAGCTGCTCAGTGAAGGCATGCCGGCCAAGCGGCTGTCGACCGCGTTCGACAGCGTGACGCTGTACGGCAACGAGCCCGATCCGCGGCCGGACATCTACGGCAAGGTCGGCAACAGCGGCGTTTCCATCGCCACGCTCGACGACATGAAGGTGCTGTACGGCGGCTTCGACCTGACCGCGCCGAACACCAGCGTCAGCATGACGATCAACGGCCCGGCGCCGACGATCCTCGCGATGTTCATGAACACCGCGGTCGACCAGAACCTCGACAAGTTCCGTGCCGACAACGGCCGCGAACCGACCGACGACGAGGCGCAGAAGATCCGTGCCTGGGTGCTGGAGAACGTGCGCGGCACCGTGCAGGCCGACATCCTGAAGGAAGACCAGGGCCAGAACACCTGCATCTTCTCGACCGAGTTCTCGCTCAAGGTGATGGGCGACATCCAGGAGTACTTCGTCCATCACAACGTGCGCAACTTCTACTCGGTCAGCATCTCCGGCTACCACATTGCCGAAGCGGGCGCGAACCCGATCAGCCAGCTCGCGTTCACGCTCAGCAACGGCTTCACGTTCGTCGAGGCGTACCTGGCGCGCGGCATGCATGTCGACGACTTCGCGCCCAACCTGTCGTTCTTCTTCAGCAACGGGATGGACCCCGAGTACACGGTGATGGGCCGCGTGGCGCGCCGCGTCTGGGCGGTGGCGATGCGCGACCGGTACGGCGCCAACGAGAGGTCGCAGAAGCTGAAGTACCACTGCCAGACCAGCGGTCGGTCGCTGCACGCGCAGGAGATCCAGTTCAACGACATCCGCACCACGCTGCAGGCGCTGATCGCCACCTACGACAACGCCAACAGCCTGCACACCAACGCGTACGACGAGGCGATCACCACGCCGACCGAGGAAAGCGTGCGGCGCGCGCTGGCGATCCAGCTCATCATCAACCGCGAGTGGGGGCTGGCGAAGAACGAGAACCCCAACCAAGGCAGCTTCGTCATCGAGGAGCTGACCGACTTGGTCGAGGAAGCGGTTTTGCGCGAGTTCGAGTCGATCAGCGAACGCGGCGGCGTGCTCGGCGCGATGGAGCTCGGCTACCAGCGCGGCAAGATCCAGGAAGAGTCACTGCACTACGAGCACCTGAAGCACACCGGCGAGTACCCGATCATCGGCGTCAACACCTTCCGCAACCCGCACGGCGA
>JAKORH010000102.1 GCA_029777935.1 Pseudomonadota bacterium
CAGGGCGTCATGCGCTGGGAAGGGCTCGACGCGCTGTGGACGCGCCTGCGGTCAGGCCGATGGTTCGTCTACCGGACCGACCTCGCGCCGCCGGCAGAGCCGCTCGACGGCGATGCGCTCGCCGCGCGGCTCGCGGAGATCGACGCGGAACTGCGCCGCGAGCACGCGTACGACTACTGCGGCATCGTCTACGTCGACGACCCGGAGGCGCCGACGCTCGTCAAGGTCTACGATCCGGCGAACCTGGGCACGTCGTGCAGCCACGGCGACGCGCCGATCCCGCCGAAGTGGATCCTGTGCACCGCGCGGCCGGCCGCGCTCGAGGACGAGGCGCGGCCGCCGGCGTTCCGCTGGCTGCCGTGGAGGCGCCGGTCGCGCTGAACCGCCGCTCGCTCAACCGCAAGCGCCGACGTGCCCGCAGTCGGTGCAGAAGTCGCAGCCGTCCTTGCGGATCATCGCCTTGTTGCCGCACTCGGGGCACTTCCTGCCCGGCAGCGCCTTGAGCGTGGTGTGCGGGAAGAGCTCGGTCTGCGGCACGTCGAGGATGCCCGCGTGCTCGACCGGGTAGCCCTCCTCGGTCAGGATCCCGAGCATCGCATAGCGGTGGATCATCAGCTGCGCGAGGTAGGCGATCGTCGATGGATACGTCTGCGACTTGTTCGAGCCCGGCGCGCGCGCCATGAACGCCCCGTTGGGCTCCCCGTAGTTCAGCAGCTTGCGCAGCTTCATGCCGATCCACGCCGGATCGTAGACGCGCATGTCCAGCGAGAGCGCCTTGCACAGGCCGTCCATCACGCGCGGGTACTCGCCCGAAAGCCACATCGAGTACGGGCGGCGCTGCCCGTCCGGCATCACGAGCTCCTTCAGGAACAGCACGAAGTCGTCGCCGGTCGCGTGGTTCATCACGTCAACGGTCCAGCTCAACGTGCCGTCGGGACCCGCCTTCGGCTCCTTCGGCCCCATCAGCGCGTCGACGACCGGCGTGTGGCCGGGGCCGTCCGACGCGAACACTCCGAGCTCATTGCACCGGTAGCGGATCAGCTTCGCGAAGCCCGACACGAGGCTGGGCACGCGCACCTTGCGGCCGTCGGGCGGCATCGCCATCTCGAAGCCGTCGTCGCCGACCGCCTTCTGCAGCGCGGAGAGCTTCATGTCGAGCCACGCGCGGTCGTCGGTGCGCATGTCCATCGACAGCGTCTTCGCGATCGCGCCCAGGCCGCGCGGCTGCTCGGCGCCGTTGATCCACACCTCGAACGGA
>JAKORH010000103.1 GCA_029777935.1 Pseudomonadota bacterium
CCCGATGCTGTTCGACCAAGCGGTCAAACCGCTCGCGCGGCAACCCCTTCAGCAACTGCTGCAGTCGGCTTATCCTGAACATGTTGTGGGACTCGGTATTCGAGTTGGCGCTCGGGCAATTCTCTGCCAAAACCTTGCCCCACAACACCTTCCTCACCCCGCCCGCGAAATATTCCGGACAGCAGTGCGCTTGCGCGGGAATGACGTGGGGTTGCCGTTCTCGCTGCTTGGTCGGGGCGACTCGAGCCGCCTGCCGCGCACGCGCAGCGCGCATACGCCGCGCGCCGTCGCAACCGCCGATTCGCGCGAGGCGCGTGCGCGCGTCGCCCGCACGATTTCCCGCGAAGAAGGCATGCGGAATTCATCTTCGGTTAACAGCGATCCGGCAAACTGCGCCGAAATACAAGAAGCACAACCCATTCGAATCCGATCACGACCTGGAGCGATCATGAACGTGAAGAGAATCCGCTGTGCTGACATCCGGCCCGGCCGCGACAGTCCGCGCTATCCGCGCGGGCAGATCGAAGACCTCGCCGAGAGCATCCGCCGCCACGGCATCCTGCGCCCGGTGCTGCTGCGCGCGGTGGCCGACGGCTACGAGATCGTGCACGGCGTGCTGCGCTGGCATGCGGCGCTGCTGCTCGGCTTGAAGGAAATTCCGGCGTTCATCGTGCAGACGTCGGAGCGCGAGGAGCCGGTGCCCGCGTAACCACGCGGCGTACGCGATAATCCGCGCCTTTGGGACCGGTCCCGGAGACTCCGGGACCGGTACCTGCAGAAGGCGCGGACATGCGATTCAACTTCCCGGTCGTCATCATTGACGAGGATTTCCGCTCGGAGAACGCGAGCGGAGTCGGCGTGCGTGCGCTTGCCAAGGCGATCGAGGCCGAGGGCGTGGAAGTGATCGGCGTCGTCAGCTACGGCGACCTGTCGAGCTTCGCCCAGCAGCAGAGCCGCGCTTCCGCCTTCATCCTGTCGATCGACGACGAGGAGATCACCGACGGCGACGACACCGGCGCGGCGGTGGCCGCGCTGCGCTCGTTCGTGCACGAGATCCGGCGCCGCAACGCCGACATCCCGATCTTCCTGTACGGCGAGACGCGCACCTCGAGCCACATTCCGAACGACGTGCTGCGCGAGCTGCACGGCTTCATCCACATGTTCGAGGACACGCCCGAGTTCGTCGCGCGCTACATCGTGCGCGAGGCGCGCGCCTACCTCGACGCGCTGGCGCCGCCGTTCTTCCGCGCGCTGACGCACTACGCGCAGGACGGCTCGTACTCGTGGCACTGCCCCGGCCACTCGGGCGGCGTGGCGTTCCTGAAGAGCCCGGTGGGGCAGATGTTCCACCAGTTCTTCGGCGAGAACCTGCTGCGGGCCGACGTGTGCAACGCGGTCGAGGAACTGGGCCAGCTCCTCGACCACACCGGGCCGATCGCGGCCAGCGAGACCAACGCGGCGCGCATCTTCGGCGCCGATCACCTGTTCTTCGTCACCAACGGCACGTCGACCGCCAACAAGATCGTGTGGCACTACATGGTGGGGCCGGGCGACGCCGTCGTCGTCGACCGCAACTGCCACAAGAGCGTGCTGCACGCGATCACGATCACCGGCGCGATCCCGGTGTTCCTGATGCCGACGCGCAACCACTACGGCATCATCGGGCCGATCCCGCGGAGCGAGTTCGAGCCGGAGTCGATCCGGCGCAAGATCGCCAGTCATCCGTTGCTCAGAGGGCGCGACGGCGGGATTCCTCGCGTGCTGACGCTGACGCAGAGCACCTACGACGGCATCGTCTACAACGTCGAGACGATCAAGGCCATGCTCGACGGCGCGATCGACACGCTGCACTTCGACGAGGCGTGGCTGCCGCATGCGGCGTTTCACGAGTTCTACCGCGACATGCACGCGATCGGCGGCATGACCCCGCGCGCGCGCACCCGGAGGTCGATGGTGTTCTCGACCCAGTCGACCCACAAGCTGCTGGCGGGACTGTCGCAGGCCTCGCAGATCCTGGTGCAGGAATCGGAGGCCGAGAAGCTCGACCGCTTCCAGTTCAACGAGGCGTATCACATGCACGTGTCGACCTCGCCGCAGTACGCGATCATCGCCTCGTGCGACGTTGCCGCGGCGATGATGGAGCCGCCCGGCGGCCCCGCGCTGGTCGAGGAATCGCTGGTCGAGGCGCTGGCGTTCCGGCGCGCGATGCGCAAGGTCGGCGTCGAGTACGCCGACTCGTGGTTCTTCAGCGTGTGGGGGCCGGAGCGATTCGCCGACGGCGATGCGCCGCGGCGCGAGGACTGGATGCTCGCGGCCGGCGCGCGCTGGCACGGCTTCGGCGAACTCGCGCCCGGCTTCAACATGCTCGACCCCATCAAGGCGACCGTGATCACGCCGGGGCTCGACGTCGACGGCCGCTTCGCCGCCACCGGCATCCCGGCGGCGATCGTCACCAAGTACCTGGCCGAGCACGGCATCATCGTCGAGAAGACCGGGCTGTACTCGTTCTTCATCATGTTCACGATCGGCATCACCAAGGGCCGCTGGAACACGATGGTCACCGAGCTGCAGCAGTTCAAGGACGACCACGACTGCAACCGGCCGCTGTGGCGCGTGATGCCCGAGTTCCTGCGCGCCAACCCGGCGTACGAGAACAAGGGCCTGCGCGACCTGTGCCAGGAGATCCACGCCGAGTACGCGCGCGCCGACATCGCGCGGCTGACCACCGAGATGTACCTGTCGGAGATGGAGCCGGTGCTCAGCCCGGCCGCCGCGTACGCGAAGATGACGCACTGGGAGGTCGAGCGCGTGCCGATCGATGCGCTTGCCGGCCGCGTCTCCGCCGTGCTGCTGACGCCGTATCCGCCCGGCATTCCGCTGCTGATCCCCGGCGAGCGGATCAACGCGACGATCGTCAACTACCTGAAGTTCGCGCGCGGCTTCAACGCCAAGTTCCCCGGCTTCGAGACCGACATCCACGGGCTGGTGAAGCAGAAGACCAACGGCGCGACCGAGTACTTCGTCGACTGCGTGACGGGCGGATAGCGCGCCGGCGGCTTCACCGTTGCGATTCCTCGCGGACGATCGACGCGCGCCGCGACGTCAGTCGTCGTTGACCGTCTCGTGCTCTGCCGGAAGAATGATCTCGAGCAGCTCGCAGTCGTCCGACCAGCCCAGCACGGTGTGCCGGATTCCCGGCGGCTGGATCCAGCACGAGCCTTCCTTCATCACGTGCACGCCGTGCCCTTCGAATTCGTTCTTGAACCAGCCCTTCAGCACGTAGATGAGCTGGAACTCGACGTTGTGGTGGTGCCGCTGGCTGAGCCGCTCGGCGAACGGCGCGACCATGCGGATCACGTGCGCGGTCGCGAGGCCCTGCGTCGCCGCCGCCACGCCGAGATCGCGATAGACCGAATAGCCGCGCAATCCTCCGCCCTTGAAGTCGCCTTCGCTGAAGTGGCTGACGTGAAACCTTTGGGCGGGTTTGTCGGCAGTGATGTCCATTGCGATGGCTCCGGGCGAACGTGCAGCAAATCAAACACCCGTTTTAAGCACACTGCAAGCAACGGTGCGGCAATCCGGCAGTTGCTCGATCAGCAAGCAGGCGACCGATACGGCGCCAGCACTTCCGGCAGAGCGTGCGGCCGGGAGGACGTCAGGCCAGCGCTGACGGCGACCGGTTTGGCCGATCGGCCAGGCCAATCCGGTCAGTGCGAGCGCTCAGACCGCATCAGCGTTGCGCAAGATATTCTCTTGCCTGCGCCAGCTCGGGCCGCACGCCATCCGCGCCTTTCGCAAGGTTCATCAGCTTATCGAAATGCTCAGCCGCCTGCTTGCGGTCGGCCGCTTTCCGGGCCGCGATGAGCGCTTCTGCAACGCGCTGCGCAGCGCCGGAATGCCGGATTGATCCGGTCGAACGGAATGATGCTCAGCGTCATCGCGACGGCGCGATGTTCCGGTTGACGCAGAAGAAGTTGCCCGGGTCGTAGCGGCGCTTGATCTCGACCAGCCGCGCGCAGTTCGCTCCGCAGGCAGCGCGGATGCGCTCGTTGCCTGCCGTGCCGGGAAGGATCACGTGGACGCCGCTTGTCGAGAGCAGTTCGGCGGCGGCGAAGAAATCGCGCGCGCCTGCAGCTGTCAAGGCGCCCCGACAACGGCTGTCAGGGTCTCCCGATACCCGGCGGGACCGGATACATCGAGACTGCAACAAAGGCGCGTCGGCGGGCCGAGGCCGCGGCGTGCGAGCTCGGTCCGGTGTGAGCGGTCCTCGAATCGAACATTCAGCGCACACCCGAGGGAATCGAGCGACCCGCCGGCTTTGCCCGGCGCCATCAAGGAGCTCGCCATGGCCATTCATCGCTTGCTGATCTTCGCCGCCGCCGCGCTCGCCAGCACCGCCGCATGCGCGCAGACCCTCACCCTTGGCGCTTCGGTCCAGTTGACCGGGCCGGTCGCCAACACCGGGCGTTACTACAAGGACGCCTACGAGTTCGCGGTCGACAGGATCAACGCCGCCGGCGGAGTCAAGGTCGGCTCGAAGCACGAGAAGATCGCGCTGAAGATCCTCGACAACCAGTCGGACGTGAACCTGAGCGTGCGGCAGTACGTGCAGTTGCTGTCGCAGGACAAGGTCAACTTGCTGCTCGGCCCGTTCGCCAGCAATTTCGTGCTGGCCGATTCCTCGATCGCGGAGAAGAACCACGTGCCGATGGTGCAGGGTGGCGGCGCGTCGGACCAGATCTACAGCCGCGGCTATCACGACATCTTCGGCACGCTGCCCGCCGCCAGCGACTACTTCGGCAGCACGATCGCCGCGATGAGCAAGCTCGATCCGAAGCCGCGCTCGGTCGCGCTGCTTTACGCCGACGACGCGTTCGACGTCGCGGTTGCCAAGGGCACGCGCGGCCTGCTCGAGAAAGCGGGCTTCGCTGTGCCGATCGACGCGCGCTACAGCTCGAACACGTCGGACTTCGCCTCGCTGCTGGCGCGGATCAAGGACGGCAACGTCGACGCCGTGCTGGTCGCCGGGCACGAGACCGAGGTGCTGAACTTCATCCGCCAGGCCAAGAGCCTCGACGTCGATCCGAAGCTGTACTCGTTCACCGTCGGCGTGCCCAGCGCTGACTTCCGCCATGCGCTCGGCAAGGACGCCGACTACGCGTGCGGCATGACGCCGTGGCTGCCGGCGAAAAGCCTGACCGACCGCTGGTTCGGCGACGCCGAGCAGTTCGCGCAGGCGTACAAGGCGAAGTACGGCTATGACCCCGACTACCACGCGGCGGCGGGCGTGGCCGCGGTCGAGACGCTGGTCAACGCGATCGAATCGGCCGGCAGCACCGATCCGGCCAAGGTGCGCGATGCGCTGGCGAAATCGAACTTCGAAAGTCTGTACGGCCACATCGCATTCAGTCCGGCCGGGCAGATCAGCCTGCCGCAGACCATGATCCAGATCCAGCGCGACAAGGTGGCCGCGATCTACGGGCCGAAAGGTTTCGTCGGCAAGCTCGAATACCCGATGCCGCCGTGGTCCAAGCGCCAGGGCGATTGACGGCACGCGCTGGGCTCCGTCGCACCACCGGGCGTGATCGCCGATGCGACTGCTCGCCCAGGTGCTGGTCAACGGCGTGCTGCTCGGGGGCCTGTATGCGCTGATGGCGCTCGGGCTGGCGCTGGTGTGGGGCGTGCTGAACATCGTCAACCTGTCGCACGGCGCGCTGATCATGCTGGGCGCGTACGCGACCTGGATGCTGTTCACGTACGCGCACCTCGATCCGTTCGCGGCGCTGCCGCTGACCGCGATCGTGCTGTTCGGCGTCGGCTACGCGATCCAGCGCGGCGTGCTGAACCTCGTGATCCGCGCGCCGATGTTCAACACGCTGCTGATCACGTTCGGCATCGACGTCGTGCTGACGTATCTGGCGCAGTATTTCTTCAGCGCCGACTTCCGCACCATCAATCCGGGCTACGCCGGAGCGAACTTCTCCGTGCGCGGCGTGACGGTGCCGTACGTGCAGGCGCTGGCGTTCGCGATCGCGATCGCGCTGACCGTGGCGCTGTGGCTCCTGCTGCTGCACACGCGCACGGGGCGCGCGATCCGGGCCGCGGCGCAGAACCTGGTCGCGGCGCGCCTGCACGGCGTCGAGCCGCGCCGCATCTACGCGCTGACGTTCGGGCTGGGAGTCGCGCTCGCGGGTGTGGCCGGCGGGCTGTACGGAACGGTGTCGCAGGTCAATCCGTACATCGGCGGGCCGCTGACCGCCAAGTGCTTCGCGATCGCCATCATCGGCGGGCTGTCGAATCCGCTCTCGGTGATCGTCGGCGGACTGTTTCTCGGCGTGGTCGAGTCGCTGACGGCGCTGTACGTCGGTCCGACCTACCCGGACGTGGCGAGCTTCGGCATCCTGGTGCTGGTGCTGGTCATTCGTCCGCAGGGACTGCTGGGGCGGACGACATGAGCCGGGTCGGGGCGCTGCACGACTTGATCCAGCCGAACAGCAAGCGCCGGAGCTGAGTCCGATGATCGCCAAGGCGAATTCACCACAGAGGCACAGAGGCACAGAGAAACGAGCGTCAGGTCTTGCGTCCTTCCGCCTTCTCTGTGCCTCTGTGCCTCTGTGGTTCAACAAGCCCCTTCGCCACAGCGAGGAGTCGGCGTGAGCGCGCAGCGCGAAGGAAGTCCAGTCAGCCGCGCTGCGGGCATTGCCGCGGTCGCCGTGGTCGTTGCCGCGGCGGCAGCGCTGCCGTGGCTCGGCAATCCGGTGCTGGTGCAGTTCGGCATCGGCGCGCTGCTCGCCGCCACGCTGGCGCAAGGCTGGAACATCATCGGCGGCTTCGCCGGCTATCCATCGTTCGGCAATTCGGTCTTCTACGGCCTGGGCGCCTATGGCGTGGGCATCGCGATGGTGCAGTTCGGCCTGCCGTTCTGGACCGGCCTGCTGCTCGGGCTGGCGCTGGCGCTGGTCTTTGCCGCCATCCTCGGCGTCGTCGTGCTGCGCCTGCGCGGCCACTACTTCGCGATCGCCACGCTCGGGCTGGCGCTGGTGATCAGCGCGATCGTGTCCAACCTCGGCGTCGCCGGGCGCAACATCGGGTTGGTGCTGCCGCTGCTCGACAGCGCCGTCCTGTTCTATGAACTCGCACTCGTCCTGCTCGTCGCCGCCACGCTCACCGTGTACGGGCTGGCGCGCAGCCGGTTCGGTCTCGGCCTGATCGCGATCCGCGAGAACGAGGAGGCTGCGGCGGTGATGGGCGTGAACACCACGCTGTACAAGGTGCTGGCGTTCATGCTGTCGGCCGCTTTCAGCGCGCTCGCCGGCGGCGTCTATGCCTACTACATCACGTACATCGATCCGGCCGGCGTGTTCGATCTCGCGCTGAACGTCAGGATGATCATCATGGCGGTGTTCGGCGGTGCCGGCAGCGTGCTCGGCCCGGTGGCCGGTGCGCTGGTGCTGTCAGCGGTGTCCGAGGTGCTCGCCACCGAGGTCACCAGCTTCGCCAGCATGTTCTTCGGCGTCGTGATCGTGATCGCGGTGGTGTTCATGCCGCGCGGCGTGGTGCAGGTGGCGCGCAGCTTCAGGCAGCAGGGGTGGCGCTGCTTCCTCGAGAACGTGCGCGCCTATCGCCTGTGACCGCCGCAATTCTCGAGGGACGGGGGCTCACCAAGCGCTTTCGCGGCCTGGTCGCGGTGCGCGACGTCGACTTCGACGTGAAGCGCGGCGAGATCGTCGGGCTGATCGGGCCGAACGGTGCCGGCAAGACGACGCTGATCGGCATGGTCAGCGGCACGCTCGCGCCGAGTTCCGGTGAACTCGTGTTCGCCGGCACGCCGCTCGCTGGCGTTCCCGCGTACCGCCGCGCGCACATGGGCATCGGCCGCACTTTCCAGATCATGCAGCCGTTTCCCGGCCTGACCGTGCTCGACAACGTGGCGGTCGGCGCGCTGTTCGGCGCGCACGGCGGCGAGAAGCGCCTGGGGCGCGCGCGCGGGCAGGCGCGCGCCAGCCTCGAGTTCGTCGGCCTCGGCGAGCGCGCCGGCGACCGCGCCGATGCGCTCAGCGGCCCCGAGCGCAAGCGGCTGGAACTGGCGAAGGCGCTGGCGATGCAGCCCGCGCTGCTGCTGCTCGACGAGGTGATGGCCGGACTGAACGCGGTCGAGATCGAGGAGGTGATCGCCCTGATCCGCAAGGTGCGCGACCGCGGGGTCAGCATCCTCGTGATCGAGCACGTGATGAAGGCGATCACCAGCCTGTCGGACCGCGTGTTCGTTCTGCATCACGGCGAGAAGATCGCCGAGGGCGCCACGACCGAGGTGCTGAACGATCCGCGCGTGGTCGAGGCGTATCTTGGGCGGAGGCGGGTGTGACCAGCCCCCTGCTCGAAGTCGCGGGCCTCGCCGCCGGCTATGGCGAGATGCCGGTGCTGCAAGGTGTCGACCTGGCGATCGCCGCGCGCGAGATCGTGGCGCTGGTCGGCGCTAACGGCGCCGGCAAGACCACGCTGCTGCGCGCGATCTCGCGGCTGATTCCCGCGCGCGGCGAGCTGCGCTTCGACGGCGCCTCGCTCACGGGCGCCAGGGTCGAGGAGGTGTTCCGCCGCGGGCTGGTGCAGGTGCCGGAGGGGCGGCAACTGTTCGACCACATGAGCGTCGAGGAGAACCTGCGGATGGGCGCGTACCGGCGCGCGGACCGCGCGGCGATCCGCGCCGACCTCGAGCGCGTCTACGCGCTGCTGCCGAAGCTCGGCGAGCGCCGCCGCCAGCTCGCCGGCAGCATGTCGGGCGGCGAGCAGCAGATGTGCGCGATCGCGCGCGCGCTGATGGCCGCACCCAGGCTGATGATGGTCGACGAGATGAGCCTCGGCCTGGCGCCGGTGGTCGTCGACGAGCTGCTCGACCTGCTGGCGCAGTTGCGCGCGCAGGGAATGACGGTGCTGCTGGTCGAACAGGACGTGCACGCCGCGCTCGCGATCGCCGATCGCGGCTACGTGCTGGAGACGGGGCGCGTCGTGCGCGCGGGCACCGCCGCCGAACTGCGCGACGATCCCGAGGTGCAGCGCGCGTATCTGGGGCTGTGACCGGAGCCGACGCGGCGCGCTGTGCACGACGCGGCGACCATGGGTCACTGCATGAACCAGCCGTGACTCACCACGAGCGACTGTCCGGTCAGCGCGTTGGTCGGGAACGCGGCGAAGAGGAGCGCCACCTGCGCCACGTCGTCGACGGTCGTGAACTCGCCGTCGACGGTTTCCTTCAGCATCACCTTCTTCACCACGTCCTGCTCGGAGATGCCGAGCTCCCTGGCCTGCTCGGGGATCTGCTTGTCCACCAGCGGCGTGCGCACGAATCCGGGGCAGATCAGGTTGGCGCGGATGCCGTGCGCCGCGCCTTCCTTGGCGATCACCTTGGTCAGTCCCTCGAGTCCGTGCTTGGCGGTGACGTAGGGCGCCTTCAGCACCGACGCTTCCTTCGAGTGCACCGAGCCCATGAAGATCATCGATCCGCCGCGCTTCGCCGCGATCATCCGGCGCATCGCCGCGCGCGCGGTCAGGAACGCGCCGTCCAGATGCACCGCCAGCAGCTTCTTCCAGTCGGCGAAGCGGAATTCCACCAGCGGCGCCACGATCTGGATGCCGGCGTTGCTGACCAGCACGTCGAGGCCGCCGAGTTCGGCCACCGTGCGTGCAATGGCGGCGTCGACCGCGGCTTCGTCGGTCACGTCCACGCCCACCGCGAGCGCACGCGCCTTGCGGCCGCGCAGCTCGGCGGCGACGACTTCGGCGCCCTGCGGATTCAGGTCGGCCACCGCGACCGCCGCGCCAGCGTCCGCATACACCTGCGCGATGCGCTTGCCGATGCCGCTCGCGGCGCCGGTCACGAAAGCCACCTTGTTGTCGAGTCGCATCCTGGTCTCCCTTCTTCAGAGTCTCAGATCTTCAGCGTTTCAGGTAGTCGTGCACCACGCGCCCGAGGCCGAGCGTCAGGTCGGTGTTCAGGTGCAGCCCGCCGGTGACTTCGACGACGGGCAGATCCGCCACCGGCGCCAGCGCGTGCTCGAAGAGCTGCAGCGCGGCCGGGCCTTCCCACGCGCCTTTCAGCGTCACGTCCTCGAGCCGGTATTCGACCAGCTCGCACACGCGCGGGCTGCAGTCCACGTCGGGCATGATCTTCAGCAGGTAGTTGGGCTGTGCCAGCGAGCGCAGCACCGCGTCGCGATCCGCCGTGCGGTGCTTGTAGCCCATGGTGCCGGTGGCCACGCGCACGCGGCCGTAGTCGAGCGTTCCGACCAGCGTGTCCTTGTCGACGAACAGGCGCGGGCGGCCCAGCTTCTTCGGAAAGCCCCAGATCTCGCGCCCGCCCGCGATCGGCGCGTCGTCGTCGAGAAACATGCTGTGCACGTACACGCCGGTGGCGCCGCGCAGCGTCACCGGTATCACTTGTCCCGACTCGGTGTAGGCGCCGAAGCCGGTCGAGTCCGGCATGCGGATGAACTCGAAGCGGACCATGTCGCCGACCGGCCGCAGCGGCTCGGGCACGATGGCGGCGAGCGCCTTCGGGTCGGTGCGATAGCTGACCACGAGAAACTCGCGGTCGACGAAGCGATACGGGCCGCGTGGATACGAAGGGCTGGCGAGCGGCATCGCCCAGGCATTGCGCCGCACGTTTTCTTCGGTCATCGAACATCCTCCTTCACGGGCGCGGCCACATCGAGCACGCGGAACGCGCGGCCGCGCTCGGACGGCAGCTCCGCCAGCGCGCGCAGCGAGCGCGCCATGTCGCGGCGGCCGAGCTGCCAGTGCGTGACCATCGAGGCGCGCGAGAATTCGTGGTCCTTGTTCTGCGTGTCGGTGCCGCGGTCGCGCAGGATCAGGTGCACCAGCGTGATCGACGGTTCGTGCGCGCCCGCGAGCAGCCGCTGCACGTCGGGCTGCGCGCGGCGCTCGGCCGGCAGCAGCGCCGCCAGCGCGCGCAGCCGCCGCTGCATCTCGTGCCGCTCGCGCAGCATGTCGGTCACCAGGCGCGTGCGGCTCGAGTAGCGGATGTCCATCTCGCGCGCCTCCACCCCGGCGAGCGTGCGCGGGCGATGCCCGCGCGCGCTGAACAGATCCACCTGGAAGATCGTGGCAGCAGCGGCTTCGAGCTGCTCCACCACGTGCCGCAGCGGCGTGTTCGACACCAGGCCGCCGTCCCAGTACGCGTGGCCGTCGATCTCGACCGCCGGAAATCCGGGCGGCAGCGCACCGCTTGCCATCACGTGCTGCGGCTCGATGCGTTGCCGGCGGCTGTCGAAGTAGACGAAGTTGCCCGTATCCACGTCGACCGCGCCGATCGACAGCCGCGTCGGCCCGCTGTTCAGGAGGTCGAAGTCGACCAGTTCGCGCAGCGTGCCGGCGAGCGGCGCGGTGTCGTAGTAGCTCGGGTTTGGCATCTCGCCCGGCCACACGGCCGCGCCGGCGCGCGGCACGAAGAATCCCGGAATGCCGAACATCGTTGCCCATGCCGCCGACCACTCCCCGGCCCACAGGCGGATCGCACCGGCGGCGAAAGGCATGACCGGCGATGGGATCGCGCTCGCCAGCCGATCCCAGAAGCTGCGCAGGCATTCGAGCCGCCGCTCGGGCGGATTGCCGGCGATGATCGCCGCGTTGACCGCGCCGATCGAGATGCCGGCCACCCAGTCCGGTTGCCGGTCGAACTCCGCCATCGCCTCGAAGGCGCCGCCCTGATACGCGCCGAGTGCGCCGCCGCCCTGCAGGACGAGCGCGGTGATTCCGCTGTTGTGCGTGGACGCGCCGTGCGGGCGGTTCATCTGCGATCCGTGGAGGGTTGCGTCGACGCGCGTCGGCGCCGACAGCGTCAGTATTTCGATTGCCCGCGCGCGTGCACAGGGCCGCGAGTCACCGCGCGGTCATCGATCGCGCGTGACGTTCGTCATGCGCTCGGTGCCGAGCAGGCGGTCCCACAGGTCGCAACTGACCGCGAAATTGCAGCGCTCGTCCTGATGGTGGCGCGCATGCCGCAGCTTGGCGCGATGCAGCCACGATCCGGGCCGTACGCGCAGATGGTGGACGGCCGCGTGCACGGCCGTGTAGACGAGATAGCCCGCCATCAGACCGGCCGCCAGCGCGGCCGCGAAGAATGCCGGCTCCCAGTGCGCGAGCCCGCGCCACGCCATCAGGAACAGCGCCGCGCTGAACCAAGCCGGCGTGCCGATCAGCTCGGCCGGGTGCGCATGATGCAGTTCGTGCAGACCGCGCAACGGCTCGATTCGGTGCAGGACCCAGCGATGCAGCACGTACTCGAGCACGCTCCATGCGGCCAGCCCGAGCGCGATCGCGCCGAGCGCGATGCCCGCGACCGCCAGCGACGCGTGCCACAGCGCGCGCACCGCCGTCATGGCGATCAGCGGCGGATACACCGCGAAGTCGGCGTAGTAGTTCCACTTGGAAAGGCGCACTGCTGTCTCTGCTTCCTGATCAATGACCGAGACGCGATCCGTCCTGATTGGCGATGAAGTCGCTGGATTCCCGCTGGAGCCTGCCCCCGAGTGCTTGAATCGGGGGCGGGAATGACACATCGACACATCGAGTGCGGTGTCGTCCCCGCGAAAGCGGGGATCCAGTGTCGTTCGCGATAAAGACACTGATTCGTCGCCAATCAACTGATCCCTTGTCGTTGCTCGCTGCGCGCCCGCAGCGCAATCCGCGATCCGCAATCTGCTTCATCCCCGGCGCACGGCGCGCACTGCCAGTTCCGTGCGGCTGCGCGCGTGCAGCTTGTCCATGATGCGGCTGACGTAGTTCTTCACCGTGCCCTCCGCGAGGAACACCGCGCTTCCGATCTGCTTGTTGCTCTTGCCCTGCGCGATGAGTTCGAGGATGCGCTGCTCCTTCTCCGTCAGCGGCTCCTGCAGCCACTCGCCCCCGCGTGCGCCGCCGTCGGCGCGCTCGGGCGCCGGGGCCGGCGGCGCCTCCCGTGGCGGCGAGGCGGAATTACCGGCGAAGAGGCGGAACTGCTCCATGACCTTGCGCGCGATCGACGGCGACAGGTGCGACTCGCCGCGCCGCACGGCGCGCACGGTTTCCAGCACGTCGTCTTCGGAGGCGTCCTTCAGCAGGTACGCGTGCGCGCCCGCGCGGATCGCCTCGAACACCAGTTCGTCGTCGTCGTAGGTCGTCAGCACGACCACGCGCGTCTCCGGCAGCTTCGCCGCGATCTCGCGCGTGGCGACCACGCCGCTGACACGCGGCATCTGCAGGTCCATCACCACGACGTCGGGGCGCAGCCGCAGCGCCTGCTCGATCGCTTCGGCGCCGTCTGCCGCCTGCCCGACGACTTCGATGCCGGGCTCGGCCGCGAGCATCAGCGCCAGCCCGCGGCGGATCAGCGCCTGGTCGTCGGCGACCAGCAGCCGCAGCGCCGGCTGCGAATTCATTTCGCGCCCGCCCGCGGCGGCGGTTCGCCCTGCGTGCCGAGGCGCGCGTGCAGCTCGCCGACCAGTGCCGACGGCAGCCGCGCCGTGAAGAAGCGCAGCACGGCCGTCACCGCGAGCGCCGCCTGTTCGGAAGACAGGCTGGCGCCGCGCGCCACGGCCTGGATCAGTTCGTCGAGCATCGCGCGGAATCGGTGCGGCACGGGTTGCGCAACAATAGGAACCTGTAGTTTCCAAGCCATGCAGCGAGTTCGGACGACAGCCAGCATAGGCGTGCGCGCCGGGCTCGGGAAAGTGACGAGCGCCACTTCGTGGTCACGATAGCGCGCGGCGCGGCCGCAGTTGAGCTGATCGAGCGTCTGGACCCGCGCCGGCACCTGGCTGCCGCGATCGGCTGGGCGGTCGTGCTGATCGTGGTGCTGGCTTCGCTCGTGGCCGCGGAGTTCGCCGCCGACGCGATCGGCCGCCGCGTGCGCGCCGACACCGAGCGGCTGGTCGAGCAGTTCGCGCTCCAGATCCACGCTGCGCTGGCGACGAACCTGGCCACGCGGCTGTCGATCGTGCGGGCGACCGCGGCGCAGATCGAGTCCGCCGGCGGCCACGGTCGCGACGCGCTGCGACGGCATCTGGAAGCGGTGCAGACGCAGTTCCCGGAGTTCGCGTGGGTCGGCATGGCCGCCGCGGACGGCAAGGTGGTGGCGGCCACCGGCGGCGTGCTCGAAGGCGAGGATGCCTCGGCGCGGCGCTGGTTCGAGCGCGGCCGCGCCGGCTCGTATCTGGGCGACGTGCACGTCGACGCGATGCTCGAGCAGCGTTTGCAACGCGCCGGCGCGGCGCCGCTGCGCGTGATCGACGTGGCGGCGCCGGTGCGCGCAGACGGCGCGCGCCCGGCCGGCGTGATCGGCGCGCAGTTGTCGTGGCGCTGGCTCGAGGCGCTGCTGGCGCAGATCGTGCGCACGCTGGACGCACCGCACCGCATCGACGTGCTGCTTGCCGCCGGCGACGGCACGGTCCTCGTCGGGCCGCCGAACTGGGTCGGCCGCAAGCTCGCGGCGGGCGCCGACGTGAGCGAAGGCGGCGCGTATCTGATCGGGCGCGACATTGAGCGCGACGTCGGGCGCGGCGTCGGGTACATCGGCGGCGCGCTCGATCCGCGCTGGACCGTCGTCGTGCGCGAGCCGGCGCGGATCGCGCTCGCGCAGGCGGCGGACGCGCGCCACACCGTGTTCCTGGTCGTGCTGCTGGCGGGGCTCGTTGCGGCGGCCGCGGCGGTCGCCGCCACGCGCGCGCTGACGCGGCGGCTGGCGCTGCTGGCGCAGTCGGCGCGCGCGATGCGCAGAGGCGAGCGCGAATCGCTGACGCTGCCTGCGGGCGCGGACGAAGTGGCCGGCATCGGTGCCGCGATCGGCGACCTGGTCTCGCATCTGCAGCGCGAGAAGCAGGCGCTCGCGACCCTGAACGCCGAGCTCGACGCGCGCGTGGCCGCGCGCGCCGCGCGCATCGAGCGCCTGGCCGACGACAGCCGGCGCGCCGCCGTCACGCGCGAGCGGCTGCGGCTGGCGCGCGACCTGCATGACACGCTCGCGCATTCACTGATGGCGTTGCTGACGCAGATCCGGCTCGTGCGCAAGCTGCGTCCGCGGCTGCCGTCGGACGAACTCGATGCCGAACTCGCGCGCGCCGAAGAGGTCGCCGCCAGCGGGCTGAAGGAGGCGCGCGCCGCGATCGGACAGATCCGCCACAACGCGGTGCAGGACGTCGGTCTCGGGGCGGCGCTGCGCGAACTGGCGACTCGCTTCGGCGAGCGCGCCGGCGTAGCCGTCGAGTTCGCCGCCGACGAGACGGCCGCCGGGCTGGCGGATGCGCGCGCCGAGATCGTGTTCCGCATCGTCGAGGAGGCGTTGCACAACATCGAGCGCCACGCGCAGGCGCAGTCGGTGCGCATCGCACTGCGTGAACTGCAGGGAGATGCCGACGCGCGCATCGAGGTCACGGTGGCCGATGACGGCATGGGATTCGACCCCGCGGCCACGCTTCCCGGACACTACGGAATGATCGGCATGCGCGAACAGGCGGCGCTGATCGGCGCGCGGCTCGACCTGCAGAGCGTGCCCGGGCAGGGCACGACGATCCGGCTCGAACTGGCGGCCTGAGCGCCCAGCGCGAGAGTAATCCTGCAAGCGCGCCGGGCCGTCCCAAGCGCGAAGCCCCGAGCGCGCAGCGCGACGGTAGTCCGGTAAGCGCGCAGCGCGAGGGCAATTCCGTCA
>JAKORH010000104.1 GCA_029777935.1 Pseudomonadota bacterium
GCATCAGGTCGTCGATGTTCAGCATCGGCTCGCCGAAGAACTTCTCGCCGCCCTGCTGCTCGAGCTGCAGCAGCCCGCGCTGGATCGCGCCGATCGACGCCGCCGACACGTTGCCGTACTGAGTCTTGAACTTGTCGGCGTTGTCGCCGACGAACTGCAGCAGCGCGCGCAGGTCCTTCAGGTCGAGCAGCAGCAGGCCGTTGTCGTCGGCAACCTTGAACACCAGGGCCAGCACGCCTTCCTGCGTTTCGTTCAGCGCCAGCAGGCGCGCCAGCAGCAGCGGCCCCATGTCGGAGATCGTCGCGCGCACCGGATGCCCCTGTTCGCCGAACACGTCCCACAGCGTGACCGGGCAGCCTTCCCATTTCGGCGCGTCGACCTTCAGCAGATCGAACCGCGCCTTCAGCTTGTCGGACAGCGCCCCGGGCTTGCTGATGCCGGTCAGGTCCCCCTTGACGTCCGCCATGAACACCGGCACGCCGATCCTCGAGAAGCTCTCGGCCAGCTTCTGCAACGTGACCGTCTTGCCGGTTCCGGTCGCGCCCGTGATGCAGCCGTGGCGATTGGCCAGCGCCGGCAGCAGCGCCAGCTCGGTCGTTCCGGCCTTGGCGATGACGAGGGGGTCGGACATTTGGACCTCGGGGAGGATCGAGGATCGAGGATTGAGCAGAGCGTAGCGCATGCAGGGCTTCACACGGATCGCGGATCATGGATCACGGTTGTTAGAATTCGCGCCCGCTCGCAGTACCCCTTCCGTCTCGGGAATCCCCATGGCCGGCCACTCAAAATGGGCCAATATCCAGCATCGCAAGAACCGCCAGGACGCCAAGCGCGGTTCGCTTTGGACCAAAGTCATCCGTGAGGTGCAGATCGCCGCGCGCGACGGCGGCGGCGATCCGGCGATGAACGCGCGGCTGCGGCTGGCGCTCGACAAGGCGCGGCTCGCGAACGTGCCGAAAGACAAGGTCAACGCCGCGATCGCGCGCGGCGCCGGCAAGGCCGAAGGCCAGAGCCTCGAGGAGATCCGCTACGAGGGCTACGGCATCAATGGTGCCGCGATCATGATCGATTGCGTGACCGACAATCGCACGCGCACGGTGGCCGAGGTCCGCCATGCGCTGTCGAAAAACGGCGGCAACCTTGGCACCGACGGCTCGGTCGCGTTCAACTTCCGGCACTGCGGCCAGTTCGTCTTCGCCCCCGGGACGTCGGAGGACCGGGTAATGGAAGCCGCGCTCGACGCCGGCGCCGACGACGTCACGAGCAACGAGGACGGCTCGATCGAAGTCATCTGCGCGCCCGGCGATTTCGGCACCGTGCAGGACGCACTCGTGAAGGCCGGCCTGAAGCCGGAGATCGCCGAAGTGACGATGAAGCCGCTCGCCGAAACCGTCCTGACAGGTGAGGACGGCCAGCGCATGCAGAAGCTGCTCGACGCAGTCGACGATCTCGATGACGTGCAGGCCGTATATACGACCGCGGCGATCGAAGGATGAAGCTCCTGGTGATCGGCGGCGGCGGGCGCGAGCACGCGCTGGCGTGGAAGCTCGCGCAGTCACCGCGGGTGCAGACCGTGTTCGTCGCGCCGGGCAACGGCGGCACCGCGCGCGATCGCGGGCCACACGCGCGGCTGGCGAACGTGCCGATCACCGATGTCGCACGGCTGGCGGACTTCGCGCGCGAAAACGACGTGACTCTGACGGTGGTCGGCCCCGAGGCGCCGCTGGCCGCAGGCGCGGTCGACACGTTGCGCGCGCGGGGGCTGCCCGTGTTCGGGCCGACGCAGGCGGCGGCGCAGCTCGAAAGTTCGAAGGACTTTGCCAAGGCGTTCATGAAACGCCACGGCATTCCGACTGCCGACTACGAAACCTTCACCGACGCCGCCGGCGCACACGCCCATGTCGAGCGCAAGGGTGCGCCGATCGTGATCAAGGCCGACGGCCTGGCCGCCGGCAAGGGCGTGGTGGTCGCGCAGTCGCCCGCGGAGGCGCACGCAGCGATCGACGCGATGCTGCTCGACCGCCGGATGGGCACGGCGGGCGCACGCGTGGTGATCGAGGACTTCCTCGCCGGCGAGGAGGCGAGCTTCATCGTGATGTGCGACGGCCGCAACGTACTGGCGCTGGCGAGCAGCCAGGACCACAAGCGGCTGCGCGACGGCGACCAGGGGCCGAACACCGGCGGCATGGGCGCGTACTCGCCGGCGCCGGTGATCACTCCGACGCTGCACGCACGCGTGATGCGCGAGATCATCCTGCCGACCGTGCAGGGGATGGCGGCCGACGGCATCGTCTACACGGGCTTCCTGTACGCCGGGCTGATGATCGACGACAGCGGAAAGCCGCGCACGCTCGAGTTCAACTGCCGCATGGGCGATCCGGAGACGCAGCCGATCATGCTGCGGCTGAAGAGCGACCTGGTTGAGCTGCTCGAGCACGCGCTCGACGGCACGCTCGATCGCGTCGAGGCCGAGTGGGACCGCCGCAGCGCGCTCGGCGTCGTCGTGGCCGCCGCCGGCTATCCGGACGCGCCGCGCAAGGGCGACGTGATCATGAACCTGCCGGCGGACACCGAGGACTGCGTGACCTTCCATGCGGGCACCGAGTTGTGTGCAGACGGCACGCTCGCCACCAGCGGCGGGCGCGTCCTGTGCGTGACCGCGCTCGGCGACAGCGTGCGCGCCGCGCAGCGGCGCGCGTACGAGGCGGTCGCGCAGGTGAAGTTCGCGGGCAGCCAGTACCGCACCGACATCGGCCATCGCGCGCTGATCCGTACGGGGCACTCGGCGAACACAACCCGCGGGAGCACAGCGTGAGCTACACGGTCGAACAGCACGTCAATCTGAAGCGCGTGACCGAGATCGCGGCGTCGCCCGACGGCGCGTGGCTCGCGGTGGCCGTGCAGCGCCTCGACCGCGACGGCGCCAGGTACGTCAGCGACCTGTGGCGCGTGCCGACCGACGGCTCGCCGGCCGTGCAGTTGACGCGCGGCGACTGCAAGGACACCGCGCCGTGCTTCCGCCACGACGGCGCGCTCGGCTTCCTCTCCAACCGGCAACCGAACGAGATCAAGCCTGACGAGGACGCGGAAAGGCGGATGCAGGTGTGGCTGCTGCCCAGGGAGGGCGGCGAGCCGCGCCAGCTCACCGACGAGCCGCTCGGCGTCGAGGGTTTTCGCTTCGCGCGCGGCGCGGGCCGCATGGTGCTGTTCGCGCCGGTGATCGCCGGCGTGCCGCCCGAGAAACAGCGCGAAACGATCAGCAAGCGCGCCAAGGAGGGCCCGAGCGCGCGCCGCTTCACGCGCCAGCCGGTGCGGCACTGGGACCACTGGCTGCACGAGAACCCGGACCTGCCGTGCACGCACGTGATCGCCTGCGACGCCGACGGCGGCGGCCGCGTCGACCTGACGCCCGCGGCGCGGCGCGAATTCGCGATCGAACCGGCGCTCGATGTCTCCGCCGACGGCCGGCGCGTCGTGGTGACGCGGCAGACGATCGGCAAGGACCGTGAACTGGACAGCACGCTGCTGGTGATCGACCTCGAGACCAACGCGCAGCGCGTGTACGGAGAAGCGGACAACGTCAATTTCGAGACGCCGCTGTTGTCGCCCGACGGCAGCCGCATCGCCGCCACGCGCGCGACGCGCAGCCCCAGGCTCGCGCCGAGACCGGTGGCGACGATCATCGACATCGCCAGCGGCGAACTGCGGCAACTGGCCGCGCACTGGGACCGCTGGCCCGCCATCGCGCGCTGGAGTCCGGGCGGCAAGCACCTGATCGTCACCGCCGACGACGAAGGCCACACGCCGGTGTTCACGATAGACGCCGCCAACGGCACGGTCGAACGCATCACCGCGTGGGCGGCCGGCGGCGCGCACTCGAACCTCGACGTGCTGCCGGACGGCCGCATCGTCGGCATCCGCTCCACGCTGCTCGATGCGCCCGAATGCTTCAGCGTCGAGCCGAGCCCCGTGTCGACGCCGATGCCTCTGGCGCGACTGTCGGGCTTCACGCCGGCGGCCGAGTGGGCCGAGGTCGAGAGCTTCACTACGCCGTCGACCGACGGCGCGCCGATCCAGTCCTTCCTCGTCAAGCCGAAGGGCGCGAGCGGCAAGCTGCCGCTCGCGCTGTGGATCCACGGCGGGCCGATCGGCATGGACGTCGACGGCTGGCACTGGCGCTGGAACCCGCTGCTCGCGGTGGCCGCGGGTTACGCGGTGGCGCTGCCCAACCCGCGCGGATCGACCGGCTTCGGCCAGGAATTCGTCCAGGGCATCTGGGGCAACGTGTGGGGCGGCCAGTGCTACCAGGACCTGATGGCGGTCACCGACGCGCTCGTCGCGCGTCCCGACATCGACGCTGCGCGCACGATGGCGATGGGCGGGTCGTTCGGCGGCTACATGACCAACTGGATCGGCACGCAGACCGATCGGTTCCGCTGCCTGATCACGCACGCCAGCATCGTCACCATGGCGCAGTTCACCGGCACCACCGACCACCCGGCGTGGTGGTATCTGGAGATGGGCGGCGAGAATCCGTACGAGGACATGGCACAGTTCGACCGCTACGCGCCGGTG
The DNA here is from genome assembly GCA_029777935.1 of Pseudomonadota bacterium. The sequence continues at coordinate 4,576 of JAKORH010000104.1, forward strand.
CGCCACATTCGCAACTGGAAGTCGCCGGTGCTGATCATCCACGGCGAACTCGACTACCGCTGCCCGGTCAACGAGGGACTGAACCTGTTCGAAGCGTTGCAGTACCACGGCGTCGACAGCGAACTGCTGCTGTTCCCCGACGAGAACCACTGGATACTGAAGCCGAAGAACATCGTCGCGTGGTACGAGGCGGTGCTGGGGTTCATCGGGCGGCACCTTCAATGAGCGAGTTCGTCGACTCGCAATCGGTGCGCGAATACCTGCTCGGCCTGCAGGAACGCATCGTTTCGAGATTCGAGCAGTTCGAGGGCCGAGCCTTCCTGCGCGACGTGTGGGAGAAGCCGCACGACGCGCCGCTGGCCGGCGGCGGGCTGACGCGCATCGTCGAGGACGGCAATCTGCTCGAGCGCGGCGGTGTAGCGTTCTCGCACGTCAAGGGCGCGCAACTGCCGCCGTCGGCGTCGGCGCACCGGCCCGAACTTGCCGGCCGCGGCTTCGAGGCGATGGGCGTGTCGCTGGTGTTCCATCCGCGCAATCCGTACGTGCCGACGGTGCACATGAACGTGCGCTTCTTCGTCGCGCGGGCGCCGAATGCCACCCCCTCTCCCCTGGGAGAGGGGGCGGGGGGAGAGGGTGAGCCCGACCTTGTGGCGAACCGCCCGACATCGAAGCGAAGCGAAGATGTCTGGTGGTTCGGCGGCGGGATGGACCTGACGCCCTATTACGGCTTCGAGGAGGATGCGCGCCACTTCCATGCGACCTGCAAGGCTGCGCTCGAGCCGTTCGGCGCCGACCTGCATCCGCGCTTCAAGAAGTGGTGCGACGAGTACTTCTTCCTGAAGCACCGCAACGAGCGACGCGGCGCCGGCGGCATCTTCTTCGACGATCTTGATCTGCCCGGCTTCGAGCGCAGCTTCGCCTTGCTGCGCGCAGTCGGCAACGCCTTCCTCGACGCCTATGTGCCGATCGTCGAACGGCGCTGGAATCACCCGTTCGGCGAACGCGAGCGCGATTTCCAGGCGTACCGACGCGGCCGCTATGTCGAGTTCAATCTCGTGTACGACCGCGGCACGTTGTTCGGCCTGCAGTCGGGCGGGCGCACCGAGTCGATCCTGATGTCGCTGCCGCCGCTGGTGAAGTGGCGCTACGACTGGCAGCCGGCGGCGGGCACTCCCGAGGCGAACTTGTATTCCGACTTCCTGCGACCGCGCGATTGGGTGTGAACGCGCAAAGGCGCCCTTGGTGCGGTTTGTGAAGAACGCGTCGCGACGTTCCAGATCAGAGTCGTGGCAAATCAGAATTCCATAGCAAACACCATCAGATCGGTGACCTGGGCCGCAGACCGGGCGTCGATCAACGATCTGTCTTTCCGTCTGGAGCACGCCGGGTCGAGCGGAACCGATCGTCAGGGCTTCGTCCTGCACAAGACCAAGCCGTTGGTGGATCAGTACGAACTCCTGTTCGATGCGTTGCCCGCGTTTCATCCGGACGCCGTCCTGGAGTTGGGAATCTGGAAGGGAGGCAGTGTCGTCTTCTGGCATGAAGTGCTCAGGCCCAAGATTCACGTCGCAATCGACATAGAACATGGCGCGGACTCGGCGAACCTCGAGCGCTATGTTCTCGAGCGTGGGTCCGGTTCGGGAATACGGTTGCTCTGGGGATGCGATCAGCAGGATCGCCCGCGACTTCGCGCGATCCTCCGGGCGGAGTTTGCTCACGGGCTTGATCTCGTGATCGACGATGCGTCGCACCTGTATCGGCCCACGCTGGCAAGCTTCGAGGTCCTCTTTCCCTGTCTGCGCCCGGGCGGCTTGTATATCGTTGAAGACTGGGCCTGGACGCACTGGCAGGAGTTTTCGGATCCGGGCCATCCGTGGGCGAACGAGCGAGCCTTGACCGACTTCGTGCATGCCCTCGTTGAAGCGACCGGGACGTCTTCAGGTCTCATCAGAAGGATCTTCGTCCATCAAGGCTTTGTCGCGATTGAAAGAGGAAGTCTGCACATCCCGGAACCGGATGACTTTGCATTGGCTGATCACATTCGGCGGCGCATTTCCGGCTCAGCGTGGAGCCTCCGGCACGCGCCCAAGCGTGCACTGGTGAGCATGCGCAGCCTGTTCAGGCAAACTCGACACTTTCTGTTGAGACGATCTTGAAGCTCCATCCGCCCCGGACTCCGTTTGGGTCCGACTCCCCGCATCGAACGCGATAGCGTCAGCCCAGAACAGCCCGGAATATCGGTGGCACAGCACAACACTTCGTCATCCGCGATCGGCCTGCTCGGCGGCAGCTTCGATCCGATCCACGTCGGGCACCTGCAGCTCGCGCGCGATGCGCTGGCGCAGCTCGCGCTGGCCGAGGTGCGCTTCGTCGTCGCCGGGCAGCCGTGGCAGAAGCATCCCGTCGCCGGTGCCGCGCAGCGCGCGCGGATGGTGGAGCTCGCGCTCGAGGGCGAAGCGGGCGAAGGGGGATTGGCGCTCGACCGGCACGAGATCGAACGCGCCGGCCCGACCTACACGATCGACACGCTGCGCGCGCTGCGCTCGAAGCTCGGCGACGACGTGCCGCTGGTCCTGATCATCGGCGGCGACCAGATGCAGCGCCTCGACACGTGGCGCGAGTGGCAGCATCTGCTGGAGTACGCGCATCTGGCGGTCGCGCGCCGCAACGACGCCGTGCTGACGCTGTCCTGGCCGCTGCAGGATTTCTACAACTCGCACTGGGAACGGCCGGACGCGATCCGGGCGCGGCCCGCCGGCGCGGTGGTCGAGATCGACATGACACCGGTCGACGCCTCGGCCACCGAGATCCGCGCGCTGCTCGCCGCGCCTCCGGCGCCCGGGCGCGACGCGCGCCTGGCTGCGATCGTGCCGGCAGCGGTGCTCGACTATATTCGGGCGCATTCGCTCTATCGCTGAACCTACCGCACACCGCATGGACATCCGCAAGCTGCAGCGCCTCGTCGTCGATGCGCTGCAAGACGTGAAGGCGCAGGACATCGTGGTGCTGAATACGACGAAGCTGTCGGAACTGTTCGATCGCGTTATCGTCGCCAGCGGCACGTCGAACCGCCAGACTCGCGCGCTGGCGGCGCACGTCGCCGAGAAGGTCAAGGCCGCCGGCGGCCACGTCGTCAGCGTCGAAGGCAGCGACGCCGGCGAATGGGTGCTGGTCGATCTGGGCGACGTGGTCGTCCACGTGATGCAGCCGGCGATCCGAAAGTACTACGCACTGGAGGAGATCTGGGGCGGCAAGCCGGTGCGGATGAAGCTCGAGGCGGCCCCGCGCCGTTCGGCGGCGCCGGCGTGATTGCGCGCGCATTAGACCGAGCGCGGTATCCCGCCGGCCGGCCTTGCCGGTGAAAATCGCCATTGTGGCCGTCGGCCAGCGCCTGCCGCGCTGGGCTAATGATGCAATCGCCGATTTCGTCCAGCGGTTTCCTTCCGGATGTGCCGTGACGATCAACGAAGTCAAAGCCGAACCGCGCAGTGGCCAGCCGCTCGAGCGCATCCTTGCCGCGGAAGGCGCAAGGCTGCGCGCTGCGATTGCCGCCGGCGCCGTCGTCGTGGCGCTCGACGAGCGCGGGCAGGACTGGACCACCGCGCGGCTGGCGCAGGAGCTCGGCAAGTGGCGCGATGCCGCGGAGAACGTCGCTTTCGTCATCGGCGGCCCTGACGGACTGGCGGCCGACGTGAAGCGCGCTGCGCGCGTCGTGCTGCGCCTATCGAGCATGACGCTGCCGCACGCGCTGGCGCGGGTCGTGCTCGTCGAGCAGATCTACCGCGCGTGGTCGGTGCTCGCCAACCATCCCTATCACCGCGCGTGACGCCGTGACCGATCTGTACCTCGCCTCCCGCAGCTCGCGCCGGCGCGAACTTCTGAAGCAGATCGGCGTGCGCTTCGAGCCGCTGCTGCTGCGTCTGTCGCAGCCGCGCGGGCCCGACATCGACGAGGAGCAGCACGCCGACGAGTCGGCGGCGGCGTACGTCGAACGCATCGCACACGCGAAGGCCGAGTACGGGCTGCGCGTGATCATGATGCGGTCGATGCTGATGAAGCCGGTACTGGCGGCCGACACGATCGTGATCGTCGACGGCGAAGTGCTGGGCAAGCCGGCCAACCCCGATGCCGCGGCCGCCTCCTTGCGGCGTTTGTCCGGCCGCGCGCACGAAGTGCGCACCTCGGTGGCGCTCGCGTTCGGCGGCGTGACGACGCCGCGCGTGAACGTCGTCACGTCGACCACGCTGGTCAGGATGCGCGCGATCCGCGACGAAGAAGTCACCTGCTACTGCGCGACCGCCGAGCCATACGACAAGGCCGGCGGTTACGCGATCCAGGGCCTGGCCGCGATCTTCATCGATCGCATCGAAGGCAGCTACTCCGGCGTGATGGGACTGCCGCTGGCGGAGACCGCCGAACTGCTGAAGCAGGCGGGGATGCCGGTGCTGTAACTGCGGTCGGCGGACGGCAGTCCGCAGTCGGCAGTAGAAGGCGGCGGCGGCGGGACCTCGGCGGGCAGTCATAGGTATGCTGCCGACTGCCGACTGACCGCTGCCGACTTCATGGAAGACATCCTGGTCAACATCACCCCGCAGGAGACGCGCGTCGCCGTGCTGATCGCGGGCGTCGTGCAGGAGCTGCACATCGAGCGCAGCGCGATGCGCGGGCTGGTGGGCAACATCTACCTCGGTCGCGTGGCGCGCGTGCTGCCGGGCATGCAGTCGGCGTTCGTCGACATCGGTCTGGAACGCGCGGCGTTTCTGCACGTAGCCGACATCTGGGAGTATCGGCAGAGCAACGGCGACCGCCCGCCGCCGATCGAACGCCTCGTGCGCGAAGGCGATTCGCTGCTGGTGCAGGTGGTCAAGGACCCGATCGGCACCAAGGGCGCGCGGCTGTCGACGCAGGTCAGTCTCGCCGGGCGTACGCTGGTCTATCTGCCGCAGGACCCGCACATCGGCGTGTCGCAGCGGATCGAGGACGAGGCCGAGCGCGCCAACCTGCGCGATACGCTGGCGCGGCTGGTGCCCGCCGGCGAGCGCGGCGGCTACATCATCCGCACCAGCGCGGAGGACGCGACCGAGGCCGAGCTGCTCGCCGACATCGAATACCTGCGCAAGCGCTGGACCCAGATCCGCGAGGCCTCGTCGCAGGTGCCGGCGCCGGCACTGCTGTACCAGGAGCTGTCGCTGTCGCAGCGCGTGCTGCGCGACGTCGTGACCGACCAGACGCAGACCATCCAGGTCGATTCGCGCGAGAACTTCGTCGCGCTGCAGGCGTTCGCCCAGCAGTACGTGCCGAAGGCCGCCGGCGCGCTCGCGCACTACGCGGGGGAGCGGCCGCTGTTCGACCTGTACCAGATCGACGACGAGATCGAGAAAGCGCTCGGCCGCCGTGTCGACCTGAAGAGCGGCGGCTATCTGATCATCGACCAGACCGAGGCGATGACGACGATCGACGTCAACACCGGCGGCTTCGTCGGCACGCGCAGCTTCGACGACACGATCTTCAAGACCAACCTCGAGGCCGCGCAGGCGATCGCGCGCCAGCTCAGACTGCGCAATCTCGGCGGCATCATCGTGGTCGACTTCATCGACATGACGACCGCGGAACACCGGGACGCGGTGCTGACGGAATTCAAGAAGGCGCTGGCGCGCGACCGCACCCGCGTCACGGTGAGCGGCTTCACGCAGCTCGGGCTGGTCGAGATGACACGCAAGCGCACGCGCGAATCGCTGGCGCACATCCTGTGCGAGCCTTGTCCGACCTGCGGCGGCCGCGGCGAAATCAAGACTGCGCGCACCGTGTGCTACGAGATCCTGCGCGAGATACTGCGCGAGGCGCGCCAGTTCGCCGAGACGCGCGAGTTCCGCATCCTGGCGGCGCAGACCGTGGTCGACCTCTTCCTCGAGGAGGAATCGCAGTCGCTGGCGATGCTCTCCGACTTCATCGGCAAGCCGATCTCGATGCAGGTCGAGACCGTCTACCACCAGGAACAGTACGACATCGTGCTGATGTAACGACGACGGAAGATAGGCGTCGCCCCGGCGCAGAGCCTGCCCCGGCAGGGTGTAAGCCGGGGCCGGGGCCCAATTTGCTGCGTCGAAACTTGGGTCCCGGCCTTCGCCGGGACGACGAGGCACTCAGCCCTTCGGCACCCGCCCTCGCATGGAGGGCAGCAGAGCGCTTCGAGCGTCATTCCCGCCCCCGATTCAGGCACTCGGGGGCAAGCTCCAGTGGGGATCCAGTGACGGCTGCGCGGGCTGGATGCCCGTGTATGCGGACATCACATCCGTTCGCCGCGCTCAGCCCTTCGGCACGCGCCCGAGCAGATAGAACTCATCGTTCGGCCGCATGTCGATCAGGTTGGCCATGCGGTTGGACAGCGCGAAGAACGCGGCCACCGCGCCGATGTCCCAGATGTCCTCGTCGATGAAACCGTGCGCTTTCAACCTCTCGAAATCCGCGTCTTCGATCGCGTACGCCTCGGTGGCGACCTTCAGCGCGAAGTCGAGCATCGCCTTCTGCCGCGGCGTGATGTCGGCCTTGCGATAGTTGATCGCGACCTGGTCGGCCACCCGCGGGTTCTTCGCGCGGATGCGCAGGATCGCGCCGTGCGCGACCACGCAGTAATGGCACTGGTTGGCGCCGCTGGTCGCGACCACGATCATCTCGCGCTCGGCCTTGGTCAGGCCGCTGTCCTTCTCCATCAGCGCGTCGTGGAAGGCGAAGAACGCACGGAACTCGTCCGGCCGGTGCGCGAGCGTCAGGAACACGTTGGGCACGAAGCCCGACTTCTCCTGCACCGCGAGGATGCGGCTGCGGATGTCTTCCGGCAGATCCTTCAGTTCCGGCACCGGATAGCGGCTGATGCGCTGGGCAGGGGCATTCATGGCGTGACCTCCGCAGGGGTTGCGAACTGGATGCGATACAGATTCGAATACAGGCCGCCGCGCGCCAGCAGTTGCCCGTGCGTGCCGATCTCGACCAGGCGTCCGGCGTCGAGCACCGCGATGCGGTCGGCGCGTTCGATAGTCGACAACCGGTGCGCGACCACGATCGTCGTACGCCCGCGCAGCAGCCGCTCGAGCGAAGCCTGGATGAAGCGTTCGGACTCCGAGTCGAGCGCCGACGTCGCCTCGTCGAGCAGCAGGATCGGCGCGTTCTTCAGCAGCGCGCGCGCGATCGACAGTCGCTGGCGCTGCCCGCCCGAGAGCTTCACCGCGCCCTCGCCCACGCGCGTGTCGAGCCCGTGCGGCAGCGAGTCGATGAAAGGCAGCAGGTATGCGGCTTCGGCGGCGGCGCGGATCTCGGCCGCCGAGGCGGCGCGGGCCGCGCCATAGCCGATGTTGGCGGCGATCGTGTCGTCGAACAGCACCACGTCCTGCGACACCAGCGCGATCTGTCGCCGCAGGCTGTCGAGCGTGAGATCGCGCACATCGATGCCGTCGATCAACACCGCGCCCGCGGTCGGGTCGATGAAGCGCGGGATCAGATTGATTACCGTGGTCTTGCCGGCGCCGCTGGCGCCCACCAGCGCGACCATCTCGCCCGGACGCACGCAGAGCGACACGTCGGCCAGCGCCGGCTGCGCGGTGCCAGGATACTGGTGCGCGACGCGCTTGAACTCGATCGCGCCGGCGGCACGATCGAGGACACGCGTTCCGGTATCGGCCTCCCGGCGCGAGTCGACCTGCGCGAACACGCTCTCGCCCGCCGCCAGCATGCGCGCCAGCGGGCCGTTCAGCGCCGCCAGGTGCCGCAGCGGCTGCAGCAGCAGCAGCGCCGCGGTCAGGAACGTCATGAACTCGCCGGCGGAGAAGTTGGCGGCACGCGCCTGCCACAGCGCGGCGCCGATCACCAGCGCCAGCGCGATCGCGGCGATGATCTGCGTCAGCGGCGACGCCGCCGACCACGCGACCTGCATCTTCATGGCGAAGCGGCGCAGCTTGTCGTTGATCGCGCCGAAGCGCTCGCGCTCGTAATCGAAGCCGCCGTAGACCTTGATCACGCGGCTGCCCTCGTGCGCCTCCTGCACCGCGCGCGTCATCTCGCCCAGCATCTGCTGGTTCTGCAGGTTCAGCCGCCGCAGCCGCGCACTGAACAATCGCAGCACCAGCGCCACCAGCGGCGTGACCACCAGGATCAGCAGCGTGAGCTGCCAGTTGTAGTACAGCAGCACACCCACCAGCGCCAGCACCGTCAGCGAGTCGCGCACCGCGGTGGTCAGCACCTCGGCCGTCAGGCCGAGCGCGTTGCTCGCCTCGTTGATGAACTTGGAGATCACCATGCCCGACGGCGTGTTCTCGATCGCGGTCTGCGGCCAGTGCAGCAGCCGCTCGAACATCGCCGCGCGCAGGTCGAGCAGCACGAGCTGCGACGCGTGGTTCAGCAGGTAGCTGCTGGCGAACGTCGACAGCCCGCGCACGATGAAAAGCCCCACGAACGCGGCCGGAATCCAGATGCCGGCCCGGTCGTTGCGCTCGTAGAAGCCCTGGTCGAGCAGCATGCCGGTGAGCTTCGGAATCGCCGCTTCGGTGGCGGCCGTGATCAGCATCGCCACCACGGCGATCGCGAGCCAGGCTCGGTGTGCCATCACCAGCCGCAGCAGGCGGCGGAACACGGGATCGGCGTAGAACGCGGGGCGGGACAGGGTCGGATCGTTCATCGCGAGGGGCGGCCCTAGAATCGCGCGGCTCGCCGCGTGGCCGTAGTGTAGGCGATCAACTCCGACCGATGCCGTCGCTCCTCGTCCGCCTGCCCAATCACCTCGGCGATGCCTGCATGACGCTGCCGGCGCTGCGGCTGCTGGCCGGGCACGGCTTCGAGCCGACTCTCGCCGGGCGCGGCTGGGCACAGGCGCTGTTCGCCGCTTATCCGTGGCCGGTGATCACGCTGCCGGCGCTGCGTGCAGAGCGGCTGCGCGCGCTGCGCGCGTGGCAGCGCATGCATGCGCGCGCGGGGGGGCTGCTGTTCACGAACTCGTTTTCGACCGCGCTCGAATTCCGGCTCGCCGGCGTGCGCGCGCTCGGCTACGCGGCCGACGGCCGCAGCCTGCTGCTCGGGCGCGCGGTGGCGCGGCCGAGGATCGGACGCGGCGTGCACATGGTCGAGTACTACTGGCGGCTCGCCGCGCAGTTCGTGCCGGATGCGCCGCCGCCGGGCGAACTCGACTTGCGCGTGACCGGCGAGGCTACGCAGCGCGCGCGCACACTGCTGCATGATGCCGGCGTCGATGGGACCTATGTCGTGTTGTGCCCGGTCGCCGTCGGCCTGCATCGCGGCCGGGTCAAGGCGTGGAGCGGGTTCGGTGCGCTCGCCGACACACTGCGCGCGCGCGGCGAGCGCGTCGTCGTCTGCCCCGGCCCCGGCGAGCGCGACGCGGCGCGGCAAGCCACGCCGAACGCCGCTCTGCTCGCTGAAACCGACGTCGGCACGTTCGCCGCGCTGCTCGCCGCGAGCCGCCTTGTCGTCGCCAACGACAGCGGAGCGGGGCACCTTGCCGCCGCCGTCGGAGCCAGGCTCGTCAGCGTGTTCGGCGTTACCGATCCGGCCGCCACCAGGCCGTGGGGCGCGCGCGCGACGCTGCTCGGTTCGGGGGCGGGCTGGCCGTCCTACGGCGAAGTCGAGGCCGCCGTGCTGCGGGCACTGGCGGAGTGATCGCTCTCGCGCGCCAGCAGGCAGCCCAGCAGCAAGGCGATCATGTGCCCGGCGTCAAAGCTCTCGAAATGCGAGTTGGCGAGGCTGGTCGTGCACCACATCGCCAGGATCGCAAGCGCCGCCGCGCGATAGGGCGCCGGCGCGCGCTGGCGCGTGGCGGCCAGCAGCAGCAGCGCGAACGCCAGCGTGCCGGGCACGCCGGCCTGCACCTGGACCCACAGGTACTGATTGTGCGGATCCGTGCCCTCGCGCCGCCGCCAGTCGGTGTATTCGTGCGTCACGCGGGCGTTGTACGCGGGTGCGAAGCCGCCGCTGCCGTAGCCGAGCAGCGGCCGTTCGGCGATCAGCCGCGCGGTCTCGCGCCACAGCAGCAGCCGGAACCCGACCGAGCCGCCATCGATCGACGGGTTGGTGTCAGTGGCCTGCTGCCAGCCCAGCTCGAAGCGCTCCTTTGCCATCGGCGCCAGCAGCACGCCGGCGCTGAAGACGACGACGATGCCGGCCAGCACTGCCCCGCGCGCACGCCCACGGGCGAGCAGCATGGCGGCGGTTCCGACCATCACGACCAGACCGATCTGCGGGCTGCGGCCGGCGGTGACGAAGAACAGGCTCGCGATCAGCAGCGCGGCCGCGGCGACGAGTGCGCCGCGCATGCGACGCGACAGCCCTTCTTCATAGAGCGCCGCGACGACGGCGAGAAACGCGGCGGCCGCGAAGGCGAGACCCTGCGTCACTCCGTCGCGCAGCGCCGTGCCCGCCGGATGGATGTCGTAAAGGGGATAGTCGAGCGCCCACGAGATCCACGCGACGACCGCTCCGATCGAAGTCGCCGCGACCAGCGTCAGCACCAGCCTGAGCTTCCACGCGCGGCTGTCGAACAGCGCCAGCGCGCCCATCAGCACGATCAGCGTGCGCCAGCTCCAGAAGTGCGCGAAGCGCTGCGGCCACGGTGCGGTGCTCCACAGCATCGAAGCCGCGATCACGGCGAACAGCGCAAGCGCCGCGCGCGGCAGCGGCTCGGCCAGCAGCGCGCGCAGGCGCGCGCGCGCGTCGGGCAGCCGCACCAGCGCGATCAGCATCAGGCCCGCACCCCAGTTGACCGCGATCGGGTTGGTGAAGGTGCCAACCAGCGCGACCAGCGCGCAGATGCGCGCGGCGGCAAGCACGGTGTCGGCGCGCGAGCGCTCCGGCCGCGCGACCGCCGCGGTCACCGCGCGCGGCACGCCGCCCTCCATCGGATAGCATTCGCGGGATCGATCAATGGCGACCAGACGGTGCCGGAACAGCCCGCAAGTCTACCGGCGGTAAGCGTGGTCACGCCGACCCGGGACCGGCCCGAGCTGCTGGCGCGCGCGCTCGCGTCGCTGCGCGCGCAGCGCTTCGGTGCGTGGGAATGGATCGTGATCGACGACGGCTCCGCGCCGGGCGCCACCGTGGCGATTGAAGGCGAAGGCGCCGACCCGCGTATCCGCCTCGAGCGCAATGCAGATTCGATGGGCGCGGCCGCCGCGCGCAACCGCGGCATCGCTCTCGCGCGCGCGCCGCTGGTCGCGTTCCTCGACGACGACGACGAATACGAGCCGGCGTATCTGGAGCGCGTCGCCGCCGCGTTCGACGCGCAGCCGCGCGCCGCGTTCTGCATGACCGGCGTCACGCGCGTGTTCGCCGACGGCACGACGCGCGCCGAACCCTACGACGCCGGCGCCGCGAACCACGCCTTCCTGCGCCGCGCCTCCGCCTCGCGCGGGCTGGCGATGCGCAGCGATCTGCTGCGGCGGCTCGGCGGATTCGACCCCTCGCTCGCGGTTTCGGAGGACATCGACCTGCTGATGCGCGCGGTCGAGGCGCGCGCAACACCGCTGCTGCTGCGCGAGCCGCTGGTGCGCGTGCACGAGCACGCAGGAGCCAGCCTGAGCCGCGACTCGAAGACCGACATCCATGCGTCGGCGTCGGGATCGCTGTGGCGGCGGCACCGGGCGCTGTTCTCCGCGCACCGTGCGCTGTGGCGCCATTACGGCGGCGTGCACGCGGCGAACCTGTATCGCGCCGGCCGCAGCCTCGAGGCGCGTGCGATGCTGCGCGAACTGGCGTCGCACGTGGACGCGCTGCCGCGCGCGCTCGAGATCTGGCTCCGCTTCGAGTGCCGGCCGCGGGGATGAGCGCCGCACGGCCGCTCCGAAGGCGCTCGGCCTTGCAGGCCGCGCTCGCGCAAGCATGCGCTCGCACGCTCGCAGGCGGCGGGCATGCCGCAGTGGCATGCCCGCCGTCCGGCTCGCGCTCCCTCGGGGGGACAGCGCGAAGCGCGGAGGGGGCAACATGAGCGCAGCTCCTCGGCTATCGGTGGCGATTATCACGCGCAACGAGGCGCACAACCTCGCCGAGTGTCTCGCGAGCGTGGACTTCGCCGACGAGATCGTGGTCGTCGACAGCGGCAGCACCGACGCGACGGTCGAGATCGCGCACGCACACGGCGTGCGCGTGATCGAGACCGACTGGCCCGGCTTCGGCGCGCAGAAGAACCGCGCGCTCGATGCCTGCCGCGGCGAGTGGGTGCTGTCGCTCGACGCCGACGAGCGCGTCAGCCCCGAATTGCGCGCCGAGATCGAGCACGCGCTCGCCGCGCCCCGTTTCGACGTGTACGAGATGCCGCGCCGCTCGTACTACGTCGGCCGCTTCATGCGGCACGGCGGCTGGTGGCCCGATCGCTGCACCCGGCTCTTCAAGCGCGGCGCGGCGCGCTTCGACGATGCGCGCGTGCACGAGCGGCTCGTCACCGAGGCCCGGGTCGGACGGCTTTCGGCACCGCTGGTGCACTACAGCTTCCGTACGATGGAAGCGGTGCTCGACAAGGTCAACGACTACTCCACCGCGTCGGCCCGGACGCTCGCCGAGCGCGGCGCGACGCCCGGGCTGGCGACCGCGATCGTGCACGGCGTCGCGGCGTTCCTGCGCACCTACGTGTTCAAGCTCGGCTTCCTCGACGGCAGGCACGGCTTCATGCTCGCGGTCAGCAACGCCGAGGGCTCGTACTACCGCTACGTGAAGGCGATGCTGCTCGCGCAACGCCGGCGGCGCGGCGAATGATCTCGGTCATCGTCGCCACCTACAACCGCCCCGATGCGCTGCGCGCGGTGCTGGCAGGGTTCTGCGAGCAGACCGATCGCCAGTTCGAGTTGCTGGTCGCCGACGACGGCTCGCGCGACGAAACGCGCGCACTGGTCGAGTCGGTCGCGGCGAGTGCGCCGATTCCGATCGCGCACGTATGGCACGAGGACGCGGGCTTTCGGCTCGCTGCGATCCGCAACCGCGCCGCGGCGCGCGCGCAAGGCGACTATCTGGTCTTCGTCGACGGCGACTGCGTGCCGCTGCCCGACTTCGTCGCGCAGCATCGTGCACTGGCCGAGCCCGCATGGATGGTCGCCGGCAACCGGCTGCTGCTGTCGGAGACGTTCACACGCCGCGTGCTCGCCGAGGAGTTGCCGATCCACCGCTTCACACTCGCGCAATGGATCGCCGCGCGCCGCCGCGGCGACATCAACCGCGTGCTGCCGCTCGCGCGCCTGCCGCTCGGGCCGCTGCGCAAGATCGGCCGGGCGCGCTGGCCGCGCGTGCGCGGCTGCAACATGGCGGTGTGGCGGCGCGATCTCGAGAAGGTCAACGGCTTCGACGAGAGCTTCCAGGGCTGGGGCTACGAAGATTCCGACTTCGCGGTGCGGCTCGTCAATGCGGGCGTCGGTCTGAAGAAAGGCGCATTCGCCACCGGGCTGCTGCACCTGTGGCACCGTGAACACGACCGCACGCGCGAGGGCGCGAACTGGCAACGGCTGCAACGGCGCATCGCCTCGCGCGAGACGCGCGCGCAGCTCGGGCTCGATCGGTATGCCGGCAACGCCGTCGCCCCGGCGCAGGCCGGGGCCTAATTTCAGCGTCGGAACTTGGGCCCCGGCCTTCGCCGGGGCGACCCAGCTTCAGCCGTAGCTGAACCCGACCTCGCGCTAGGCGAGCGCAGGTCAGGCTCGATCGGTGCGCGCTCGGCAGTGTCGTTCCCGCGGAAGCGGGAACCCAGCAGAGAAGATCGAAAGGCACGGGATCCCCGCTTTCGCGGGGAGGACACCCGGCGCCGCC
>JAKORH010000105.1 GCA_029777935.1 Pseudomonadota bacterium
AATCGCTCGCAGCCGAAGCGCTGCCGCGCGGCCTGCCGCGCGGCGGCGCCCAGGCGCCGCCGCAGCGCGGGGGCGTCGAGCAGCCATCGCACGATGCCGTCCAGCTCATCCAGGTCATGCACGAGGAAGCCGGTCTCGCCCTGCACGATCACGTCACGATGACTGGCGGCATCGCTGGCGACGCACGGCAGGCCGACCGCCATCGCGCGCACCAGCGCCGCCGGGAAGCCCTCCCACGGCGACGTCTGCACGCACACCGTGGCCGCGGCCAGCGCCTCCGCCAGCGCGCGGTCATCGCCGCGCGGCAGCACCTGCACGCCGGCCGCGCGCAGGCGCGCCGTGTCACCGTCGCCGATCCACACGAAACGCGCGTCGATCTCGTCGATCTCGAAGCGCAGCGCCAGCCGCGTGAACAGGTTCGGCGCGTTGTGCTTGGCGGCGCGCCCGATGCCGACGACGGCCGGCGGCTGCGACGGACGCGCGCCCGCCTCGAAGAAGCAGTCTTCGACCGGTTCCTCGATCGCGAACGCGGGCCGCCGCTCGGCGCGCGCCAGCCGGCGCGCCGCACCGGTACCGCGCGCAACGGGCGTGATCGGCAGCCGCCCGGCGATGCGTTCGATCAGGTGGCTGGACGCGCGCGCCAGAGTGGCGTGCGCGTTCAGCAGCGGCAGCGAATGCGGCGTGAAGTAGCAGCGCGCGCGGCCGTGCGTCTGCGCCAGCACGAGGCGCTCGACCAGCGCCGAAGTCTGCGCGTGCAGATGCACGATCGGCGGTTGCGGCGCCGTGCACAACTCGCGCAGCACGTGCGTGAGCTCGCGCGCGAACGCGAGCCGCAGCCGCGTGACGTCGGCAAGTTCGACCAGCGTGGCCCGCAGCGGCAGCAGCGGGGACAGATCGGTGCCGCCGGCGGGGCCGACGCCGACGATGACCGTCTGCCGGCAGCCGAGCGCATCGAGCTCGCCGATCAGTCGCAGCGCGAATTCGAGGCAGCCGTTGCCGGCGCGCTCGATTACATGGACCACGTGCGGCGGCTGAAGATCGGGCCGGCTCACGTGACGACTCCCGTGCGCTGCCCGCGCGCCTGCGCCAGCAGGTGATCCGCGAGCACGCGCGCGTTCGCGTCCCAAGAGAAGCGCTTCAGGCGCGCGAACGCGCGCGCGGCCATCGCGGGCCGCAGCGCGGGCTCGGCGGCGACCCGCCGCAACAGCGCGGCCAGCGAGCCAGGATCGCGCGGATCGAAGTACAGGGCGGCGCTGCCGCACACTTCGGGCAGCGCGCCGGCGCGGGCGGCGAGCACCGGGCAGCCGTTGCCCATCGCCTCGATCGCCGGCAGCCCGAAGCCCTCGTACAGCGACGGCAGCACCAGCCACGCGGCGTGCCGGTAGAGCTGCGACAGCTCGGCGTCGCTGACGTAGCCGAGCAGCCGCACTCCGGCGCCCGCAGCGGGCTGCACGCGCAGCACGCGCGGCGGCGGCGCGCCGACGATCGCGCACGTGAACGGGAAAGCATCGAGCCGCGCGAGCGCGCGCTCGATCAGCGCGAGGTTCTTGTGCGGCGCCGGGCCCGCGATCGCGAGCAGGTAGCGGTGTGCCGGCAGCCCGAACTTCGCCAGCGTCGCGTCCGCGCCGGCGTGCGCCACGGCGTGCTGCCAACCCTCGGTGCCGAGCAGCCCGCAGCGGATGTCGTAGCGCCGTGCCAGCTCGGCGCGCGAGAACCGCGACACCGTCATCACCGTGTCGACGCGGCGCGCGAGCAGGCGCACGAGCGACTCGTGCAGCAGGCGGTAGCGCCAGGTGTAGGAGTGCGTCACTGCGCGCACCGCAGCGTCGTGCAGCGTGATCAGTTGCCGGCGCTTGGCGATCGGGCCCGAGTAGCCGAAGTTGACGAGGTAGGCGCCGCGCGCCGCCGCCGGCAGCGCCAACTGCTCCCACAGATGGCCGCGCAGCCGCGGCACCACGCGCATGCCGATGTGTTCGAGCGGCAGCGGTGCCGCGCCGCGCGGCACCGCGAGTTCCGGCGCCACGCGCGCACGCAGATCGGCGTCACGTTCGAGCAGCCGGTCGAGCGCGAGCACGGTCTCGCGCGCATAGCGCTGCACGCCGGTCGCCTGCTGCGTCAGGAAGCGGCCGTTCAGCACCACGCGCAACGGCGCGTGCGGGATCGCGATCGCGGCGGACGCGCGCCCGCGGCCGGACGACAGTACCGCGCTCATCGGCTCACACACCGTCCCGGCGCAGCACCACACCGACGGTGCGAGCGAGGATCAGGCAATCGAAGCGGAACGAACGCTGCTCGACATAGGTACGGTCGAGACGCACGCGCTCGTCGTAGGTGGTTTCCTGGCGGCCGCTGACCTGCCACAAACCGGTCATTCCGGGCTTGACCGAAAGGTAGTGGAATTTCGACCCACCGTAGCGGCGCAGTTCAGCGACCACGATCGGCCGCGGACCGACCAGGTTCATTTCGCCGCGCACCACGTTGAAGAGCTGCGGCAGCTCGTCCAGACTGGTGCGCCTCAGGAAGCGGCCGACCGGCGTGATGCGCGGATCGTCATGCAGCTTCTGATCGCGGTTCCATTCCTCGCGTGCGACCGGGCTCTCGCGCAGCAGCTCGGCGAGCCGCGCGTCCGAGTCGCGCACCATGGTGCGGAACTTCAGGCATTCGAACAACTCGCCGTCACGGCCGACGCGCAGGTGCGAGAACAGCACGGGCGCGCCGTCGCGGCGCCAGATCAGCCAGGCGACGAGCAGCATCAACGGACCAAGCAGGACGATCAGCAGCAGCGCCGCAGAACGGTTGCACACGCCTTCGATGAAGTCGCGCGCGGCGGGCAATGCAGCGTGTCGGGCAAACGGGGCGGTGATCATCGTGGGCATGGCGGATCCTCGGCGTGGGTGCGCGGCGCGCTGCGGCTGGCGTTCGCCGGCGTGGTGGCCCACGCAACATCGGTGCCCGTCGCCGCCGCCGACCTGTCGCCGTGCGCCGCCCTCGCGCCGCTGGCGCAGCCGCCCGCGAACGCGCGCAGCGTCACCGAGTTCGGCGCGCGGCCCGACGATGGTCGCGACGACACTGACGCGATCCAGCACGCGCTCGACGCGCTGCGGCCGGACCAATGGCTGGTCTTTCCACCCGGCCGCTATCTGCACTCGAAGCGGCTGCGCGTGACGGTGCCGGGCACCAAGCTGTGGGGCCAGGGTGCCGAGCTGCGCGCCACCGACCCGCGCGACGCGGCGGTGATGCTGCTGGCCGATCGCGCCAGCATCTATCGGTTCACGCTGAGCGGGCAGGCGCGCGGCCGCGGCGGCGAGCCGCAGCAGTCGGGCATCGTCGTGCAACCGCCGACGGAGGACGCGCCGCCGGTGGCGGGCAACGAGGTGCGCGGCAATCGCATCGTTCCCGCCGCGCCGGACAACGCGACCGGCGCGGCGATGAGCGCCGGCATCTTCGTGTTCAATGCGCGCGATTTCCTCGTCGCCGAGAACGACGTGCGGAGAACGCTCGCCGACGGCATCCACGTGACTGCGGGCTCGGCGCACGGGCGCATCGTGAACAACACGGTGCGCGAGACCGGCGACGACATGATCGGCATCGTGTCGTACCTCGGCCGGCGCGGCGAGAGCGCGCGCGACATCGCCGCCCAGCTCGACGTGCGGCGCGCGCGGCGCGTGGTGCACGATCTCGTGGTCGAGGGCAATTCGCTTGCGGGCCAGTACTGGGGACGCGGAATCGCGCTGGTCGGCGGCCGCGACGTGACGATCCGCGCCAACACGATCCGCGACGCCACCCGGGGTGCGGCGATCTACATCGCGCGCGAGGCGGCATGGCGCACCGCCGGCGTGGACAACGTGACGGTCGAGCTCAACGACGCTCGGCGCGTACAGGTCACGGAGCCCGCTTTCGTTCCGCCGGGAGCGGAGGGAAGGCGGCGCCTCGGGCACGGCGCGATCGAGGTGTACGACGATATCGATGCCGACGAAGCGCGCAGTCCTGCGCTGGCGGCCGACCTGCGGATCCGCCGCCTGCGCATCGGCGGCAACGTGATCGAGGACGCGGCCCACGACGGCATCCGCGTGCACGCCGCCGGAGCCGGTGCGATCGACGATCTCGGCCTGTTCGACAACCGCATCGCGCGCGTCCACGGCCAACCGGTCGCGGTCGGCACGGCTGTGCGGCTGGCATGCCGAGGCAACCGGTTCGACGACCGGCCGCTGGCGCTCGCGGCGTGCGGGAGCGTCGAGGACGCGACCGGCGCATCGCTCGCGTGCCTGCGCGGCAAGTAGCTACGACGCGCGCCGCCGCCAGCAGCGGCCGAGTTCCAGTGCGAACGACTCCGGAATGAAGCGCTCGAAACCGGCGCCCGGCGAACTCGTCAACTCGCCGATGAACAGCAGGTCGTCGACCAGATAGCAGTCGACGCGCAGGAATTCGAACGGTTCGGCCAGTCTTTCGGCCAGTGCGACCATCTTCTCGAGCTGCGCCGGGCGCGGATCGGGCGGATGGTTCTCCTTAGACAGCCGCGCGGGCGCCGGGCGCCAGTCCGGCAGATACAGATTTCGCGTGTGATGCGCGAAGCGGCCGCGGTCGACGTGGATGAACCGCACCCGGCCGCCGATGACCCACAGCTTGTAATCCGCAGGCAGCGCGCCGTCCGGTCCGCCCAGCATGCGCTCGGCCATGATCGTCTGCGGCAGGTCGTGGTACATCCATTCGCGTAGGTACCGGCTGTAGTCGACGCGCAGCCAGCGGCGCAGGCGCGCCCGCACGACCTCGGCGTCGAGCGCGTCGCCCTCGCGCACGAACAGCACCATGCCGCTGGCGGCCGAGGGCTTCAGCACGTACGGGCGCTGCAGCGACTCGAGCGGCACGTCCTGCGCGCGTCGCCACGCGCCGAGCAGCGGCACCAGATATTGCGCGCCGGCGCACTCGGCGATGTACCGGCGCGCGCGCATCTTGTCGGCCGCCATCTGCAGCAACGGGTCGCGGCAGCGGAGCAGATAGCCGATGATGTGCTCGTTCAGCGTGCGCGGATGCTCGAAGTCCGGCCAGCGGCCGAAGTAGAACAGGTGCCCGAGCTGCAGGTACAGCCGGTCCGGCAGCGGCCGGCCGAGGGCGCGCGCCACACGAAGGTCCAGGCGACGCGCACGCCGGATGCGAGCGAGCAGCAGCCGCGCGTCGCTCTTCCAGTGCGCGAGCGGCGGCGGGTTGACCCCGGAAGTGCCGGAGAATCGTGCGGTCACGGCGTGCCTCCAAGCAGGCAGAGCCGCCGCGCGGGCCGCCGGCGCGTCGCGACGTACGCGAGCGCGAGCGCGAGCAGGATCGGCAGCGAGCGCGAAGCGGAAAAGTAGTTGAAGCGCAGCAGCTCGACCAGGAACATCACGCACACCGGATAGAACAGCACGCCGCCGGCCAGCCGCTGCCGGTACGCTCGATACGCGCCGCCGATCAGGGCGCCCATCAGCAGGAAGTACAGCGCCGAACCGAAGAAGCCGATGTCGTAGACGATGGGGAACAGGCCGCTCGGGTTGTTCAGCTCCGGCCGCGCGAAGTCGGTGAGGAACGCGTCGTAGTCGTACTGCGCGGCGTTGAGCAGGAAGTTCGATGCATCGCCCGGCGGCCGCGGAAATGCCCACTGCAGCACGTAGGAGCCGTCGAAGGTCGGCCAGCGGTGCGACTCCATCAGCAGGCCGATGCCGTTGTTGGCGGCCACCGCGTAGTACGCGGTCAGCCGGTCGAGCGCGAAACGCCAGACGGAATCGTAGTAGTTGCGGTAGAACTCCCACGAGCGGAAATACTCGCTGCCGGTGAAGAGCAGGTACAGCGCCAGCGGCGCGACCAGCGGCACCAGCGCGGCAGCGCGGAATCCCGCCGCCGAGGCGAAACGGTGGAACGCGAGCCGCGCGATCGCGTAAGGCACCAGCACTTCGATCAGCGCCAGCCGCTCGCTCCAGACGATGCCGCGCAGCAGTGCGAGCAGCACGATGAGCCAGAGGCCGGCACGCTCCCAGCCGGCGGTCCTGCCGCCGCCGCGGCGCACCGCGTACACGATCGCGTACGCCACACCCCATTGCGTCAGCGTCGTCAGCGGCGGCACCGTCGTGACCGCGCCGCGGACGTTGGAACGTTCGCCGCGCAGCACTTCGAGCACCAGTTCCGGGCGCAGCGCGAGCGGGTAGAACCAGACTGCGTACGCGACGAGCGTGCCGGCGAGCAGCAGCACCGGAAGCCAGCGCGGAACGTGCAGCGACGCACCCCCTGCCGGCGGCAGTTGCGTCTGCGCGCCGAAGGACGCGCCGGCCGCGAGCGCGAGCAGCAGCGCCAGCCCCCAGAAGTACAGCGCGCTCGGAACGTACGCATGCGGCACGACGCGCGAGTAGTCGAACGCGAGGAAGCTCAGGTACGCCGGCACCAGGATCACGAGCACGATCCGGCGCGGGTCGAGCCACCACAGCTCGGGCGCGGTGCGGCGCGGGAACCCGACCTCGCGCATCGGATCACACCGGGCGCCCCGCCAGACGCTTGCACAGCGTGCGCGCCGAGGCGGATGCATTGGTGCGCGCCAGCCGGGCGGCAAGAGGACTTGGCAGCATGGCCGCCGCGATCACCCACAGCAGTGCCGCCCAGCGCTCCATACGCCGATACCCGGGCCAGGCGCGCATCGCTTGGGCCTGCAGCCGCAGCAGGCTCCAGGCCGTGTCGTCGGGAAACGGATGGCGCACGCGCTCCAGCTTCCATGACAGCGCCCGCGTGCGCACGCTCCACGGCAGTGGCAGGAACGGCTCTTCGACCCGTACGCCGTCCACGCGCGCCAGCAGCGCGAACGCCTGGAGGCGGCGCCCCGCGTCGACTTCGAGCTCCTCGGCGTACGAGCGCACCGCGTTGCCCAGGACGCCCGGCGAGGCGCTCGCGCTGTGCAGGCGGTAGGCACCGAGCGGGCGCGGCGCGTTGGCCACCAGGCCGTTGAACGGCGCAAGCAGGAACGGCACCGCGTCGGCCGCGCGCCGCCACAGCGCCGGCGCGATCGGGTAGTAGCGCTCGATCGCGCTGCGGCGATAGAAGTTGCCGCTCGACGGCGGCCCGGCGTACTGGCCGAACGCGTGCAGCATCGGCCGCACGTCGCCGTCGTGCATCAGGTAAGGCACGGTGCCGCCGAGCGGACGCCCGGCGGCATCGATCCGCTGCAGCGCGAACTGCACCTTCGCCACGTGGGCGGCGAAGAGCGGCATGCAGGTCGCGACGCAGCCGGAATCGAGCAGATCGTCGGAGTCGAGGAACAGCACGAACTCGCCCTCGGCGCGCGCCAGCCCGGCGTTGCTCGCGCCGCCCTGGCCGCTGTTGGCGATGCGCAGCGACGTGACGCGATCGCCGAAGCGGCGGATCACCTCCCACGAATCGTCGGTCGAGCCGTCGTCGACCACGACCACCTGCAGATCGGGCCAGGTCTGCGCCAGCGCGCTTTCGATCGCCTGCCCCACGTAGCGGCCGTAGTTGTAGTTCGTGATGACGATCGTGACGGTCATTGCTTCATCCCTGCTTCGCCGTGCGCGCATCGAGCAGCGCGACCACGATCCAGCCGGCGGCCATGCCGAGGGCCAGTCCCGCCGGCCCTGCATAGGCGCCGAGCGACGGGTACAGCGCCAGCAGTCCGGCGATGGCAACCGCGGCACTGGCGGCCCACTTGGCCGCGAGCGCGCCGGCCTGGCGTTGGACCGCGATGCGGATCGCCACCAGCACATCGACGAACGCCAGCACCATGACCGCCGCACCCGCGATCACGTACGGCACGCTGCCGGCGAAGCGCGGGCCGAAGATCGACGCGACGAAGCGCGGGCCGAGCAGCACGGCACCTGCCAGCCCCGCCAGCCCGACGCCCGCCAGCGCCGCGAGCGTGCGCCAGTGATGTCGCAGCCGCGGCTGCGCTTCGATCGCCGCATACAGAAACGCCGGTCCGATCGATACGCCGAGGAGATTCGCGACCTGTCGCCAGACGTCGACCAGTTGCATCCCGGTCGCATAGATGCCGAACTCGTGCGCGGGCAGCAGTTGCGCCAGCACCAGCCGGTCGCCCCGCGCATAGAGCTGCTCGAAGGCGATCCCGAGCATGAAGCGCGCGCCGTAGCGGAAGTAGCGCGACGCGCGCCAGCGGCTCACGCGCAACGCGAACTCGCGGATGCCGCCGAGCGTGGCCACGCTGCGCGCCTGCAGAAACGCGACCAGCAGCACCTCGACGATCCAGCCCAGCGCGGGAACCCACAGCGGCGCATCGTTCGCCACCGCGAGCGCGACCACGCTGGCGCGCGCCGCCAGTCCCGCCGCGCGGTTGAGCACCGGCACGCGGTTGCAGTTGCGCGCCTGCCAGACCATCGTCGCGGCGGCGAACGGCTCCACCAGCGGCACGGTCGCCAGCACCAGCAGTGCGACGGCCAGTCGCGCCGGGTCCGCGATCGCCAGCGCCGCATAGCCGGCGACGATCGCGAGCGCCGCGAAGCTGCCCGCCAGACGCACCACGAAGACGTTGGCCAGCGCCGCCGGCACGCCGCGCCTCATGCGCGCAAGGCGCGGCAGGATCGCCGCGGCGCTGCAGACCAGGCTCAACCCCAGCGCGGTCTGCAGCAGGGTCAGGGCATAGGCGTAGTGGCCGGAACCGGCCGGCCCGTAGCGGCGCGCAATCAGCCCGAACACCAGCAGGCCGAGCAGCGTCGAGACGAACTTGTCGCCTGCCAGCCAGGCGAAGTTGCGCGCCGCCGGCGCACTGCTCGGCGCTGCCAGCGCCGCGCCGCGGGTCACGGACGCGTCGCCGAGCGGAAGTGACACCATCGCCTCGCATGCATGCAATCCCGGCGCTCGGAGCCTCACGCGCCGCCGCGCGCGCGATACACGTAGTAGTAAGGAAGACTGTCGATCCGCATGCGCTTGGCACCGTTGAAGATCACGCCGCGCACGTCGGCGCCGACGCCGTCGAGCCGGCGCGCGGCTTCCTGCAGTTCGTGCAGCGTGGTGTGCTCGGCGCGAGCGACGAGGTAGGTCGCGACCGGCAGCTGCGCGATCGCCAGGCCGTCACCCGCCGGCAGGATCGGCGCCGAGTCGAACACCACGTGGTCGTATTGCGCGCCGACGCGATCGAGCAGCGCACGCAGCGACGCCGACGACAACAGATCCGCCGGGTTGTCGTCGGGCTTGCCGGCCAGCAGCAGATCGACGCGCGGCAGCACTTCGGTGCGTGCCACTAGGTCGAACGCGGCTGTGCCGCTGAGCACCTCGGCCAATCCCTGCGCGCGCGGCGCGTCGAAGTACTGGTGCAGCTTCGGATGCCTCAGGTCGGCCTCGATCAGCAGTACCCGCCGGCCGGCTACGGCCAGCAGCGCCGCCAGGTTGGCCGCGACGAACGTCTTGCCGGCGCCGGACGTGGCCGACGTGATCAGCACGTGGCGCGTCACGGGCCCGGCCGCGCCGCGCGTCAGCCGCATGCGGAAGCTGCGCAGACTCTCGACCGCGGCCTCGTCCGGTGCGTCGATCGACAGCAGCCGCGGCCGCGGCCGGCCGAGCGGCAAGCGTGCGCGCGGCAGCGATCGCTGGCGCGCGCTCTCCGGAATGGTGACGGCCGTGGCCAGCCCGACGCCGGCTTCGATTTCATCCGCATCGCGGATCGTCGGCCGCAGGAATCCGGCCAGCAGGATGGCGCCGAAGCCGAGCGTCACGCCGATGCCCGCCGCCGCCGGCAGCACGACGATTGCGCGCGGACGGACCGGCCTGGCCGACGGGCGCGGCGGATCGACCACGCGCGCGTTGCCGACCATGCCGGCACGGGCGATCCTCAGTTCCTGGATGCTGTTCAGCATGCTGGTGTAGAGGGCCCCGGAGGTGTTCACCTCGCGCTGCAGCCGCACCAGGTCGCGCGCGTTGCGCGGCAACGTGCTGAAGCCGCCGTTCAGGCGCGCCAGCTGGCGGTTGATCGCATCGAGTTGCTGCCGCACGGTGACCATCTGCGGATGCTCGGGGCCGAACTTCTGCGCCAGTTCGCTGCGCTTCATCTCCAGTTCGACCTTGCTCTTCTCGAGCTGCAGCACCTGCGCGAACGCCGATTGGGACTGCTGGTCGAGGTTGACCGACTGCGTGCGCGAGCGGTAATCGCTGAGCGCGTCTTCCGCGCGCTCGAGGTCCGACTTCACCGTCGGCAGCTGCTGTTCGAGGAACGCGAGCGAACGTTCCGCCTCGCCGCTGCGCACCTGCACGCCGCGCTCGAGATAGCCGCGTACCAGCGCGCTCATCAGCGCAATCGTGCTCGGCGGATGCGCGGTGTCGAGCGACACCCGCACGACGCCCGCCTCCCGCGCCGGCTCGACGATGCGCAGATCGCGCAGCAACTGCGCGTAGACGGCGGCGCGATCGTTGCGCTCGACGCGGAAGCGCGTCTTCGGCCCGCCGCTGATGCCGTTGATGCGGATCACGCCAGGATGCCCGGCGAAGTCGACGTCGACGTCGCGGCCGAACGGTCCGCTGAAGGCGAAGCGCCGGGCGGAATCGAACATCACCCAGCCGTCGCCGTAGCGCTCGACGTAGAACGGCTCGCCGTACAGATACGGCGGGATCTCGAAGGTCGCCAGATCGAGCGACTCGCCGCCCCACGCGAAGCCCCCGAGGCCGAACGGCGCCGGCGCCACCCCCGCGGCGCCGCTCTTGGCGTAGCGGCGCGCGTACCAGTCGCCGATCAGCGGGAAGCGGTTGTCGACGCGAATGTCGATGTCGGCATGCGAGGCGGAGATCGCGTTCGTCAGCAGCTCGCGCGAGCGCAGGATCTCCATTTCGCCCGACACCGGGAAGTACGGGGACTCCAGGCTGCCTTGCAGCGCATTCTGCTGCCGCGTCATCAGGGCGACCGGCGCGAACGGCGCCTTCTCGTCCATCTGCAGCAGCGCCTCGACGCGGTACACGGGCGTGGCAAACAGCCAGTACGCGAGTCCGCCGAGCAGCACGACGACGAACACGGCGGCCGCCAGCTTCCCGTGCTCGAGGAAGCGATTGGCGAGATCGCGCACGCCGCCGCTTTCGGGCGGCAAGGCCTCGATCCATGGCAGCGGGCGCGCGCTCGGAACCTCCCAGGCCGGCGTCGCGCGCAGCGCCGGCTCGCGCCGGCCGCTCGAGTGCCGGATGCGATCGGCGGGGCTCATCGCGGGAACGCCCGCGTCGTGTCGTTGGTCAGCAACCGCATTTCGTCGACGGTCGGCAGTATGTTGTTGACCACGCGCGCCCAGCGCACCACCGGCACCGCATCGACGAAGATCACGTCGCGCGGCCGCAGATCGAAGCGGTCCGCGAGCACCAGCGCGTCCGGGGTGGCCGCGTTCAGGTGGTAGATCGCCGGCCTGGTCGAACTCGGCTGCCCGCGGATCACGAAGATCTGGCCCGAGTTGGCCGAGAACGGATTGACACCGCCGGAATCCGACAGTGCCTCGGCCAGCGTGAGCCTGCCGCGCGGCATGACCAGCGAATTCGGGCGGCCGACTTCGCCCAGCACGAACACCTTGTTGAAGCGCTGCTCGGCGACGTTGACCACGTCACCGTTCTGCAGCAGCAGGTTCTGCGCGAGATCGCCGCGGTAGTACAGGTCGTACAGATCGACGTGGAACGTCTGCCGGCCGCGCGTGATGGTGACGCCTTGAAGGTCCGCGTTCTGCGTCGGACCGCCCGACTGCGCGATCGCGTCGGTCACGTGCACCGGGATGTCGGTCACCGGCACGGCGCCCGGCTTGGCGACCTCGCCGGCAACGAACACGCGCTGGCTGCGGAACTGCAGAACCGACACGTCGACCTGCGGGTTCTTCACGTACGGCGTGAGCCGGGTCGCCAGTTCGTCGCGGATTTCCTCGACCGTGCGTCCCTGCGCGCGAATGCGGCCGATGAAGGGGAAGAAGAACATGCCGTCGCTGTCGACAACGCGGCCCGAAAGCTCGTTGGCGGTGTCGGTCGGGTTGGTCAGCTCGGGATGGTCGTAGACGATGATCCGCAGCACGTCCTGCGGCTGCACCACGTATCGATACGCCTGGTCGCCGGAACGGGGCAGCTTGCTCAGCGCCGTGTCGCGCAGGCCGTCCTGCAACGCCCGGCCTTCGGCATCCACGCGCGCGACGGTCTGGGCGTTGATCGGGAACACGTCGGCACGCGCGGTGACATCGGCGCTCGGCGCGCCGCCGGGGTAGTCGTTGCCCGGCGCGACGACACCCATGTGCATGCCCGGCACCGCGCACGCGGCGAGCCACAGGGGCAGCAGCAGTGCCGTGCGCCGCAGCGGCACGCGCGGACAGCGATTCGCCGTTTGGCTGTTCGTGTTCATGGCGGACTGGCCCTTCCCGTCATACGGAAGTACTGAAGAACTAACCGGGCCTCGCAACTTCCGGACCCGTCAATCGCGGTCTCCGCGGCCGTGCCCGGGCATCGCGCCGCGCCGCCCGCGCGTGCGGGCAGCGCGGCGCGGTCGCCGGGCAGATTTGCCGGCGCGAAGCGCGGACATTGCCGATGCGCTGCACTCGCATCACGGCGCCAGGCGCAGCGTGCGCAGCGCGCGATGCCACGCGAGCAGTTGCCGCGGCGAGGCGGCGGCGTCTACTTCGTCATCTTCGTGGCCGCCGCGAGCTCGATCCGGTCCAGCTTGCCGTCGTGATTGGCGTCCGCCTTGTCGAACACCTTCGACAGCGCCGGGTCCTTCGCGGCTTCGCTCTTTTCGATGTAGCCGTCCTTGTTGGCGTCCAGCCGCTGCATCAGCGTGCCGGGGTCGCCGGATGACTGCGTCGACGAGGACATCGGCGGTTTCGGAGTCGACGGCGGCGGTGG
Source organism: Pseudomonadota bacterium (assembly GCA_029777935.1). The sequence continues at coordinate 12,826 of JAKORH010000105.1, forward strand.
ATTCATTTGCGCCATCGCATATGTCGCGAACAGCGCTCCGCAGGCCGCCAGCAGCGTTGCACCCAGGTGCTTCGAACCATGTCTCATGATTGCCTCCTTTTCGGGGACGATCCCCCGCGGCAGCCTCCGCGAAATCCATGCCCGTGCGGCGCGGCTCAGGCGCGGAAGTGGTCGCGATACCGGGCGATCAGCGTGGAGCCCCGCGTCGATCGAAGCGGTCGGCCGCCAGCCGTAGTCGCGTGCGATCGCGCCGATGTCGGCACAGGTGGCCGGCACGTCGCCCGGCTGCATCGGCAGCAGGTTCATTTGCGGCGTGCGGCCAGGCGCCGCGCACGGCACGTCGATGAAGCGCAGCGGCGGCTCGGCGCGGTGGTCGCCGATGTCGCTCAGGCGTTCGCGAGCAGCGCCTGGTAGCGCGAACGCAGATCGCGCTTGAGCAACTTGCCGCTCGGGTTCCTGGGCAGCGACTCCGCGAACACCACTTTCTTCGGCACCTTGAAACGCGCCAACTGCGCCTGGCAGTGCGCGACGACCTCGGCCTCGGTCAGGCCCTGTCCCGGCTTGACGACGATGAACGCGGTGACCGCCTCGAGCCAGTACGGATGCGGCAGCCCGACCACCGCGACTTCCGACACCTGCGGCAGGCGGAAGATGCATTCCTCGACCTCGCGGCTGGCCACGTTCTCGCCGCCGGTCTTGATCATGTCCTTCTTGCGATCGACCACGGTGACGTAGCCCTCGTCGTCGATCGTCGCCAGGTCGCCGCTGTGAAACCATCCGCCGCTGAACGCTGCGGCCGTGCGCTCCTCGTCCTTGAAGTAGCCGCTCAGCAGTTGCGGCGAGCGGTGCACGATCTCGCCGACTTCGCCGGGCTTCACGTCGCGCATCGCGTCGTCGACCACGCGCGTCTCGACGTTGAGCACCGCGCGGCCGGCCGAGCCCGCCTTGCGCAACTGGTCCGCTGGCTTCAGAACGGTGGCGAGCGGCGCGATCTCGGTCTGGCCGTAGAAGTTCCACAGCCGGATGCACGGCAGCCTGCGCGCGAGTTCCTTCAGCACTTCCACCGGCATGATCGCGGCGCCGTAGTAACCCTTGGCCAGCGCCGACAGGTCGGTGGCGTCGAAAGCGGCCGAGCGCAGCAACGCGATCCAGATCGACGGCGGGGCGAAGAACGAATTCGCCCGGTGCTTCGCGAGCAGCGCAAGGATGTTGTCCGGCGTCGGCTTGCCGGTGATCACGCTGGTGGCGCCGACATACACCGCCGGCCCGAGGAAGACGTCGAGCTGCGCGCAGTGGTACAGCGGCAATGCATGCAGCAGGCAGTCGCCCTCGTCGATCTCGCCTTCGACCACGCAGCTCACGTACTCCCACAGCACCGCGTCGTGCGTCAGCATCGCGCCCTTGGGCAGCGATTCGGTGCCGCTGGTGTAGATGATCTGCAGCAGCGCCGAGGCATCGAACTGCGCCGCGGGCGGCGCGCCGTCGTCGGACAGCAGCGCGTCGAAGGCGAGCATCGAGTCCGGCGCGCGAGCGGGATCCTCGCCGGGCAGCCAAATGAGCTGCTCGACCGCGGTGTCCTGCCGCGCGGCCGCGCGGCCGAGCTCGACCAGGTCCGGGCCGACGGCGAGCAGCCGCGCGCCGGCGTGCCGCAGGACGTACGCGGCCTCGCTCGCGTTCAGCATGAAGTTGATCGGCACCAGCACGGCGCCGAGGCGCGCCAGCGCGAATCGCAGCGCCGCGAACGCGTGCGAGTTGCGCGACAGGATCGCGACTCGATCGCCGGCACGCACGCCAGCATGCACGCCGATGCCGGCCAGTCCGTTGGCCAGGCGGTTGCAAACGCGGTCGAACTCGGCGTAGGTCCACCGTACGTCACCGCAGACGATGGCGGTCTTGTGCGGCAGGCGAGCCGCCGTGCGCCGCAGGATGTCGCCGACTGTCTGGCGACGAATGATGGCGTCCATCGAATCCCTCCTTCCAGATTCACGTGGCAGTCGCCGGCGGCACATCCGCCTGAAGAAACGCGCGGGTGCGCCCTGCGATTCCGGCGGTCTATGGCGACGGCACCGACGCCGGTGCCTTCTCGGTCCGGGCCGGTCCGGTCCCGCTGTTCGAAATCAGGTGAAAGTGCAGATATCCAATGTCCTGCAAGCCCGGCCCGTTGGTGATCACGCGGTAATTCGACAGTCCGTTCTCCCGCACCAGCGCGCGGATCACCTCGAGACAGTCGAAGACGTACTCCTGATCGGCGACCGAGACGTCGGCAATGTTCCTGATGTCCTTCTTGGGAAAGACGATGAAGTGGTAGCGCGATTTCGGAAACGGGTAGTCGATCGCGAGACAACGGTTCGTTTCCTTCACGACCAGCGGCAGCGCGCCGGGTGCCTTCTGAATCCCGGCCGAAGCCAGCAAGCCGGCCAGCTCGCTCGCCCGATAGCAGGGATTGCATTTCGACAGAGTCAGGAACGATCTCGGCTGCGAGTCGGAGAACAGAAATCCGCCGAGACCGACGCCCGCCAGGAAGACCAGCAACATTCCGAGAATTCGAATCCAGGACATCCGGTTCGAGACGACGGTCCTCAACGCCGGCATCGTACCCAACGCCGAGGCGGCCGGACCAGATGCAGGCGAACACGCCTGCCGTGTTCACCTTCTTGTCGCGGCCGCGCTCAGCGCGCCAGACTGCCGTTCAGTTCCGCCCAGCCGGTCCACAGGATCTGAATGCCGATGCACAACAGCACGAAGGCCATCATCCGCGTCATCACCAGGCTGCCTACCTCACCCAGTCGCGCCATCAGTGCGGAGGCATTGCGATAGACGAGGTAGATCACCGCGACCGTCAGCGTTGCGCCCACCATCACGACCAGGGCTTGCACGAGGTACAGAGCGGGCTGGCGCGGCAGGCCGGCGCCGATCGCGATCGCGGTGGCGATCGTTCCGGGTCCCGTCGTCAGGGGAAAGGTCAGCGGAAAGAGACTGCGCTTGACCACATCGGTGCGCGACAAGGCCGTGCTCTGCGAGCGCCGGACCGCGGCGCGCACCTCGTCGTCGTCGCCGGTGTTCAGCATGCGCCACGCGGACGCGGCGACCAGCAGGCCGCCGCCGATGCGCACGATCGGAATCGAGATGCCGAACAGCTCCAGCACGTAGGTACCGATGAACAGCGAGGCGACCAGGATGAACCAGCAGTTGATGGCCACCTGGCGCGCAAACCGGCGCGCGGCCAGGGGGTCGTCGCCGGCGGTCATCGTGAACACCGGGGCGCCCGCAAGCGGATTGATGATCGGCAGCAGCGTCAGCGGCACCAGGGCCAGGGCATGCAGGAATTCGCTCGCACTCGGCATCGTTCGCGCGGGATTCGAAACCGCGCGGCGGGTTCGCCGCGCGCGGGCCGCAGTGTAGGCCCGCGCATTGCCGCGCCGATCACGCGCTGTCAAGCCGGTGGCCGCACGCGCCGGATCGTCGGCGCGGCTGCCTGCGACACCTTCGTCCGGTGCGCGGTGGGAGCCGTTTACACCTTCTTACACGCTGCTCATATCATTGCAACCCGCAGATGGCACATTCCCTTTCGTCGGTCGTGTCCTGATCACGACTCCAAAGGGAAAAGAATGGCGGGATCTTCTCGGATGCAATCAATGCGTTCAGTTTCTTCGTGGTCGGCGGCTGTCCTGATCGGCGCAAGCGTCGTGCTTTGCGGACCGGACCCTTCCCATGCGATGAACCTGCGGCAGGGCGCGATGGGCGAGATGGACGCCCTGGGCGCCGCGGCGCCGGACGTTGCCTCCACCCCGGCGGATCCGGTCACGGCCGATCCCGGCGCGATTGCCGCAGCCGTGGCCACTGCCCGTCCCGAATTGCTGGATGCGATCGGCGTCACTGCCGAGCAGAAGGCTCGCATCGATGACATCGTCCGCAAAGCGTCATTGGATCTGGAGGCCATCGGCGCGCGTCACGCGCAGCGGCTTCGTGCGTCCGCCGCCGCGAGCAACCGCTGGATGAGAGCGATGGTGGATGCCGCCAATGTCTTGACGCCTGAACAGCGCGATGCCCTCGCGCAGAGGATTCGAGCTCGGCAAGCGGACCAGAGCGGGTGACCGATCCGCACGGCATGGGGCATCGATCGATCGATCGCTACGGCCGCGTAGCCCAGGCCCTGCATTGGGCCACCGCGCTTCTGGTTCTGATCGCCTTCATCTACGGCCCGGGCGGACCCGAGCAGCGCGTCTACTCGGCCGCGCGCGATTTCGAGCGGCAGTTGCACGAGACGCTGGGAATGTGCGTCTTTTTGCTGGTCGCGTTGCGTCTGCTGTGGCGAGCCGTCGACCAGCGCCCGGCGCCGCCGCAACTGCCGCGCTGGATGAACCTTGCGGCCGGGTCCGTCCAGGCAACGCTCTATGCGCTGCTGTTCGCGGTTCCGCTGACCGCGATCGCGGGCGCCTGGCTCGAAGGACACCCGTTGACGCTGCTCGGCGGCGTTGAAATTCCGTCCGTCGTCGCCGCTTCACACGATGCCGGCGCGATCGTCGCCAGGGTCCATGGCTGGCTGGGCGATGCGCTGCTGTGGGTCGCGGGACTGCATGCGCTGGCCGCCATCGGCCACCACACCCTGCTGCGGGACGACGTGCTCGTCTCGATGCTTCCGCGCTGGATTCCGTTGCGGCAGCGTTAGTCGTGGCAGCACGCGGCTGCAACCGCGGCCTCGCGTGCGCCTGGGAGCGCAGGCCATGCGGACAGTCGTCGAGCCGGACCGGCGCTTTCGCCTGCCGATTCGGGATAACGCCCAGGGTCCATCGACGGCTAGATTGCGAAGCTCAAACCAGTCCGGTCGTCAACGGGGGACGCATCCATGAAGACGTATCTCAATACCGTCAACGGCGAGCTCGTCGGGTCCGATGCGAGCTTCGAATCGATCAATCCTGCCACCGGCGAGACGCTCGGCCGCGTGCCGGTCTCGACGCGGTCGCAGGTCAAGGCTGCGATCGCGGCGGCGCGTGCCGCGCAGTCCGGATGGGCGGCGCGTCCTGACGCGGAACGCAAGGCGCTGATGATGCGCGTCGCCGAGGTGATCCATGACAACGCCTCATATCTGTCCGAATGGGTCACGCGCGAGCAGGGCAAGCCGCTCGGTGGCGTGGGACCGGACCAGGTTCCGGGCTCGCGCTTCGAGCTCTGGGGCTGCGAGGTCTGGACGCAGGTGCCCGCCAATCTCGACCTGCCGGTGGAGGTGGCCTTCGAAGACGACACGCGCCGCGACGAGGTGCACCGCAAACCCTTTGGCGTGGTTGCCGCGATCGCCCCCTGGAACTGGCCGCTGCTGATCGCGATCTGGCAGATCGTTCCGTCGATCCGCGTCGGCAACACGGTGGTGATCAAGCCCTCCGAGTACACGTCGATCGGTACGCTGGAGCTGGTGCGGCTCATCAGCGAAGTTCTGCCGAAAGGCGTCGTCAATACCATCAGCGGTCCCGGCGACGTGGGTTCGTGGCTGGTCGGCGATCCGGGCATCGACAAGATCATGTTCACCGGCTCGGGACCGACCGGTGCGCGGATCGCCGAGGCGGCCGCGCGCAATCTCGTTCCGACGACGATGGAGCTCGGAGGCAACGACGCAGCGATCGTGCTTCCCGATGCCGATCCCGGGTCGATCGCCATGGGTCTGTTCTGGGGGGCGTTCCTCAACATGGGCCAGACATGCGCCTGCGCCAAGCGGCTGTACGTGCACGAGAGCCGCTTCGATGAGACGGTCGGGGCGCTCAAGGCAATCGCGGAAGCGGTGCCGATGGGCAACGGCATGGACGACGGCGTCGTGATGGGTCCGATCCAGAACAAGATGCAGTTCGACAAGGTCGTTTCGCTGGTCGACAGTGCCAGGCGGGAAGGCGCGACGATCGTCTGCGGCGGCCGGCCCACGGGCGGTCCCGGTTACTTCTATCCGCTGACGCTCGTGACCGGGCTTGCCGATGGTGCGCGGCTGGTGGACGAAGAGCAGTTCGGCCCGGTCCTGCCGATCATCAAGTATCGCGACGTCGACGAAGCGATTGCGAGCGCGAACCGGCTCGACGCGGGGTTGGGAGCATCGGTGTGGTCGTCCGACGTCGAAGCGGCCAGGCGTGTCGCGGGCCGCATTCAGGCGGGCACCGTCTGGATCAACCAGCACGGCATGATTCACCCGATGGTTCCGTTCGGAGGCATCAAGGGTTCCGGCTACGGCGTGGAGTTCGGCGTCGAGGGTCTCAAGGCAGTGACTCGGCCGCAAGTCATCAGTCTCAAGAAATAGCGGAGCGACCCGTCAGGGCGCAGTCGCGGCAATAAGCTGATCAAACAGGCGGGGACGCCCCATTTGTCCGCCTTTGAGCATCAGCTCCAATCCATCGATGGAGGGGTCGTCGGCGCGGGCACGCAACAGCGGGACACCCGCATCGAGCTGGCCGACCCACTCGAGGCCCCAGGTGCCGAGCGATTGGATGGCATGACTGGCCGTGTCGCCGCCCGCGACGCCGACGCGCGGAAGTCGTATCTCGGCGAGCACCCTGCGCAGAAGCGCACCGCAGGCTGCCGCGAGGTCGGCGCGGGCGCAGATCCTGTCTCCGGTGGCCGCGCCGCAAGAGCGCGCGGCGCCAACGAGCGACGGCTGCTCGTCACCGACGGGCGTGGTGTACGCGAGCACGTGCCGTCCGGCCTGCAAGGATCGCGCGATCTGCTCGGCTTGGTCGAGCAGATACGACGTCTCGCTGGCGAGACGCTCGGGAACGAGCGGCATGCGTACATAGAGCGTTGCGCTGGCGATCTGGCGCGCGGTCACCGGCGACAGGCTGCCCGCGAGTACCAGGACCGGGCCTCGGGCTGGCGCGACCAGGCCGTCGCATGCACGGCGCGGCAGGCGCCAGTGATCGATCAGGGCCTGGGCGACGCTGCTTGCGCCTACGATCAGCAACGGCGCTCGTTGCGCGCGCTTGGCCATCGCGGCGCCGATGCTCTCGAGCTGGGATTCCGTCGCAACGTCCAGCAGCACGACGCCCGGGCCTGAATCGCCCGGGTTCTCGGCGTCGAAGTCGTCGACCGCCGCATGGAAGACGCCCGGCAGTTCGTGCGCGCGGATGTCGACCAGGCCGATCTCGCTCAAGCCCTGCCGCGAAAGATGCACGCGCAGATCCGCCTCCTGCATCGGCGTGACCGGATGGCGGCTCATCGTGGGATGACGGTCGATGCGATGCACCGGCCCGCCCTGTTGCGCGACCGCGTAGAGCTGCCCGAATACGCAGTAGCGTCCGAGGCTCGGCTGGCCGCCGATGATGTACACGGGATGGCCGGGCGCCAGTGCGCGCAGCGTCTGGACCGCAACGCCGATGCTGCCCACGTGCGGCGCGCTGTCGAAGGTCGAGCAGCACTTGTAGTGAAGGAGGCGCGCGCCCGAGGTGGCGAAGAACGCGCCAACTCTCGCGAGCTCCGCGCGCATGTCCTCCGGCGCCATCGACCGCGCTGCGCCGGCGATGCCGAAGGCATCGAGTGCCCCCGCACGGAGCAATTGCTCGGGTGCGGGCACGCCCGTGAACAGGATCGTGCGCAGGCCCGCCTGAGCCACCGTGGCCAGCGTGTCGCTCGCGCCCGTGAAATCGTCGCCGTACCAGACGTATTTCTGCGGCGAGCGCGGCGCTTCCATGCGAGATCAGCGGCCGAAGAACGCGAGCGCGTCGCGCAGCTCGGGCATCTCGCGCGCGGCATCGTTCAGCGACCTGCCGGTGCGCGTCGCTTCCCACGCCTGCCGGATGCTGCGTACGCCCGCCGCGGGTCCCATCGGATGCGCAAGGATGCCGCCGCCCGCCATGAACAGCAGGTCGCCTTGCGGAACGATCGCCACTGTGGCCGGCAACGTGCCGGCCCATTGTCCCGACGAGAACGCCGGCATCACGCGGTCGTCGCGATCGTCCGGACCGGCCAGCGGCGTCAGGCAGTCGCGCGCGGCATCGATCACTTCCCGGTCCGGCTGCGCGAACTTGCCCTGCAATCCATGCACGTGCATGTGATCGACGCCCGCCAGCCGCCACATGAGCTGATACGGCTGGAAGTCCATCCCCAGCGCGGGATGGCGCGCGAACATGCCGAAGCCGTTGCGATGGCCGTGCACGACGAGATCGGTCGCCCGGCGCAGCGCCTGGACCGACGAGAACCCGCACCAGTTGAGGCTCGCCATCACGCAGCTGCCGCCTTCGCGGGCGACGAGCTCGGCGTGGCGCAGCATCGCATCGTGCTCGTCGGTGATGTTGAAGGCGACCATGACGTGCTTGCCGCTCTTCTGCTGCCATTCGCGCACGGCGCGCATGACGGTCATGATGCGGGCATCGATCGGCGCGTGCGCGGGATTCGCGCAGACTTCGTCGTCCTTGATGAAATCGATGCCGGCTGCGCACAGCTCGCCGACCAGTTTGCCGGTCTCCGCGGCTGAAAGACCGACGTTGGGCTTGATGATCGTGCCAACTAGCGGACCTGCCGAAACGCCGGTCCATGCACGCGTGCCCGCGATGCCGTGCCTGGGCCGCTCGAAGCGCGCGCGAAACGAAGCGGGAATGCGGACGTATTCGAGCCGCACGCCTGTCGCTTCGCCGAGATCGTAGAGATTGCCCGCCAGCGTGGCCGCCAGCGTCGGCAGGTTGTTTCCGATATTGGCCACGGGAAAGGAAATCGTGACCCGGGCGCGCCGATACGGCCCTTGCATGCCTTGGCGCTCCAGCCACGCGCTGTGCAGGCTGGGCCGCTCGACCGGCGCGATCTCCTCGAGACGCTCCACCGTCGCGCGGCTGCGCGCGCGCACACCATCCGTCTCCCCCGCGACGCGCACGAACGTGCCGCTGCTCTGCTCGCCCGCGAGCACCTCCGCCACCTTGCGCGGATCGAGCGGCGTCTCGATCAGGTAGTCGGCTTCGAGCCGGTCGTCCGGCACGCGGCGCGCGTTCGTGTCCATCGTCAACGTCAGAGCGTGTTCAAGTCAGGGAACGCACGCACGGGATCGCTGCCATCCCACCCTTCCGACGCTTCGCGGATGATGCGAAAGAGCCTCCCCTTCGGCCCCGCCACTTCCGACAACTCGATCACGGTCCCCGGGTGCAGCCCCGGATGCGACCGTGGCTCGAAGTACACGAAGCGTCCGCGCTCGCCCACCTCCCCGCTCATCTGGACCTTGAAGCCCTGCGCGACGAGACGCTCCATGTCCGCGTCGAACTGCTCGGTCCAGTACGCGACGTGCTGCAGGCCCAGGTTGCCCGCCTGCATGAAGTCGCGGTACATCGACGGCGCGTCGTTGCGCGTCTGGATGAGCTCGACCTGCAGCGGTCCGGAATTGGCGAGCGCGACCGAGTTGTGCACGTCGTACGCCTGCCCCTGGTATCGATAGTTTCTGATCGGCACGCGCGGGTTGTAGAACCACGGCCCGACACCGAGCGTCTCGCTCCAGTACGCCATCGACGCCTCGATGTCGCGCACGACGTAGCCGGCCTGGCGGATCTGACCGAAGAATCGACTCATGTTGATGCTCCGAAATTGGACGCGGCCCTACTTCAGGAAACCGATCGAGAACCAGGGAATGACGGCGACCAGGATCAGGCCCACGAACAGCGCCGCGACGTAGCCCAGGATCGGCTTCATGCCGGCCGCGGGATCGGCGCGGCTGATCGCGCACGCGCCGTAATAGCCCACGCCGAACGGCGGGGTGAACAGCCCGATGCCCATCGCGAAGATCACGACCATCGAGTAGTGCACCTCGTGGACGCCGGCGGCCCGCGCGATCGGGAACAGCAGCGGCCCGAACAGCACGATGGCCGGAATGCCCTCGAGCACGCTGCCGAGGATCGTGAATGCCACGATCGAGATCGCGAGAAAGCCGTACGCGCCGCCCGGAATCGCGGCCATCAGCTTCGCCAGGTCCTGCGAGAAGCCCGATTGCGTGAGGCCCCACGCCATCGCGGTCGCGCAGCCGACGATGAAGATGATCGCGCCCGACAATGCGGCGGTCTCGACCAGCATCGGCTTCAGTCGCTTCCATGGGAACTGCCGGTAGATGAACAAGCCGACCAGCACCGAATACACGATGCCGATGGTCGACACCTCGGTCGCGGTCGCAACGCCTTCCACCACAGCGGCGCGAATCACGAAGGGCAGCAGAATCGCGGGCAGCGCGATCAGCAGGAAGCGGCCGATCTCGCGGCGCGAATGGCGCCTGACGCTGCTCAGGTCTTCCTTGCGATAGCGCCACCACACGACCGCGCACAGGCACAGCCCCAGCGCGACGGCAGGCAGCATGCCGCCGCTGAACAGTGCCGCGATCGAAACGCCCGTCACCGAGCCGATCGTGATCAGCACGATGCTGGGCGGAATGGTCTCGGTCTGCGCGCCGGTCGCCGACAGCAGCGCGACCAGATCGCCTTCCCTGGCGCCCCTGCGCTTCATCTCGGGGAACAGCACCGGCGCGATCGCGGCCATGTCCGCGATCTTCGAGCCGGAGATGCCGGACACGAGGTACATCGCCCCGACCAGCACGTACGACAGGCCGCCGCGCACGTGGCCGAGCAGGCCGGCGAGAAACTGGATCATCGCGCGCGCCATGCCCGTCATCTCGATCAGCGAGCCGAGGAAGATGAAGAGCGGCACCGCCAGCAGGATCAGGTGCGACATGCCCTCGTCGAGGCGACCCACCATGACCACCATCGGCGTGGTCGTCGTCAGCGCGAGGTAGCCGAACGTGGCGAGCGCGAAAGAGAACGCGATCGGCACGCCGCAGAACACGTTCACGGCGACCAGGATCACGAAGAAGATGATCAGGTTCGCCTTGCCGAGCGGCTCGAGCATCGGCCCGGCCAGCCAGAATGCAGCCGCGATCGCCGCGACGATGGCGAGCGACACCAGCGCATCGCGCCACGTGCACACGCGCAGCATGCGCAGCACCGCGACCACGAGCATCAGGCCGATGCCGACCGGCAATGCCGAGGCGCGCCACGCGTTGCTGATCTCCAGCGCGGGCGTGACGATCACCGCCTCTTCACTGGCGTAGTGCACCACCGGCGCCAGGATCAGCGCCAGGAATGCGAGCGACGCCGCCAACGCGAAGGCATCCAGCATCGCGCGTTGCCGCGGCGTCGCGTTGGCCACGAATGCGGTCATCCGCATGTGCTCGCCGCGCCGCAGCGCGATGACTGCGCCCAGCATGGACAGCCACAGGAACAGGATCGACGCGAGTTCGTCGGACCACACGAGCGGGCTGCGGAACACGTAACGCGACACGACGCCCGCGAACAGCACGGCGATCTCGACGACGACCAAAGCCGCGGCTGCGCGCTCGACCACTGCCGCGATCGCGCGGTCGATCGCATCGACGATGCCGCTCAGCGCGTTGGCCGGCGCAGACGGTTGCTGGAAGATCTCGGGCGATGCAATGGTTTCCATGGCGGCGAGGTGCGAAATGGCCTGGGCTGCCGCGTCCGCGTCGGGCGCGGCGATGTCGGCGCCGCGGCGAGGCATACTCACGGCGCTACGATCGGGCGTGTCGACGCTTCACCACAGCGCCTCGCGACGCCGCGGCTCGTCAAGCATCAGGCGAGCTTGCCGCTGACTTGCTCGAGCTGCGCCCACGCCTCGCTGCCGAAGCGCTTCTTCCAGTCGTCGTAGAAACCGGCCGCGCGCAGCTTGGCCCGGAAGCTCTCCGGCGTCGGGCGGTTGAACACGAGGCCCTTGGACTGCAGGTCCGCCTGAACGGTCTGGTTGAACCTGGCGATGTCCTCGCGCTGCTTGACCCCGGCGTCGTTGATCGCATTGGACACGATCCTCTTCAGATCGTCGGGCAGTCTCTCCCACGACGCGCCGTTCATGATCATCCAGAAGCCGTCCCAGATGTGGTTGGTCAGCGAGCAGTACTTCTGCACTTCGTAAAGCTTCGCGACCTGGATGATCGGCAGCGGATTCTCCTGCGCGTCCACCACCTTCGTCTGCAACGACGTGTACACCTCGCTGAACTGCAGGCTCGCGGGCGAGGCGCCCAGCGCCTTGAACATCGCGATGCTGAGCGGGCTCACTGGAACGCGGATCTTCAGGCCATCGAAGTCTTTCGCCGTCTCGATCGGCCGGTTGCTGGCCGTGGTCTGGCGAAAGCCGTTGTCCCACATCTTCTCGAAGGCGTGCAGGCGCACCTTGGCCAGCGCCGCGCGTACGTGCGCGCCCAGGCCGCCGTCCATCGCCTTCCACACCTGGCTGTAATCCGCGAACGCGAAGCCGACCGCGTTGATCGCCGCGACGGGCACGAGCGTGGCGACCACGAGGGCCGAAGGCGTGAACAAGTCGATCCCGCCGCTGCGCACCTGCGCGAGCATGTCGGTGTCGCCGCCGAGCTGGTTGTTCGGGAAGATCTTGATCTCGACGCGGCCGTTCGATTCCCGGGCGATGCGATCGGCGGCTTCCTGTGCGCGGACGTGCAGCGGATGCGTCACGGGCAGGTTGTGGCCGTACTTGAACGAAAACTCGGCGGCATGCGCGAAGCGCGGCATGGCGATGAACGGAGCGGCGGTCGCCGCCACCAGGGTGCGCAGCGTGGCGCGCTTGCGGTGATCGATCATGTATTCCTCCTCGGGCCGCCGCTGTGCGATGATGCGTTCTGATGCACCATCCCCGGCGTGAAGGTCGCGAACATATAGGTGCGAACAGCGAACAGTCAAAGATGCGGATTGATGGCTTTTGATGGAATGATGCGATGAAACGGGGGCGAAGAGGCAGCGGTGAACCGGCGGCGTCATCGCCGCGTCGGGCGCGGGTCTCGGACGTCGCGCTCGAGGCGCGGGTGTCGACCGCCACGGTCGACCGCGTGCTCAATCGCCGTCCCGGCGTGCGCCACGGCACGATCGAGCGCGTGCTGACGGCCGCCGCGCGTCTCGACTATCTGCCGGAAGGCGACCTGCACGCGCGCTCCGCCCCGCCGCCGCTGCAGATCGCGTTCCTGCTGCCCGCGGGCACGAATCGCTACCTGCACATGCTGGGCGACACGGTGTCGTTCGCGGAAGACGCGTGGTCACCCTTCAACGTGCGCTGCCGCGTGCATCACATCGACAGCTTCGACCCGCACGCGCTCGCGGATGGCCTGCTGCGCCACGGCCGCAACGCCGCCGGCATCGCGTTCATGGGCCTCGAAGATCCGCTGGTGCGAGAGGCGGTGGAGACGCTGGCCGCGCGCGGCGTGCCGGTGGTGACGTTGATCTCTGATCTGTCGCATTCGCGCCGCGTCGCCTATGTCGGCCTCGACAATCGTGCGGCCGGACGAACAGCCGGTCACCTGATCGGACGTTTCATCGGTCCGCGCAAGGGCAAGGTCGCGATGATCGCGGGAAGCCTGAGCTACCGCGGGCACGAGGAGCGCGAGATGGGTTTCCTGCACATCATGCGCGAGATGTTTCCGGGGCTCGAGGTGGTCGGCGTGCGGGAAGGACGAGATGATGCCGAGCAGAACCATCGGTTGGCGCGGAACCTGCTCGGCCAGCATCCTGATCTGGTCGGGCTCTACAACATCGGCGGCGCGTCGGATGGGGTGGGCCGGGCGCTGAAGGAAGCGGGACGGGCGCACAAGGTCGTATTCGTTGGCCATGGCCTGACCCCGGATACGCGCGCGCTGCTGATCGATGGCACGATGGATGCCGTCATCACGCAGTCGCCGCATACGACGGTGATGAACGTCGTGCGTGTCTTCGTGAATCTGCGGGATCGGCGGGATGCGCTCGCGGGCGTCGAGCCTGTGAAGATCAGTATCGTGCTGCGGGACAACCTGCCGTAGCACACACAGACCTGAAAAGAGAAAGGGCTCGCATCGCTGCAAGCCCTTGATTGTCTGGTTGCGGGGGAAGGATTTGAACCTTCGACCTTCGGGTTATGAGCCCGACGAGCTGCCAGACTGCTCCACCCCGCGTCGCGAAAGCGAAGTATACCCGAGCGCACCCGATCGAGCCGGGCGCCGACGCCGGCTCGGCCGTTGCTAGACTGGATTGGTGTTCATGCGCAGTTCCTCCCGCTTCTGCGCCCACTGCGGCGCTCCGATCGTGCGCCGGGTGCCGGCGGGCGACAATCGCGAGCGCGATTGCTGCGACCAGTGTGGCTCGATTCACTACGTCAATCCGCGCCCCGTGGTCGGCACGATTCCGCTCTGGGAGGAGCGCGTGCTGCTGTGCCGGCGCGCGATCGACCCCAGATACGGTAAGTGGACGCTGCCGGCGGGGTTCATGGAAGTCGGCGAAACGACCGCCGACGGCGCGCAGCGCGAAACGATCGAGGAAGCCGGCGCACGCATCAGCATCGGCCCGGTGTTCTCGATCCTCGATGTTCCGCACGTCGAGCAGGTGCACATCTTCTTTCGCGCGCAGCTGCTCGATCTGGATTTCGCTCCCGGCCAGGAAAGCCTGGAGGTGCAGTTGTTCGAGGAGGCTGCGATCCCGTGGGATGAACTGGCATTTCGCACCGTCTCGATGACGCTGCGGCTGTTCTTCGCCGATCGCGCGCGCGGCAGCTTCGGCGTGCACATGCAGGCGCTCGGCCTCCCGCTGGCGGCGCGCGACGCCGCGCGATGATTCCGTGGCTCGAGCCGGGTGATCCGCTGCCCCCGGTCGAGCGCGCGCTGCATTCGCCGAACGGACTGCTGGCCGCATCGCGGCACCTCGACGAGGAGCGTCTGCTGCAGGCCTACCGGCGCGGAATCTTCCCGTGGTATTCGGAGGGCGAGCCGGTGCTGTGGTGGTCGCCCGACCCCCGAATGGTGCTGTTCACCGACGAACTGCGCGTCAGCCGCTCGCTGCGCAAGCGCGCGCGCGCGCTCGCGCGCGACGCGCAGACCGAGGTCGCGGTCGACCGCGACTTCGCGGCAGTGATGCGCGCCTGCGCCGAGCCGCGGCCGGATCAGGACGGCACCTGGATCACGGCCGAGATGATCGCCACATACACGCGCCTGCACCGGCGCGGCGGCGCGCACTCGATCGAGGTCTGGTCGCAGGACGAATGCGTCGGCGGGCTTTACGGTATCGCGCTGGGGCGGATGTTCTTCGGCGAATCCATGTTCAGCCGCACCACCGACGCGTCCAAGCTCGCGCTGGTCGCGCTGGTCGCATTGCTGCGGCGGGAAGGATGCCCGGTGATAGACTGCCAGCAGAAGACGTCGCACCTCGCTTCGCTCGGCGCGCGAGAGATTCGCAGGTCGGAGTTCTGCGCCCTGGTGGCAGGAGCGGTCGACGCGCCGCCGATTGACTGGTCGCGGTACGTCGACCGGCCGATCAACGAACTGCTGTCGGAATAGCGTGGCGAACCTCAAGGAACTGCCATTTTCCGCGTTGCAGTTTTACGCAACGGCGCCCTACCCGTGCAGCTACCTCGAGGACCGGCAGGCACGCTCGCAGGTGGCCACTCCCGCGCACCTGATCAATGCCGACGTTTACAGCGAACTGGTGCGGATGGGCTTCCGTCGCAGCGGCATCTTCACGTACCGGCCGCACTGTGACGGCTGCCGCGCCTGCGTCCCGGTGCGTGTTGCAGTGGCAAGATTCGCATCGAACCGCAGCCAGCGGCGCGCGTGGAAGGCGCATCGGCATCTGGTCGCGCGCGTCGTCGGGCTGGCGTTCGATCCGGAGCACTACGAGCTGTACCTGCGCTACCAGGCCACGCGGCACGCCGGCGGCGGCATGGACAACGACAGCCGCGAGCAGTACTCGCAGTTCCTCCTGCAGAGCAAGGTCAACACGCGGCTGGTGGAATTCCGTGAGCCGGCGCCGGCGGGCATGCCGAACGCGCGCGGTGCGCTGCGTCTGGTGTCGATCATCGACATCCTGAACGACGGGCTGTCGTCCGTCTACACGTTCTTCGATCCGGACATCGCGCACGCGAGCTTTGGCACCTACAACGTGCTGTGGCAGATCGAGCAGTGCCGCCAGCTCGGGCTGCCTTACCTGTACCTCGGCTACTGGATCGAGGCCAGCACGAAGATGGCCTACAAGGCCAACTTCGAGGCGACCGAGATGCTGGTGCAGGGCCGCTGGATCGAGCGCCCGCGGCAAGCGCGCTAGCGGATTCGCCGCGTGCTGTACGAGCTCGCCCGCCCGCTGCTGTTCGCGCTCGACCCGGAGGCGGCGCACGAGCTTGCGTTCGCCAACCTGCGGCGCGCGCACGCGCTGGGGCTGACGCGGTGCCTCGCGCCGCACGTAGCGGACGATCCAGTCGAGGCAATGGGCCTGGTGTTTCCGAACCCGATCGGACTGGCCGCCGGCCTCGACAAGAACGGTGCGTACGTCGATGCGCTCGCGCGGCTCGGCTTCGGCTTCGTCGAAGTCGGCACGGTCACGCCGCGCCCTCAGCCAGGCAACCCGAAGCCGCGCCTGTTCCGGTTGCCGCAGGCTCAGGCGCTGATCAATCGCTTCGGCTTCAACAGCGACGGGCTGGAGCGCTTCGTCGCCAACGTCACCGCGAGTGGCCACGCCTCCGCAGGCAGGGTCGTGCTGGGACTGAACCTCGGCAAGAACGCCGACACACCGATCGAGCGCGCGCTCGACGACTACGTGCTGGGACTGCAGCGCGTGTATCCGCTGCTGGTCGAGCGGCCCGGATACGTGGCGATCAACATCTCGTCGCCGAACACCAAGAACCTGCGCGCATTGCAGGGCGGCTCCGAGCTGCGGCAGCTTCTCGACGGCCTCGCCGCCGAGCGCGCGCGGCTGGCCGATCGACACGGCGCGCGCGTGCCGATGGCGGTGAAGATCGCGCCCGATCTGGACGGCGACGAGCTGCCGCGCCTGGCCGATGCGATCGTGACGCACGGCGCGGACGCGATCATCGCGACCAACACCACGACGGCGCGCACCGGGGTGCAGGGACTGCCGCACGCTGGCGAAGCCGGTGGCCTGTCGGGCGCGCCGCTGTTCGAACGTTCCACCGCAGTGGTGCGCAGGTTGTCCGAACACCTGGGCGGACGTCTGCCGATCATCGCGGTCGGCGGCGTAACGCGCGGCGCCGACGCGGTGGAGAAGCTCAAGGCCGGCGCGAGCCTGGTTCAGGTCTACACGGGGCTGATCTACCACGGCCCGGCACTGGTTGGTGCGTGTCGCCGCGCGGTGCTCGCCCATCGTGCCAGCGCGCTGCAGCCCGCTGCGCACGCGGCCTGAAGCGCCGGCCGCAATGCGCTGCTTTGTCGCGCTGTGGCCCGACGACGCCGTGCGCGAGCGGCTCGAGGCGGCCGCTCGCGAGTGGCATCGTCGCTTTCCCGCCGCGCGCCGAATGCGCGGCGCGAATCTTCACCTGACGCTGGCCTTCATCGGCGAGCTCGACGAGGCGCGCGCGCGGCAGATCGCGCGCGCGCTGGCGCAGGCCGCGTGGCGCACCGGAACCTGGCGCGTCGACCGCATCGGCACGTTCGAACGCGCGCGCGTGCTGTGGGCGGGCAGCGATGACAATCCTCTGCTCGCGGCGATCGCCGGGCCGGTCCGCGCGCTGCTCGATGAACTGCAGGTGCGTTACGATCGAAAGCCGTTCGCGCCGCACGTGACGCTGTTGCGCAACCTTCCGCGGTCCGCCGCCGGCGCTTCGGCGCCGATCGAGCCGCCGCTCGAATGGATCGTCGCACCGCCGCTGTTACTGCATTCCGTCCACGAGGCGGACGGCACGCGCTATGTCGCGCTCGACGCGGCGCCGATCAGCGCCGCGCCCGTTCGCGAACGAGGTCGATGAACGTCCGGCCGCTCGGCGCCGGAAAATCGCGCTGCGCGGTCCAGCCGCTCGCGAGCGGCAGCGCGCGGATGCGCCGCTCTCCGCCGCCCATCCAGCTCAGCACGCGCGCGGCGATTCGGGTCGCGAATCGGTACAGCGCGGGACGCTGCGCGACGAACGCCCACGCCGACAAGCCGGCGCGCTCGAGCCATGGCCGCAGCCTGCGCTCGACCTGTTTCTGGCGCAGCTTGCGCAGCAGTTCGGGCAGCGGAATCTTGACCGGGCAGACGACCTCGCACTGACCGCACAGCGTGGCGGCCTGCGGCAGGTCGAGCGCGTTTTCCAGCCCGACGTAGCTCGGCGTCAGCACCGAGCCCATCGGGCCCGGATACACCCAGCCGTAGGCGTGGCCGCCGATCTTCTGGTACACGGGGCAGTGGTTCATGCACGCGCCGCAGCGGATGCAGCGGAGCATGTCCTGGAATTCGCCGCCCAGGAGGCCCGTGCGGCCGGCGTCGACGAGGACGAAGTAGAGGTGCTCCGGCCCATCGGCCTCGCCCGCCGCGCGCGTGCCGGTCAGGATCGAGAAGTAGTTCGAGATCGCCTGCCCGGTCGCCGAACGCGGCAGCAGGCGCATCACGGTGGCCAGATCCTCCAGTGTGGGCAGCACCTTCTCGACGCCGGACAGCACCACGTGCACGCGCGGCAGGATCGTGCACATGCCTTCGTTGCCTTCGTTGGTCACCAGCGCGACCGAGCCGGTTTCGGCGATCAGGAAGTTGGCGCCGGTCACGCCCATGTCGGCCGACAGGAAGTGCTGGCGCAGCACCGCGCGCGCCTCGCCGGTCAACTGCGTGATCTCGGTCTTGCGCGGCGTGGCGTGGACCTTCGCGAACAGGTCCGAGATCTCTTCCTTGTCCTTGTGCATCACCGGCGCGATGATGTGCGACGGCGGTTCGTTGTCGTTGATCTGCAGGATGTACTCGCCCAGATCGGTCTCGACCGCCTGTACGCCGGCAGCGGCGAGTGCCCGGTTCAGGCCGACCTCCTCCGACACCATCGACTTCGATTTGGTGACCTTCTTCACGCCGTGGCGGCGCGCGATGTCGACGATCAGCTCGGCCGCCTCCGCGTGCGACTGCGCGTAGAGCACGGTCGCGCCGCGAGCGGTGGCGGCGCGCTCGAACTGATCGAGCCAGGCGTCGAGATCGTCGAGCGCACGGTTGCGGCGCTCGACCGCGGCGCCGCGGATCGCCTCGAAGTCGTCCAGTTCGGCGATCGCGAGCGCGCGCTTGCGCGTGAACTTGTCGCGCACGTTGGCGAGATTCTTCTGCAGCCGCGCGTCGGCCAGCTTCATCGCAGCACGCGACTTGAAGTGCATCGACTGCACCTGCATCACGCGTCCCCAGCGAGAATCTGTGCCACGTGCAGCACGCGCGTCTTCTCGTCGCCGATGCGGCGCAACCGTCCCTCGATGTTCAGCATGCAGCCCAGGTCGCCGAGCACCACCGCGCCGGCGCCGGTGGCGCGGATGTTGCGGCACTTGTCTTCGACGATCGCACCGGAGATATCTCCGTACTTCAGCGCGAAAGTGCCGCCGAAGCCGCAGCAATGCTCGCAGTCCTTCATCTCGGCCAGCCGCACGCCCGGCACCTTGGCGAGCAACGCGCGCGGCTGCGCCTTGATGCCAAGGTACCTTAGTCCGCTGCAAGAATCGTGATACGTGATCGTTCCGGCGAAGTCCGAGTCGAGCGATTCGATCTTCAGCACGTTGACGAGGAAGTCGGTCAGCTCGTACGTCCTGGCCGCCAGCGCGTCGAAGCGTGGCTTCAGATCCGGATCGTCGGCGAACAGATCGAGGTAATCGACCTTGATCATCGCGCCGCACGATCCCGACGGCACGACCACGCAATCGAACGGTTCGAATTCGCGCAGCAGCTTCAGTGCGAGCAGACGCGCCGCGCCGGCGTCGCCCGAGTTGTAGGCCGGTTGGCCGCAACAGGTCTGTGTCAGCGGCACTTCGACTTTGCAGCCGGCGCGCTCCAGCAGCTTGAGCACCGAGAAGCCAATCTCGGGCCGCACCAGGTCGACCAGGCAGGTTGCGAACAGGCCGACGCGCATCGGTGAGACCCCTATCCGTGCCTTATCCCGCGTCGCACAATGCGATCGGCAGACACCTTGCGTCATTGCGACCGCGCCAAGTCAATCGCCGGGCGGATCGACGGGTTTTTCGCATGATGATATAAAGCGACATCTTACGGATTCTGCGCCGCACCATGCGATCGACATCCGCCGCTGCCACCAGCAAGACGAACCGCGACAAGACTGCGATCCAGGTTATCGAACGCATGATGAAATTGCTCGATGCCCTGGCTGCGCACTCCGACCCGGTCAGCCTCAAGGAACTGGCGCGTGCGACCGGCCTGCACCCCTCCACCGCGCATCGAATCTTAAATGACATGGTCGTCGGCCGCTTCGTCGATCGTGGCGAGCAACCCGGCAGCTATCGGCTCGGCATGCGGCTGCTCGAGCTCGGCAACCTCGTCAAGGGGCGGCTGTCGGTGCGCGAGGCAGCGCTGGAACCCATGCGCGATCTGCAGCGGCGCACCGGGCAGACGGTCAACCTGTCGGTGCGTCAGGGCGACGAGATCGTTTACGTCGAGCGCTCGTACAGCGAGCGCTCGGGCATGCAGGTCGTACGCGCGATCGGCGGGCGCGCGCCGCTGCACCTGACCTCGAGCGGCAAGCTGTTTCTCGCCTACGACGATCCGCGCGTGGTGCGTTCGTACGCGACGCGCACGGGACTGGCCGGTCACACCCGAAACAGCATCACCGATCTGCCCAAGCTGGAGCGCGAACTGTCGCTGGTGCGCGCGCGCGGGTTCGCGCGCGACAACGAGGAACTGGAACCGGGCGTGCGCTGCATCGCCGCCGCCGTACGGGACGATTCGGGCCGAATCGTCGCCGGGCTCTCGGTTTCAGCGCCCGCGGAGCGAATGCAGGACGACTGGATCGACGAACTGCGCGCGACGGCCGCGAAGATATCGGCGCGACTGGGCCACGGCGAGCAGGCGGCCGCACCGGCCGCCGCACATTGAGGTTCGATCAGCCGGCCGGCGCCGCACTCGGCGCGGGCGCGTCACCCTCGCGTGCCTTGCGAGCCTCCAGCCAATCGCGAATGCGCTTGGCGTCGCCGATCCGCGAATACTTTCCGACCGAATCGAGCAACACCATCACGACGCGCTGACCTTCGATCACCGCCTGCATCACGAGACAGCGGCCGGCCGCGGAGATGTATCCGGTCTTCTGCAGGCCGATGTTCCAGTCCGGGCTCGAGGTCAGTCGATTGGTGTTGGCGTAGCGCACCACGCGACGGCCCAGCGGCAGCGTCATTTCGCTGCTCACCGAGAATTCACGGATCGTATCGTGATCGTATGCGGCCTTGACCAGCCTCACCAGATCGTTCGGGCTGGAGCGATTCTCCGGCGACAGCCCGGTCGGATCGACGAAGTGCGAGTCGTGCATGGCAAGCAAGTGCGCCTTGGCATTCATGGCCTGCACAAAAGCTTCGAGGCCGCCCGGATACGTGCGCCCGAGCAGTTGCGCCGCGTGGTTCTCGGATGACATCAGCGCCAAGTGCAGCGCCTGCGCGCGCGTGAGCTTGACACCCGGGTTCAGCCACGAGCGCATGCGATCGATCGTGCGGTCGGAGCGCTCGACCTCGAGGACTTCGTCCAGCGGCAGTCCGGCGTCGACCGTGACCAGCGCCGTCATCAGCTTGGTGATCGAAGCGATCGGCAGCACGGCTTTCGTGTTCTTCTCGAACAGAACCTCGTCGGTGTCCTGATCGACGACCAGCGCCACGGCCGATCTCAACGCCAGCGGATCGCCGGTGCGATGCAGGCCGGCCAACTGGCCCTCGCTGGGCCGCAGCGGCCGCCGCTCGGCGACCCGCTTCTTGGTCTTGGTCCGCGCCCGCTTTGTCTTGACGGTCGACTCCTCCGCTCCCGCGCGCGCGCTTTTCGACTTCGTCGATCCTGTTGACTCGGCGGCGGAGGCAAGCGACGTCGCCACCAGCGCCACGCTGGCCAGAATGGTCATGAGGATCGTGCGCCAACTCATTTCTTGTTTACCTCGACTATCGATTCAGACCTACTTATCGCGGATATCCGCGAGGGAGGAAACCCCGCGCGGCCACTGACTTCGGACTAATGCGATCGGTCGCCCGGCCGCGGCGGCCGGCGGGCCCGAAATCAAGACCCCATTTGTTGCACTTGACTTCAGGTCTTCTCCTCAAGGCAATGATTCTACAAACAAGGCCACGCCGAAGACCAGAGATTCGTCGATTCGGACCCGATTCTCGGTCATTCACACCCGCGCGACGGCCTGCGCGACCGCCCGGCCCAGATCTTCGGTCGAAGCCGTTCCGCCGATGTCGCGCGTCAGCGGCGCGTTCTTCGGGCCGGCCTCGAGCACGGATTCAATTGCGCACAGGATCGCGGCGGCCGCCTCAGGGTGGCCAAGCCAGTCGAGCATCAGCCCGCCGCTCCAGATCTGTCCGATCGGGTTCGCAATGCCCTTGCCCGCGATGTCCGGCGCCGAGCCGTGCACGGGCTCGAACAGCGACGGGAACCTGCGGTCGGGATTCAGATTCGCCGAAGGCGCGATACCGATCGTCCCGGTGCACGCGGGTCCGAGATCCGACAGGATGTCGCCGAACAGATTGCTCGCGACGACCACGTCGAACCGGTCTGGATGCTGGACGAAATGCGCGGTCAGGATGTCGATGTGGAACTTGTCGACCCGCACGTGCGGATAGCGCGGCGCCATCGCCGCGACGCGTTCGTCCCAGTACGGCATCGTGATCGAGATGCCATTGCTCTTGGTGGCCGACGTGAGGTGCTGACGCGGGCGTCGTGCCGCCAGTTCGAACGCGAACTTCAGCACCCGATCGATGCCGACTCGGGTCATCACCGTTTCCTGGATCACCACCTCGCGCTCGGTGCCCTCGAACATGCGGCCGCCGATCGAGCTGTATTCGCCCTCGGTGTTCTCGCGGACCACGACGAAGTCGATCTCGCCCGGCCTGCGATCGGCCAGCGGCGATGCAATGCCCGGCATCAGCCGGCACGGACGCAGGTTCACGTACTGGTCGAACTCGCGCCGGAACTTCAGCAGCGATCCCCACAGCGAGACGTGATCGGGCACGGTCGCGGGCCAGCCCACCGCGCCATAGAAGATCGCGTCGTGCCCGCCGATGCGATCCTTCCAGTCATCGGGCAGCATGGCGCCGTGCTTGACGAAGTAGTCGCACGACGCGAAGTCGAAGTGGTCGTACGCCAGATCGATGCCGAAGCGCCGCGCTGCCGCGTCGAGTGCGCGCAGCCCCTCCGGTACGACTTCCTTGCCGATTCCGTCGCCCGGAATCACTGCGATCCGATGCCTGGCCATCCGTTACCTCGCCTCGAACTGCGTGACTGAAATCCGTGCCAGCGCCGCGCGCAGAGCTTCCGGCAGTGGCGCGGGCCGCCGCGTCGCGCGGTCGACGTAGACGTGAATGAAATACCCCTGCGCGCTCGCCTTGGCGTCGTCGCCGCCGAAGATGCCGATTTCGTAGCGGACGCTCGAATTGCCGATGTGTGCCACCCTGAGCCCCGCGGTGACCATCTGCGGAAACGCCAGTTCACGAAAGTAGTGGCACTGTGTCTCGACCACCAGGCCGATCACCGCACCGCGCTCGATGTCGAGCACGCCGTTTCGGATCAGGTACTCGTTGACGACGGTGTCGAACCAGCTGTAGTAGACGACGTTGTTCACGTGCCCGTAGGCATCGTTGTCCATCCAGCGCGTCGGGATCGGCAGAAGATGCCGGTAGCCTTCACGCTCATTCGGCCGAGCACGCTCGTTCAAACGATTCTCCTCACCTGCGCTGCCGCACCACGAGGGCGACGCCCGCGATCGTAACAACCATTCCCGCGACAGCAGCCGGCGCGAGGCGCTCGCCGAACATCGCCCACGCCATCAGCGCCGTCACCGCGGGCACCAGGTACATGTAGCTCGTCACCTGCGTGGCGGCTCCGTGCCGGATCATCAGGAACAGCAGCGAGATGCCGCCGCCCGTGAGCACGAAGATCGACCACAGCAGCGCGGCCGCGACCGAGGCGTTCCACTCGATGTGAAACGATTCCGTCGCCCATGCGAAAGGCACGGTGACGAGCACGCTCGCCACGAACTGGATCACCTGCCCCGTACGCAGATCGAAGGACGGACAGAAGCGCTTCTGGTACAGCATCGCCGCCGTCATCGCGAGCAGCGCGGCGACGCACAGCAGTACCACGCCGGACCCCATTCCGGCCGTCGCAACCTTGGTCCACACGACGAGCGCGACACCGGCGAAGCCGAGCAGCAGTCCGAGCCACTGGCGCAGGCTCACGCGTTCGCCGACGAAACGCCCGGCCACCGCGGTCAGCACCGGCTGCAGGTTCACGATCAGCGCCGCCACACCCGCCGGCATCCCGTGCTTGACCGCCACCCAGACGCCGCCGAGGTAGGTCGCCTGGATGCCGATGCCGGCCACCGCAATGTGCCCGGCGGCGCGCCACGACGACGGCCACGGCGCGCGCGCCAGCAGCGCGAGCGTGCCCATCAGCGCGATCACGCCGGCGTAGCGCAGCAGAAGGAACGTCAACGGCTCCGCGAACGGTGCGGCCGCCTTCGCCACCACGTAGCCGCTGGCCCAGATCACGATGAACGCCCACGGCGCGATGCGGACGAACGACGGTGCACGCTCGGTCAAGCCGCCTCTCCCGCGCAGGCGAGCGCGCCGAGGCGCTGCCAGTGGCCGAACGCTTCCTTGACTGTATTCAGATGAATCGCGACCGTGGTGTCGATGTCGCGCCCATAGCCGCCGGCCATCGCGACCGCAATCGGCACGCGCAGCCGCAGCGCGAGATCGAAGATCCTGCGGTCACGTTCGCGCAGTCCGGCCTCCGTCAGCCGCAAGCGGCCGAGGCGATCGTTCTCGTGCGCGTCGGCGCCCGACAGATAGATCAGGAACTGCGGCTCGAACCGCTGCACCATCCGCGCCAGCGCCGCGTCGAGAGCCGCGAGGTAGGTCGAATCCGCAGTTCCGTCCGGCAGCGCCACGTCGAGGTCGCTCGCGGCCTTGCGAAAGGGAAAGTTCGACGCGCCGTGCAATGACAGCGTGAAGACCGTCGTGTCGCGGGCGAAGATCGCGGCAGTGCCGTTGCCCTGGTGCACGTCGAGATCGATGATGGCGATGTTCAGCGGGCGCTCGCGCTGCAGAACGCGCGCCGCGACCGCGGCATCATTGAACACGCAGTAGCCTTGGCCTTCCGCCGCCTGCGCGTGATGCGTGCCGCCGGCAAGATTGATCGCCACACCCTGCCGCCATGCCGAGTGACACGCGCCGATCGTCGCGCCGACCGAACGACGCGACCGCTCCACCATCTGCCCCGACCACGGAAAGCCGATCGCGCGCTGCTCGCTGGCGGACAAATCGCCTCGAATAATGCGCGCGACATAGTCCGCGTCATGCGCGAGCAGCAGTTGCTCAACGGACGCAGCCTGCGGCTCGATCAACTCGATCTGCGGCAAATCCGCCGCGACGCGACCGCGCAGCACGCCGTACTTCGCCATCGGGAAGCGGTGCCCCCGAGGCAGCGGCAGTACGAATTGGTCGCTGTAGAAAGCCTTCAAGGAGAGTGCCGCGTTGACGAGTCGAACAAGCATTCTAAAGAGCGGCGCAACTCCCGCCAGGCGATGCTGAGACGCAGCAATATCGCGCAAACTAACTTAGACTTTACATTAGAAATATTGTGGAAGTAATTGTGTATTAATTATCTTCATCGGTCAGTGACAGCAAAGTCAAAGGATGTTGCTCCGCACAACAAACACTTGACAGCGGGCGATCAATGCCTACAATTCGTTTTGTGCAACGCACCAAACGCGCTGCAGCAGATCCAGACCGGCTCGGCGACCTGCGCCGAGCGGTAGCTGAACACTGACCCACCGATGAGGAGCTAGACATGATCGCCACCCCCGCCCAATTCGCCGAACTGCAGAAGAACCAGATCGACGCGCTGTTCGCGCTGTCGCATACCGTTTTCAACGCGACCGAGCGACTGGTCGACCTGAATCTCGCCGCCACCAAGGCGCTGATGGAAGAGTCGGCCGACCGGACCCAGGAGCTGCTCGGCGTGAAAGACGTGCAGGAACTGCTGGCCGTCGGTACGGGCCTTGCACAACCCGCGCTCGACAAGTTCGTCAGTTACGGCCGCAACGTCTACACGATCGCCACCGGGGCGTCGAGCGACGTGTCGAAGATCGTCGAGACGCAGATCGCCGAGAACAACAAGAAGATCGCGGAACTGATCGAGTTCGCGTCGAAGAGCGCGCCGGCCGGCTCCGAGCCCGTGGTGTCCGTGTTCAAGAGCGCGCTGGCTGCTGCCAACACCGCGTACGACACGCTCACCAAGGCGACCAAGCAGGCCGTCGACATGGTCGAGTCGAATCTCAATGCAGCGACCAGCGCGACGTTGAAGGCCACCAGCGCCGCCAACGACGTCGTCAAGGGCAAAGGCAAGAAAGCGGCCTGAGCAAGAATGGTTTCGGCCGCGTCGAGGACACGCTCTACGGAATAGTTGAGCTTTGTCAGTTCCAGCCGAAGGGATTCGAGAACAATTTGTTTCGTGATGAATCGACTGCAGAGCAGGTGATCCCGATTCGGTAAAGGTTGTCTCCTTGGCACCACTTGTTTGGACGCAAGTCCAAACCCCTTCTGTCTCCTCCTTTGGTGGTGCTTTCAAGCCCGGTCTTCGAACCGGGCTTTTTTTTCGACTACTCGAGCGTGTACGGTGCGCCTATCGCTTCTACGCCGCGCTTCAGTTCGGCGAAGGCGGGATCGAGCAGGTCCGGCGCGCCCTTGACACCCAGTTCGATGTGGCGGCGCGCGGGCCTGCCATCGCGTCCGTCGCCCACCGACGGCAGGCTGAACGATTTGACTCCGGGAAATCGCGCCTCGATCTGCGCCATCAGCGGAGCGATGGCCGACTCCGGCGTTTCAAACACCAGCATCGATCGCTCCGCCACCGGAGCACGATGGAACCAGGCGGCGTAGTCCCGATCGAGAACCGACTCGATCATCGGCCACGCCATGACCGGAAAGCCCGGAACGAAATAGTGGCGGCCGACTGCGAATCCGGGAATCCGGTTGTAGGGGTTGGCGATGATCCGCGCTCCTTCCGGAAATTCGCCCATTTGCAGCCGCTGCCGGTTCTCCGGCGTGGACATGTCGCTGCTGCCGCGGCCCTCGGCCGCCATTTCGATGCAACGCTGCGTAATGAGTGCTTCGGCCTCCGGGTGCAGGCGCAGCGGCGCGCCGAGCGCGGCCGCGGCCGCTTGCCGCGTGTGATCGTCGGGAGTGGCGCCGATGCCGCCGCAACTGAACACGGCGTCATCGGTTGGGAAGCTGCTTCGCAGCACACTCGTGATCGCGGCGCGATCGTCGCCGAGGTACAGCGCCCAACCGAGCCGCAGCCCGCGCGCCGCCAGGATCTCGATCACCCGCGCCATGTGCTTATCCGCGCGCTTGCCTGACAGGATCTCGTCACCGATGACGATCAGTCCGAAACGTGGGGCAGCGCCCGTGTCCATCGCTGTTGCACTTGCAAGGCGGATGCACACGATTCTATCGAGCGATCTGTGACGAGTTGTTTCCCACGTGCACGACGCTGGGAGGCGAGGCGTTTCCCTTTGCAACGGCCGGGCACTCGCTGCTCCTTTGCGCCGTCGAAGGGTTGATTGCCATGGGCACTTCACCGCTGACTCGATTCCCGGGCGTGCTGTACCGCACCTTGATGCTGGGCGCATTCGTGATCGCGGCGGCGCTGGTCGGTACCGGCGCCGCCGCGCAGATGGCCGACGCAGCCACCGATCCCCCCGCCCGGGTCGGCACCCTCACTTATCTGTCGGGGCCGGTGCAACTGATCGACATGCGCGACGGGTCGAGCCAGCAGGCGACGCTGAACTGGCCGATCACGTCGGACCTGCGCCTGTCGACCGGACGACTGGGCCGTGCAGAGGTGCGCATCGGTTCGCTCGCGCTGCGCGCTGACGACGAAACCGACGTGGAGTTCACGCGCGTCGACGACGAGGCGATCCAGTTCACCGTGCTGCGCGGGTCGATCGCGCTGAATGTGGCGAACCGCGACCTGGTGCGCCAGCTCGACCTGCTGACGCCCCGCGAGCGCATCGTGATCGAGGACATCGGGCGCTATCGCATCGACGTCGATCGCGCCCCCGCGGCCACCAGCGTCACGGCATTCGGCGGACAGGCACGCATACTCGCCGGACGGCTGATCTTCACGGTGGCCGCGGGCCAGCGCGGAGATGTCGAAGCCGCGCCGGTCACGTCGTTCCGGCTGAGCACGCCGGCGCCGGACACGTTCGACGACTGGGTCGCCTCGCGCGAACGCTACGACAGTGCGCCGCGCAGCGCGCAGTACGTGTCGCCGGAGATGACAGGAATGGACGCGCTCGACCACTACGGCACGTGGGACACGGTCGATGCCTATGGCCCCGTGTGGTTCCCGTCCGATGTCCCAGCGGGTTGGGCGCCCTATCGCTACGGCCGCTGGGCGTACGTCGCGCCGTGGGGATGGACCTGGATCGACGAGGCGCCGTGGGGATTCGCGCCGTTCCACTATGGGCGCTGGATGATCGTTCGCGGTGTGTGGGGCTGGGTGCCTGGCGTGTATACGAGACACCCCGTCTATGCGCCCGCGCTAGTGGCGTGGATCGGTACGCCGGGCGTCGGCGTATCGATTGGCATCGGCGCGCCGATCGGCTGGTTTCCCCTCGGACCGCACGAGGTCTTCATTCCGCCGTACCGCTGCACCCGCCACTACGTGAATTTCGTCAACTCGCCCAACGTCGTCAACATCACCAACATCACGGTGATCAATCCGCCGGGACACTTCGTCAACCGCGATCCGCATCGAGTCACCTGGGTACCTGGCAACGCGATGTTCGGTCGCGGCCCGATCCAGCATGTGGTGACGCCACCGCCGTCCGACTGGACCAATCACACGCCCACCTTCCGTCCGCCGATCGAACCGCCACGCGATATCAAGAAACGTCCGACGCCGATCACGATGCCGGGCCGCGAGCGCGGGTTCGAGCCCGCGCGGCCGTCGCCGGGTGTGCCGCAAGCGGGCGGGCGGCCGACGCCCGCGCTGCCCGCGCGTCCGCCTCGCGGTGAGGAGGCCCAGCGCCGCGTGCCTCGCGTCGAGCGCCCCGAGGCACCCGCCGTGCGCACGCCGGCGCCGGGTGCGATCGCGCCAGCCAATCCCGCGAACCCGGCGCAACCGGCACAACCTGGCGAAGAGAAGCGGCGCCGCCTGCCGTCGCGACCGGAGCGGCCGGACGGCCATGTGACGCGCGTGCCGTCGCCGTCTTCCATCGCACCGGCTCCTGTTCCCCTTCCGAGGCGCGCTACGCCGCCCGAGGCCCGGCACCAACCCGCTGCGCCTGTCGACGAAGCTGCGCGAGTTCGGCGGCCAGTACCCGCGCCGCAGGTGCGGCCCGAACCGATCGAGCCGCCGCGTGTCCACGCACCTGAACGCGGCGAACGCCGATCAGTGCCGCCTCCTGCCGTGCCCGCCGCGCCGCAGGTCGCGCCGCCGCGCGTCGAGGGCCGCACGCCGAGGATGGAGCGCCCGCGCGAACCAACCGAGCGCGGGCGCGAGGGCGGCCGCGCGATCGCGCACGAATGACGCGGGCGCGCTGACCGTTCTGATCCCGTCAGGATGTCGGGTGCGCATCGTCCCGAGCGGCGATGCGCACCGCGGGCCTTTGTGCTAAGAATGCGGCGCAGTCAGCGATGCGCGATCAAGGAGGGCGATGCCATGAGACGCAATGGGTTCGGCCCTGGACTGTTTGCCTGCGTCGCGATCGCAGCCCTCGCCGCGCACCCCGCGCCGGCGGCGCCGGCGCAGCCGGCAGGAAGCGATCCGAAATCGTCGATCGCTCCGGCGAAGATCGAGGTCGTCTCGGCACAGTTCGGCGTGTTCGGCGCCGACGAGAACGGTCGGCGCATGTTGCTCGAAACCGATCACTTTCCCGCCATCGTGTCCGCGCCGTACGGCTGGTACATCATCTTCAAGACCAGCAAGCCGACCGTCGTGTGGCGCGAGGAGTTCGAACTGCCCGAGGAGCCGCCGACCTGGGGCCCCGGCGAGGCGCTGGGGATCTTCACGATCTCTCCCGATCGCAGGACCGCAGTCACCGAGCGCATCGTGCCGACGCGCGTGGGTTTCATCGCCAACGAATGGCGTTATGCGCCGGGGGATCCGATCGGCGCGCACAAGATGCGGGTCTACATCGACGGCCAGTTGATCAAGGAATTCAAGTTCGAGATCGAGCCCGGCCCGGTACAGGAGCGCAGGCCGTTCAACCCGCACGGAGACCGCAGCGGGTCCACGACCTAGGCGATACCGTCAACCGATGCCTCGGGCACGGCTGGCGGCGATCGGCGCCGCGCTCGCGTTGTTCACCACGACCGCGATGACACGCGACATCTCCGAGTTGTGGAATTTCCGCGATCCCGCGGTCTCCGAGCGCACGTTCCGCGAGGAGCTGGCCTCCGCACGCAGGGACCGGCAACTGGAACTGCTGACGCAGATCGCGCGCACGTACAGCCTGCGCGACCGCTTCGACGACGCCAATCGACTGCTCGATGAGATCGAGCCGCAGCTCGCCGGCGCCGGACCCGCGCCGCGCGTGCGCTATCTGCTCGAGCGCGGCCGCACGCTGCGCTCGGCCGGCGCCCCCGGGCGTGCGCGGCCGCTGTTCGTCGATGCCTGGAACCTTGCGCATGCGAGCGGCCTCGACGGCCTCGCAGTTGACGCCGCGCACATGGTCGCGCTGGTCGAGACGAAAACCGGCGATCAGCTCGAATGGAACGAACGGGCGCTGGCGCTCGCCGAACGATCCGCCGACCGGTACGCGCAGAGCTGGAACGCTTCGCTTCACAACAACATCGGCTGGACGCTGCACGACGCGGGCCGCTTCGACGAGGCGCTCGCGCACTTCGAGGCCGCGCTGCGCGAGCGGCAGCAGCGCGGCAGCACCGCCGACATCCGCGAAGCGCGCTGGGCGGTGGCGCGCTGCCTGCGCTCGCTCGCGCGCTACGACGAGGCGCTGAAGATCCAGCGCGCACTGGAAGCGGATGGCGCGGTGGACCGCGAACCCGACGGCTACGTGTTCGAGGAGATCGCGGAACTGCTCGACGCCACCGGCAAACGCGCCGAAGCGACGCCCTATTTCCGCCGCGCGGCCGACCTGCTGGGCAAGGATGCGTGGTTCGCACGGCACGAAGGCGCTCGGCTGGGGCGGCTGCGCGCCAAGGCGGAGGGGTCACGGCTAGACTGAACTTCATGTCAGACGATCGCGCGCCCGCGACGCGCCGCCTTGCCGCGGTGCTGATCGCCGACGTGGTCGGCTACAGCCGCATGATGGAACGCGATGAGGCCGGCACGCACGCGCGGCTGCGCGAGATCCGCGCGCAGGTGACCGATCCGGCGCTGTTACGCCACGGCGGCCGCATCGTGCGCACCGTCGGCGACGGACTGCTGGTCGAGTTTCCGAGCGCGCTCGCCGCCCTGCAGGCCGGCCTCGAGATCCAGCGTGCGATGTCCGAGCGCAACGCGGAGTTGCCGGCGGAGCAACGAATCGATCACCGCATCGGCATCAACCTGGGCGACATCCTGGTCGAAAGCAACGACATCGCCGGCAACGGCGTCAACGTCGCCGCACGGCTGGAATCGATCGCGCCGCCGGGCGGCATCGCCATTTCCGGCACGGTACGCAACCAGGTGCGGCAGGACCTCGGCGTGACCTTTGTCGACGCCGGGCGTCAGCAGGTGAAGAACATCTCGCAGCCGGTGCGCGTCTTCATCGTGCAATTCGACGGCGCGCCGCGCGGCGTGCGGCGGCGCGCGCCGTGGCGGCGC
This sequence comes from Pseudomonadota bacterium, assembly GCA_029777935.1. The sequence continues at coordinate 44,562 of JAKORH010000105.1, forward strand.
GCGGGCGCCGCCGCGCTGTCCGGCGCCCTGATCGCCGCGGTCGCGATCGCGTACTGGCCACGCTCGCCGTCGCCGAGCGCCGACAGCACGCTGATCGTGATGCCATTTCGCGTCGGGTCGGGCGCGGGCGCCGGCGATGAGGAGGTCGCCGCCTCGCTGACCAAGCGGCTGACGAGCGCCGTGTCGCGCATCTCCGGCTTGCCGGTGATCGCCGCCACGGTCGCGGAGCGCTACGCGGGCATGGCGGTCGACGCGAAGAGGGTCGGCCGCGAGCTGGACGTGCGCTATGCGCTCGAGGGGCGGGTCGAGCGCCGCGGTGAAAGCATGCGCGTGACCGCGCAGCTCGTCGCGGTCGAAAGCGGAGCGACCGTGTGGACCGGCGAGTTCGATGCAGCCCGCCCGGCCGACGGACAGGCGCCGCCCGCAGTGGTCGGGCCGCTGGCGGAGACTGTGCGCTCGGAATTCCGCGCCGCCGAGATCAAGCGGCTGGGCCACGTCGAAAGCGCGCGGGCGCTCGCGCTGCGCGGCACGCTCGACCTGCCGAACGCGCTCGACGCCGGCGAGCTGCGCGCGGTGCGCGCCACCTTCGAGCGCGCGCTCGCGCTCGATCCCGCGCACCCGCTCGCGCTGGTCGGCCTGGCCGATGCGCTGGCATTCGAGTCGCAGCGCGCCGAGCTGGGACCGGACCGCGACGCGCTGCTCGCGCGCGCCGACACTGCGTCGCTGCGCGCCGTCAGCTCCGATCCCAACAATGCCGAGGCATGGGGAACGCGCGCGCAGGTACTGTTGTTCCGCGACCAGATCGAAGCGGGCGCGCAGGCAGTCGAACGCGCACTGGCGCTGAACCCCTACGTCAGCGACCTGCACGCGCTGCACGCGCAGGTGCTGATGGCGCGCGGCGAGCCGCGCGAGGCCCTGGACGAGCTGGAACGCGCGATCGGACTGGCGCCGCGCGGCAACACCGTCGGCGTGATGCTGAACTACCGTTGCCGCGCATTGCTGATGCTCGGCCGCTTCGACGCGGCGATCGAGTCGTGCGAGCGCGGGCTGGCGTTCGTGCCTGACTGGCCCGACTACATGCTGCTCGCCGCCGCGTACGCGCTGAAGAACGACATGGCGCGAGCCGGCGAAGCGCGCGACGAACTGCTGCGCCGGCTGCCGCGGTTCACGATCCGCTGGCACGCGGCCGTATCCGGCAGCGCGCGCGCCCGGCAACTGGAATCCACCGTGTACGCGGGCCTGCGCAAGGCGGGCGTGCCGGAATAGCTCACGCAGCGCTGCCGCGCCCGCGCGGTCACCGCCGCAGCGATTCCCAAACCTTCGCCAGCCGCTTCACGCTGACCGGCATCGGCGTGCGCAGCTCCTGCGCGAACAGCGACACGCGCAGTTCCTCCAGCAGCCAGCGGAATTCGTCCAACCGTGGATCGGCCACGCCCTTGCGCGCCGCCAGTTCGCGCAGGAAGGGTGTCTGCAGCGCCGCGACCTCGTTCATCCGCTGCGCGTCACGCGCCGGATCGGACTTCAGCTTGTCGAGCCGCGACGCGATCGCCTTCAGATAGCGCGGATAGTGCGCGAGCTGCGCCGGAGGCACGGCAACGATAAAGTCGCGGCCGAAGAGCCGCGCCATCTGCTGCTCGACGTCGACCACCGCGGCTGGATACGACTTCAGGCCGGCGAGCTTCTTCGGCAGCGCGGCCGCTTCCTGCACGATCGCCGTCACGAGCCGCGCGACCTCCTGCGCGATCAGCGAGAGCCGACCGCGCGCCTCGTCGCGCCGCGTGTCGAAGGCCGCGCGGTCGGTCGGCCAGGGCTCGGCGAGGCACGTGCGGTCGAGCGCGGCCGTGACGACCTGCTCGCGCAGATCCTCGAAAGCCGGCAGCGCTGCCGCGAGCTGCGGCACGATGCGCGCCTGCATCTGCGTGGTCTGCAGAGCCAGGCTCTTCTCGAGGAACTTCACCTGCTCCTTCAGTTGCAGGCGGAACAGTCGCCGCAGCCCGTCGCGGTGCCGCGCGCGCGCCTCGATCGGGTCGTCGAAGACTTCCAGCGTGCAGTGGTCGCCGCGATCGAGCAGCGCCGGGTGGCCGATCAGCGTCTGCCCGCGCTGGCGAATCTCGAGCAACTCCGGCAACTCGCCGAAATCCCAGTCGGTGATGCGCTCGGCCGCGACCTGCGGGACCTGCGATGAAGCGAGCGCCTGCAACGTCTGCTGCGCTTCGCGGCCCAGTTCGGCGCGCAACTGCGCGAGGTTTTTGCCCATCGCGAGCTGGCGGCCGTGCTCGTCGACGATCTTGAAGTTCATCGTCAGGTGTGCGGGCAACTGCTCGAGCCTGAAGTCCTCGGCGCGGCACACGACGCCCGCCTGCGCGCGCACGTCGACGATCAGAGCCTCGACCAGCGGCTGATCAGGCTCGGCGAGCTCTTCGCGCATGCGGTCGACAAAGGCGGCCGCGTACTCGGGCAGCGGCACGCAATGGCGGCGCAGCTTCTGCGGCAGCGATTTCATCAGCAGATGCACCTTCTCCTTCAGCATGCCGGGCACCAGCCACTCGCAGTGCACCGGGTCGACTTGATTGAGCGCGACCAGCGGCACCGTCAGCGTCACGCCGTCGCGCGGGCTGCCCGGCTCGAAGTGATAGGTGAGCGCCATCGTCGTGCCGCGCATCGTCCACTGCCGCGGAAAGAGCTCGGTGGTGACGCCGGCCGCTTCGTGCCGCATCAGCTCGTCGCGCGAAAGAAAGAGCAGCTTCGGGTTGGTCCTTTCCGCCTCGGCGCGCCATTGCTCGAACTGCGCGGCCGAATACAGGTCCGGCGGGACGAGCTGGTCGTAGAAGGCGAAGATCAGCTCGTCATCGACCAGAACGTCCTGCCGGCGCGCCTTGTGCTCGAGCTCGCGGATGTCGCGCACCAGCTTGCGGTTGTGCGCGAGGAACGCGCCGCGGCTTTCGATCTCGCCCGCGACCAGACCTTCGCGGATCAGCAGCTCGCGCGCCTGCACCGAATCGTGCGGGCCGAGCGGCACGCGCCGTTGCGCGTAGACCGTCATGCCGTACAGCGCAGCGCGCTCGAGCGCGATCGCCTGCCCGGCGCGCTTCTCCCAGTGCGGATCGCTCCACGACTTCTTCAGCAGGTGCGCGCCGACCCGCTCGAGCCACTGCGGCTCGATCGTCGCGATACAACGGCCGAACAGGCGCGAGGTCTCGATCAGTTCCGCCGCCATTACCCAGCGGCCCGCCTTCTTCACCAGCGGCGAGCCCGGCCACACGTGGAACTTGATCCCGCGCGCGCCGGCGTACGGCGGTTCACCGCTTCTTGCGTAACCTTCGGCGTCGAGCGTCTTGAAGCCGACGTTGCCGAGCAGGCCGGCGAGCAGCGCCAGGTGCACCTGCTCGAATGTCGCCGGCGACGTGTTGATGCGCCAGCCCGCCTCGCCGACGATCGCGTGCAACTGGCCGTGGACGTCCTTCCACTCGCGCACGCGGCGCGGCGAGATGAAGTTCGACTTCAGATCGTCGGTCAGCTTGCGATTCGATTTCTTGTGCTCGAACCGTTCGCCGACGAAGTTCCACAGCTTGACGAACGACAGGAAGTCGGACCTCTCGTCGGCATGCCGGCGGTGGGCGCTGTCGGCCGCCTGCTGCGCTTCCGGCGGACGCTCGCGCGGGTCCTGCACCGACAGCGCGGCGGCGATGATCAGCACCTCGGCCAGCGCGTGCTGGTCACGCGCGGCGAGCAGCATGCGTCCGACCCGCGGATCGAGCGGCAGCCGCGCCAGCTCCATGCCGATCGGCGTCAGCTCGTTGTCGTCGTCGATCGCGGCAAGTTCGGCCAGCAGGTCGTAGCCGTCGGCGATCGCGCGCGCCGGCGGCGGCTCGACGAACGGGAACGCGCGCACGTCGCCCAGATTGAGCGACTTCATGCGCAGGATCACGCTCGCCAGCGACGAGCGCAGGATCTCCGGATCGGTGAAGCGCGGCCGCGCGTTGAAATCCGCCTCGTCGTACAGGCGGATGCAGATGCCGTTGGCGAGTCGACCGCAGCGACCCGCGCGCTGGCTGGCCGCCGCCTGCGAGATCGGCTCGACCCGAAGCTGCTCGACCTTGTTGCGGTACGAGTAGCGCTTGACCCGCGCCAGCCCCGTGTCGACCACGTAGCGGATGCCGGGCACGGTGAGCGACGTTTCGGCGACATTGGTCGCGAGCACGATCCGCCGCGTCATCAACGCGAATGAGCCCGGCTTGAACACGCGGTCCTGCTCGTCGGCCGACAGCCGCGCGTACAGCGGCAGGATCTCGGTGCCCGCAGGATGGTGTTTGCGCAGCGCTTCCGCCGCCTCGCGGATCTCGCGTTCGCCGGGCAGGAACACCAGCACATCGCCGCGGCCGGCCAGCGCGCATTCGTTGACCGCATCGACGATCGCGTCCATCAGCGTGCGGTCGTCGGCGTCGTCTTCGTCCTTCACCGGCCGGGAGCGGATCTCGACCGGATACAGCCGGCCTGACACGTTGACCACCGGCGCCGGTGCGTCCTGCGTGCCGAAGTGCTGCGCGAAACGCTCGGCGTCGATCGTCGCCGAGGTGATGACGAGCTTCAGGTCCGGGCGCTTGCTTTCCTTACCTTGCAGCAACTGCTTCAGGTAGCCGAGCAGGAAATCGATGTTCAGCGAACGCTCGTGGGCCTCGTCGATGATGATCGTGTCGTAGGCGGAAAGCCGCGGATCGCTCTGCGTCTCGGCGAGCAAAATGCCGTCGGTCATCAGCTTGATCGACGCGCCCGGCCGCGTCTGGTCGGTGAAGCGGACCTTGAAACCGACGATATCGCCGAGCGGCGAAGCGAGCTCCTGCGCGATGCGGCGCGCGATCGACGAAGCGGCGATCCGCCGCGGCTGCGTGTGGCCGATCAGCTTGCGCGTGCCGCGCCCGAGCGCCAGGCAGATTTTCGGAAGCTGGGTGGTCTTGCCGGACCCGGTCTCGCCGCAGACGATCACGACCTGGTTGGCCTCGATCGCGCGCGCGATCTCGTCGCGCCGCGCGGAGATCGGAAGTTCTTCAGGAAAGACGATCTCCATCGGGACGCGGCGGTGGAAGGAATTCATTCACCACAGAGGCACAGAGGCACAGAGACACAGAGAACTTCGATGACGGCCTTTCTCTGTGCCTCTGTGTCTCTGTGGTTGATTCGAACTGCGTGCGGCCGCTCGGCGGCGCGCAACTATACTGCGCGCATGAACGACGTCACGCCCGAAGTGCAGCTCGCGCAGTCGAGCCAGACGCAGTTCGTCCGCTGGCTGCGCGAAGTGGCGCCATACGTGCACGCGCATCGCGGCCGGACCTTCGTGGTCGGATTCGGCGGCGAGCTGATCGAAGCCGGACGCCTGACCGCGCTGGTGCACGACCTGTCGCTGCTGCACGCGATGGGCATCAGGCTGGTGCTGGTGCATGGCTCGCGGCCGCAGGTGCAGGCGCAGCTCGCACTGCGGGGCAAGCAGGCGCGCTTCGCCAGCGGTGTCCGCATCACCGACGCCGCCGCCCTCGAATGCGCGAAGGAAGCGGCCGGCGAGATCCGGCTCGACATCGAGGCGGCCTTTTCGCAGGGGCTGCCGAACACGCCGATGGCGCACGCACAGGTGCGCGTGATCAGCGGCAACTTCGTCACCGCGCGCCCGCTCGGCATCCTCGACGGCGTCGACTACCTGCACACCGGCGTCGTGCGCAAGGTCGACGCCGACGCGATCCGCTTCACGCTGGGCAGCAACGCCATGTTGCTCGCCTCGCCGCTCGGCTTCTCGCCGACCGGCGAGGCGTTCAACCTGACGATGGAGGACGTCGCCGCCAGCATCGCGGTCGCGCTTAAGGCGGACAAGCTGATCTTCGTCGCCGACATCGACGGCGTGCGCGACCGCACCGGCCGGCTGCACCCGGAGCTGTCGATGGCGCAGGCCGAGGCCCTGCTCGCTGCCGACGACGTCGATTCCGACGGCGCGTACAACCTGAACTTCCTGCTGCGTGCCTGCCGCGGCGGGGTGGCACGCGCCCACATCATCCCGTACGCGCTCGACGGCGGCGTGCTGATCGAGCTGTTCACGCACGACGGCGTCGGCACGATGATCTCGGCCGAAGACATCGAGTCGATGCGCGAAGCGACCGTCGAGGACGTCGGCGGCATCCTCAAGCTGCTCGAGCCGATCGAGGCCGACGGCACGCTGGTCAAGCGCCCGCGTGAGCTGATCGAGCGCGAAGTCGAGCGCTTCACCGTGCTGGAACATGACGGCGTGATCTACGGCTGCGCGGCGCTGTATCCGTTCCCCGATTCGAAGATGGGCGAGATGGCCGCCGTCACCGTGCACCCCACGTACCAGAACTACGGCGACGGCGAGCGGCTGATGAAGCGCATCGAGGCGCGTGCGCGCGCCGCCGGGCTGACGAAGCTCTTCGTGCTGACCACGCGCACCAGCCACTGGTTCCTGAAGCGCGGCTTCACGCTCGCCGGCGTCGAGGAACTGCCGATCGAGCGCCAGCGCCTGTACAACTGGCAAAGACGATCCCAGGTTCTGATAAAGCAACTCGGATAACGTCGGCACGCTGCGCGCGCCGACAACGACCATTTTTCTTGGAGATCGACCTATGGCTCGCATGATCCACTGCGTAAAACTCGGCAAGGAAGCGGAAGGACTCGACTTCCCGCCCGTCCCCGGCGAGCTCGGCAAGAAGATCTGGCAGAGCGTATCGAAGGAAGCGTGGGCGGCCTGGCAGAAGCACCAGACGATGCTGGTCAACGAGAACCGCCTGAACCTCGCCGACGCGCGCGCGCGCAAATACCTGCTGACGCAGATGGAGAAGTACTTCTTCGGTGAAGGCGCCGACCAGCCGTCGGGGTATGTGCCGCCGCAGGAGTAAGTGAGCGACTCTGCCGCGCCATGAAATTCGGCATCGGCCAGGCGGTCACCCGCCGCGAGGATGACCGGCTGCTGACGGGACAGGGCCGGTTCGTCGACGACCTGACGTTCCCGAACGAACTGCACCTCGCGTTCGTGCGCTCGCCGCACCCGCACGCGCGCATCAGATCGATCGACGCCGCCGAGGCGAAAGCGATGGCCGGCGTGGCCGCGGTCTTCACCGGCGCGGACCTTCTAGCCGCGGGCGTCGGCAGCTTTCCCGTCAATCCGGCGCTGAAGAACGCTGCGGGCAAGCCGATGAGCGCGCCGCCCCTTCATCCGCTCGCCACCGATCTGGTGCGCTTCGTCGGCCAGGCGGTCGCCGCAGTGGCGGCGACTTCGCGTGCGCTGGCGCAGCGGGCAGCGGAGACGATCTTCGTCGATTACGAACCGCTCGACGCGGTGGTGACGCTGGATCAGGCGCTGGCGCCGGATGCAATGCAGATCTGGGCCGACGCGCCAGGCAACGTCGCAGCGGTGTCGAAGTGGGGCAATGCGGCGGCGTGCGATGCCGCTTTCGCGCGCGCCTCGCACGTGACGAGGCTGTCGCTGCACAACCAGCGGCTGTCGCCGGTGACGATGGAACCGCGCGCGGGCGCGGCGCAGTTCGATGCCGCGAGCGGCGGGCTCACGATCCACGCCAGCTCGCAGAACCCTGCAACCTGGCAGATGACGATTGCGGGCCTGCTCGGCCTCGCGCCGGACAGCGTGCGCGTGCAGGTCGGGGATGTCGGCGGCGGCTTCGGCATGAAGGCTCTGACGCCGCCGGAGGACGCGTTGTGCGCGTTCGCCGCGCGCAGGCTCGGCCGTCCCGTGCGCTGGCGCGCCACCCGGCTCGAGGACTTCCAGGCGGCCGCGCACGGCCGCGACCAGCGCTCGGAGGCGGAGCTGGCGCTCGACGGCGACGGCAGGATCCTCGGCCTGCGCGTGCGGATCACAGGCAACATCGGCGCCTACGCAAACGGGGCCGGCGCGATCATCAATGCCGTGATCGGGCCCAAGGTGATCACCGGCGTCTACCACGTGCCGACGCTCGACCTCACCACGCAGTCCGTGCTGACCCACACCAACCTCGTGTCCGCGTATCGCGGCGCCGGCAGGCCGGAGTCGATCTTCCTGATCGAGCGCCTGATGGATCGAGCCGCCGCCGAGCTGAAGATCGATCCGGCCGAGTTGCGCCGGCGCAACCTGATCCGGCCGTCGCAGATGCCGTACAGGACACCGATGGGCGAGACGTTCGACTGCGGCGACTTCCCGCGCATCCTCGAGCGCGTGCTTGCGGAAAGCGACTGGTCCGGCTTCGAACGGCGCAAGCACGAATCGGCCGCGAGCGGCAGGCTGCGCGGCCGCGCGGTGTCGACGTTCCTCGAATGGACCGGCGCGGTGCTCGACGAGGCGGTGCGCCTGGTCGTCGAAGCCGACGGCCGCGTGCGCGTGTTCACCGCGCTGCAGGCGATGGGACAGGGCATCGAGACCGGCCTGCTGCAGATCCTTACGGAGACGCTGCAGATCGATGCCGAGCGCATCGAGATCGTGCAGGGCGACAGCGATATCGCGCAGGGCTTCGGCAGCATGGCGAGCCGGTCGCTGTACATCGGCGGTTCGGCCATGCTGACCGCGTCGCAGAAGGCAATCGAGACCGGCCGCGAACTGGCAGGCGAGGCGCTCGAAGCGCCGGTGCAGGACATCGCGTACGAAGCGGGCCGCTTCCGCGTCGCCGGCACCGACCTCGGCATCGATCTGGCCGAACTCGCGGCACGCCAACCCGAGCGGCGTATCGCGATCGACACGTTGCAGAAGGTCGGCGGCCCCTCGTGGCCGAACAGCGCACACGTGTGCGAGGTCGAAGTCGATCCGGACACCGGCGTGGTGCAGATCGCGCGCTACACGACGGTCGACGACGTCGGCCGCGTGATCAATCCGCTGATCGTCGCCGGCCAGGTGCACGGCGGCATCGCGCAGGCCGTCGGACAGGCACTTCTCGAGCAGGTCGTGTATGACGAAACCGGGCAGCTTCTGACCGGATCGTTCATGGACTACTGCATCCCGCGCGCCGACGACCTGCCGAGCATCGACACGTACACCGACGAATCACAGCCGTGCACGATCAACCCGCTCGGCGCCAAGGGCGTGGGTGAACTGGGCACCGTGGGCGCCACGCCGACCGTGATCAACGCGGTGCTGGATGCGCTGGGACCGCTCGGCGTGACCGACATCGCCATGCCGGCAACGCCCGAGCGCGTGTGGCGCGCGATTCGCGCCGCCTGCGCCGCCGCCTGACACGCGCCATGCTGCAGGGCCTGGCGGGCTTCCTGCTCTTCTGGGTCGTCGCGCTCACCGCCGGGGTGGCGCTCGTCGCGCTCGCCACCGGTGCGCGCTTCGGGTGGCTGCTGGTCGCCGTGGTGCCGTTCGTGTTGTTCGGGTTCCTTGCGCTGCGCGGGCGGCGCGGCCGGTCAGTGCGCGGCAAGATGCCAGAAGATCGCAACGTCTGACGGTGACCAGGCGGCCGTGCGGATGCCGGCCTGCGCCAGCCCGCGCCGCACCCATTCGTTGCTGGTGAGCCAGGGCGAATAGTGGCCGGTGCCCTCGAAGAAGGCGTCGGTCGCGAAGTAGCCGGGATGATCGATCCGGATCGCCCGGCCCGCGCCGTCGCGCGCAAATCCCGCTCGCACGTAGTCGACCAACTGCCGGTACTGCGCGGCACTGACGACGACGCGCGCGGCACGATAGACATCCGGATCGCGGACGTACTCGACGTGCATGGCGGCCGGTCCGCGGCCGAGCAGCGCGTTCAGCGCGACACCAGGCCGCAGATCGCGCCAGCGCGGCGTCTGCAAGTAGAACGCCCGGTCACCCCAGCCGAACGCGATCCAGTCGAATCCCGCGAGCGACGGCTGCCGCCCGCCGTCGACGAGCGGTGCCGGCGGGAACTCTCGCATCCAGTCGTAATTCCATTTCTTGATCAATAGATCAATAATAGCCATGTCACAACCGACGAGGGGATAGACATGGCGAGAATGGCGAGGGGAAGAGAGGTACTGGAGATGGCGCGCGAGATGGTGGCGCGCGCCGAGACGATCGAGCAGCTGCGGCAGGCGCAGGCGGTGGTGCTGCCGCTGGACTTCGGCCTGAGCATGGAGCAGACC
>JAKORH010000106.1 GCA_029777935.1 Pseudomonadota bacterium
CCGGCTGCGCGAAGCCGGCCGCGCGCAGCCGCTCGGCCGTCAGGTCGGCCTCGGCGAGCGGTTCGTCCTGCGCCGCCGCCGGTTCCGGCGCGAGGAAGATCGAGTCGAACGTCGCGGCGACGAACTCGCGCGCCTGCGCGAGCTGCGCGGCAAGCGCCTCGCCCGAGTCCAGCCCGAGCATCTGCGCGATGCGCGTGCGCGCGTCGGCGTCGTCCGGGACGAGGTGCGTCTGCGCGTCGTCGACGTACTGCAACGCGTGCTCGACGCGGCGCAGGAATTCGTAGTGCGCGGCCAGCTTCTCGCAGGTCGCCGCGCGCAGGATGTCGAGCTGGCCCAGCCACGCCAGCGTGGCGAGCGTGGCGCGGCTGCGCAGCCGCGCGTCGCGCCCGCCGCGCATGACCTGGTAGGTCTGCGCGATGAACTCGATCTCGCGGATGCCGCCGCGGCCGAGCTTGACGTTGTCTTCGTGGTCGTCGCGGCCGCCGGCACGGCGCGCGCTCTTCTTCTGCGTCTCGGCGCGGATCAGCGCGTGCAGGTCGCGCAGCGCGGTGATCGCGTTGAAGTCGAGGTACTTGCGGAACACGAACGGCTGCACCACCGCGTCGAGCGCGGCGCACTGCGCGGCGAATTCCTGCACCGAGGCGAACACCGGCGCCGAGATCACGCGGCCCTTCAGCCACGCGAAGCGCTCCCACTCGCGCCCCTGCCGCACCAGGTATTCCTCCAGCATCGACACGGACGCCGCCAGCGGCCCGGCGTCGCCGTTCGGCCGCAGCCGCATGTCGACCCGGAACACGAAACCGTCGCCGGTCGGCTCGGCGAGCGCCGCGATCAGCCTGCGCCCCAGCCGCTCGAAGAATTCCTGGTTCGACAGCCCCGCGCGCGCGTCCGCGTACGGCGCGCGTGCGACGGTCTCTCCCTCCTCGTCGTAGATGAAGATCAGGTCGAGGTCGGACGACACGTTCAGTTCCCCGCCGCCGCCCTTGCCCATCGCGACGACCAGCAGGTCCTGCGGCACGCCGCCCGCGTCGCACGGCACACCGAAACGCTGCGCCAGTTCATGCGCCGAGACCGGCAACGCGCGCTGAACGGCCAGTTCCGCCAGCGCCGTCATCGCGCCGACCACTTCCGCCAGCGGCGCCGCCCCGGCAAGGTCGCGTGCCATCACGCCGAGCACGACGTGCCGCCGCAGCACGCGCAGCGCGGCGGCGAGTTGCGCGCTGTCGGCGCCGCTGTCGGCTCGACGGCTCGCGGGCAGCAGCGCGTCGAGCTCCGCGTCCATTCGCGCCCGCGACCACGGCTCGCTTGCCAGTTGCTCAAGACTCGCCTGCAGCGCATCGCCGCGCGCCGCGCCGCCCAGTTCCGCGTGCAGCGCGCGCCCGGCAAAGCGCGACAGCGCCAGCGCGCGCGCCGCGCCGGCGCCGAGCAGGGAAACAGCCGGCAACAGTTGCGTACTTCCGGTTGAATCCGCGTTCGCGGTCGCTGTGTTAGGCTGGCTCGGCGGGTTCATCGTGAACCGGATTCTAGGTGGGCGCCGGAACCAACGCCCGCGCCGCGGCTCACACCGCAGTCCTCTTCCTTCATCGTTTCCCGTGCCGCCTGACGATCGCTCGGACGCCGACCACGAAAGCGCTCCGGCCGCGGCGCTGCACGCGATCGAGCACAAGGTCGAGCACGCGGTCGAGGAGGCGATCGAGGTCGCCGAGCGTTCGCTCGCGCGCCGCTTCGGCAGCGGCTGCGTACGCGGCATCCGCGTCGCGCTGCGCACGCTGTGGATCGCGCTGGTGTGCGCGTTCTTCGCCTTCGGCGCGCTGTGGCTGACGACCCGCTACTACGTGATGCCGCGCGTCGATGCGTATCGACCCGCGCTGGAGCAGGAGGCGAGCCGCCTGATCGGCTCCCAGGTGCGGATCGGCCGCATCGACAGCGGCTGGATCGGGTTCAACCCGCTGCTGCGCCTGACCGATGTGCAGATCCTCGATCGCGGCGGCCGCGTTGCGCTCGCGCTGCCGAGCTTGCAGGCCTCGCTGTCATGGACCAGCGTGCCGGCGCTGCAGTTGCGCCTGCACGACCTGTGGATCCTCACTCCCACGCTGGATGTCGAGCGCACGGACGACGGCCGCTTCATCGTGGCGGGCTTCGCGCTCGACCCGCGCGCCGCCGCCGAAGACAACCGGTTGGCGGACTGGGTGCTCGCGCAGCGGCACATCGGCATCCGCAACGCGACCGTGCGTTATCGCGACGACACCAGCGGCGAGACGATCGAATTCGGCGATGTCGACTTCGAGTGGCGGCGCGGCTGGCTGGGCAGCCGCTTCGCGCTGCGCGCGCAGCCGCCGGCGGCGCTGGCAGCCACGCTCGACCTGCGCGGCGAATGGCCGCGGTCATGGTTCGAGCGCGCGGGCGAGCTGTCGGACTGGACCGGCCGCCTGTTCGTGCAAGCCGATTACGCGGATGTCGCGCGCATCGCGCGGTTGACCCATGCGCTGCCGGCGAGCGTGGCCATCACGCGGGCGCAGGGCGCGCTGCGCGCATGGCTCGACTTCGATCGCGGCACGATCGGGCAGGCGATCGCCGACGTGGCGCTCGCCGACGTGTCGGCGCGGCTGGGCGACGGCCTCGAGCCCCTGGAGGTCGAGCGGCTGCAGGGCCGCATCGAGGCCCGCCAGTCGGACGGTGGACGTGAGCTGGCCTTGCGGCAGTTCTCGATCGCCGGCGCGCATCTGGCCCTGCCGGCGACCGACGCGCGCGTGCGCATCGCACGCGCCGCCGACGGCACGTCCGAAAGCGGGTTGGCCGAAGCCAGCAGCGTGTCGCTGACGACCGTGAGCGAGCTCGCGCGCCATCTGCCGCTGCCGGCGGCGTGGCGCGACGCCGCGCGCCACTACGGCGTACGCGGCGATCTGACGAACCCGCGCTACACGTGGCAGGGCCCGATCGAAGCGCCGGCGCAGTACGCGCTGCACACGCAGTTCGATCACCTCGCGCTGAACGCGGCACCGGCCGAGCCGCCGCTGTCGGCCGCGGGGCATCCGTTGCCCGGGCGGCCCGGATTCGAGAACCTGTCGGGTTCGCTCGAACTCGATCCGCACGGCGGTGGCGCGCAGGTGCGCGCGCGCGACGCCGTGCTCGAGTTTCCCGGCGTCTTCGAAGACCGGCTCGCATTCGACACGCTGCAGGCGAACGCGCGCTGGACGCTGCGCGGCGGCTTCGAGCTGAAGATCGAGTCGCTGGCGGCGGCGGGCCCCGACCTCGAACTGAACGGCCAGGCCACTTATCACAGCGGCGGCAAGGGCATCGGCGTGATCGACGCCAGCGGCCGGATCGTGCGCGCCGAGGCCAACCGGATCTACCGCGTGATGCCGCTCGTCGTGGCGCCGGCCGTGCGCACCTGGCTGCAGCGCGCGCTCGTGGCGGGCACCGCGCGCGACGCCAACTTCCGCCTGCGCGGCGACCTGATGGACTTCCCGTTCGCGCAACCGGCGCAGGGCGAGTTCCGCGTCGCGGCCAAGGTCTCCGGCGCCACGCTCGACTACCTGCCGGCCCGCGCCGACGACACCAGCGGCGTGGCCGCGACCGACGCGTGGCCATCGATCACGAATATCGACGGCGACTTCGTGTTCGAGCGCAAGAAGATCGAGATCACCGCGCGCCGCGCACAGGTGTTCGGCGTCCAACTCGCCAGCGTGCGCGCGACGATCCCGGACCTGACCGGCGCCGACAGGCGCCTGCAGGTCGAGGGCAAGGGCAGCGGACCGCTGGCGGACCTGCTGCGCTTCGTCAACGCGAGCCCGGTGGGCGGCTGGCTCGGCGGCTTCCTCGCGCACGCGAGCGGCTCCGGCAACGGCGCGCTCACGCTCGCGCTCGACATTCCGCTCGCGCACGCACGCGATACGAGGGTGCGCGGCGCAGTCGCGCTGGCCGGGAACGACGTGACGCTGAACGGCGACCTGCCCCCGTTCACGCGCGTGGCCGGCAGCGTGGAATTCACGGAGAAGTCGCTGCGTATCGCCGGCATGACCGGCCAGTTCATCGGCGGGCCGTTCCGCGTCGACGCGACGACGCGTGCGGACGGCGCGATCGAAGTCGCGGGCAGTGGCACCACCTCGCCGCAGGGCGCGCGCCCGTTCGTCGAGGCGGCGGCGGCACAGCGGCTGCTCGAGCGCACGCAGGGCAGCGCGCGCTACGCGGTCAATGTGCGGGTGAAGGGGCGCCGGCCCGAGGTGCGCGTGACCTCCGACCTCGTCGGGCTGGCGATCGATCTGCCCGAACCGCTGCGCAAAGCCGCCGCCGACCCGCTGCCGCTGCGGGTGGAGATCACGCCGCGCGACGGCAAGACGCCCGACGCGGACACGGTGCGCGTCGCGCTCGGCACGCGGCTGGCGGCGCTCCTCGAGCGGGGGCGCGACGCCGGGGGCGCCGTGCACCTCGAACGGGGCGCGATCGCCGTGGGCAACGTCGCCGCGCTGGCGCTGCCCGAGCGCGGCACGCGCGCAACGATCGAGGTGAACCGGCTCGATGTCGATCGCTGGCGGCGGCTGCTGGACGGGGCCGGCGGAAGCGAGGTCGCGCCCGACGCGCTGGCGCTGCGCGCGCGCGAACTCGTGATCGCCGGCAAGTCGTTCGCCAACGTGCTGATCGGCGCGACACGCGAAGACGACGGGCTGTGGCTTGCCAACGTGAATTCCGACCACGCCAGCGGCGCGGTCACTTGGCGGCCGGCCCAGGGCGCGAATCAGGGGCGACTGAGCGCGCGGCTGGCACGGCTGACGATTCCGGAGGGCACGCGCACGCAGCTCACGCAAATGCTCGATGCGCCGCCGACCGAACTGCCGGCGTTCGACGTGGTGGCGAACGAGTTCGAATACGCCGGGCATCCGCTCGGCCGCCTGGAACTGGTCGCGAACAACGTCGGCAGCGGGCCCAACGCCGTGTGGCAGGTGAGCAAGCTCGAGTTCGACAACCCGGACGGCAAGCTCACCGCAAGCGGGCAATGGCAGCGCACGGCCGAAGGCGGGCCTCGGCGCGTGGCGATGAAACTCGAGCTCGACTTCTCCGACGCCGGCAAGCTGCTCGGGCGCTTCGGCATGCCGGGCGCGCTGCGCGGCGGTGAAGGCCGGCTCGAAGGCGATCTGGCGTGGCGGGGCTCGCCGTTCGCGCTCGACTATCCGAGCCTGGCGGGAAATCTGAAGCTCACCACCGCAAAGGGGCAGTTCCTGAAGGCCGATCCCGGCGTGGCGAGGCTGCTCGGCGTGCTGTCGCTGCAGGCGCTGCCGCGCCGGATCACGCTCGACTTCCGCGACGTGTTCTCCGAAGGCTTCGCGTTCGACGCGGTCACCGCCACCGCCGATGTCGCCGGCGGCGTGCTGACCACGCACGACTTCAAGATGCGCGGCGTCAACGCGACCGTGCTGATCGACGGGTCGGCCGACCTGCAGAAGGAGACACAGAACCTGCACGTACTGGTGCTGCCGGAGGTGAACGCGGCCTCCGCGTCGCTCGCGTATGCTTTGTTGAATCCGGCCGTCGGCCTCGGAACGCTGGTGGCGCAGTGGCTGCTGCGCGACCCGCTTTCGAAGGCGTTTTCACACGAATTCGACATCACCGGAACGTGGAGCGATCCGCAGGTGAAACGGCGCGAGCTTGGCTCCGAACCGAAACCCCCTTCGAACTAGCCCGGGCCAGACATGGTGAACCGCCCTTCCCCGCACTCGGTCCGCGTCGCCGCCGTGCAGATGGTGTCGAAGCCCACGGTCGACGCCAACCTGCGCGACGCCGAGACGCTGATCAGCGAAGCCGCGCGCGCCGGCGCGCAGCTCGTGGGCCTGCCCGAATACTTCTGCCTGATGGGGCGCGACACCGACAAGGTCGCGGTGCGCGAGCCCGAGGGACGCGGCCCGATCCAGGAGTTCCTCGCCGCACAGGCACGCGCGCACGGCATCTGGCTGGTCGGCGGCACTGTTCCGCTGGAAGCGGCCGACGCGCACCGCGTGATGAACTCGGTTCTGGTGTTCGATCCGCGCGGCGTGCGCATCGCGCGCTACGACAAGATCCACCTGTTCGCGTTCGCCAAGGGCGACGAGTCGTACGACGAGGCCCGTACGATCGCGCCCGGCCGTGCGGTGCGCACGTTCACGCTGCAGCCCTCCGGCGGTCCGCAGGTCAAGGTCGGATTGTCGGTGTGCTACGACCTGCGCTTTCCGGAGCTGTATCGCGCGCTCGGCCAGCCCGACCTGATCCTGGTGCCGTCGGCGTTCACCGCGACCACGGGTAGCGCGCACTGGGAGACGCTGCTGCGCGCGCGCGCGATCGAGAACCTCGCCTACGTGCTGGCGCCTGCGCAGGGCGGCAAGCACGAGAACGGCCGCGCCACCTACGGCCACAGCATGCTGATCGACCCGTGGGGCGAGATCGTCGCCCGTCGCGACGAGGGCCCGGGCGTGGTGGTCGGCGACCTCGATCTCGCTCGCATCGCCGACGTCCGCGCGAGCCTGCCCGCCCTGGCCCACCGCGTCCTGTGATCCACGATCCGCGCAATCCTCAATCCTCGATCCTCGATCCTCGATCCTCGCTCCTCGATCCTATGAAACCCACGGACCCCACCCTCGAACGCCTCGCCATCGCGCGTCGGCTGCTGCTCGAGCCCTACGAACTCGACGAATCCGCGTTGCAGCGCGCACTGGCGACCGTGTTCGAGCACGACGCCGACTTCGCTGACATCTACTTCCAGTACACGCGCAACGAGTCATTTGCGCTCGAGGAAGGCATCGTCAAGAGCGGCAGCTTCGACATCCAGCAGGGTGTGGGCGTGCGCGCGGTGGCCGGCGACAAGACGGCGTTCGCGTATTCGGACGAACTGTCGCAGGACGCGTTGATGGAAGCCGCGCGCACCGTGCGCTCGATCGCGCGCGCCGGCGGCGGAACCGCGACGGTGGCGCGCAAGTTCACCGCGCGCAAGGCCACGCCGCTCTATGCAGCGATCGACCCGGTCGCATCGATGGACGCGGTGCAGAAAGTGCAATTGCTCGAGCGCATCGAGAAGATGGCGCGCGCCCGCGATGCGCGCGTGCGGCAGGTGATGGCGAGCATCAGCGGCGAATACGACGTCGTGCTGATCGCGCGCGCCGACCGCAAGGCCGCGACGCTGCTGGCCGCCGACGTGCGGCCACTGGCGCGCGTATCGGTCACCGTGATCGTCGAGGACGGCGGCCGGCGCGAACAGGGGTTCTCCGGCGGCGGCGGGCGCGTCGATCTCGCGTACTTCACCGACGAACGCCTGGCCGAGTACGTGCGCGTCGCCGTCGACATGGCGCTGGTCAACCTCGGCGCGCAGCCGGCACCGGCCGGCGTGATGACGGTCGTGCTGGGTTCGGGTTGGCCGGGCATCCTGCTGCACGAGGCAATCGGCCACGGGCTCGAAGGCGATTTCAACCGCAAGGGCTCGAGCGCGTTTTCCGGCCGCGTCGGCCAGCGCGTCGCCTCGAAGGGTGTGACGGTGGTCGACGATGGCACTATTCCCGAGCGGCGCGGTTCGCTGAGCATCGACGACGAAGGCACCCCGACTTCGCGCACCGTGCTGATCGAGGACGGCGTTCTGCGCGGCTACATCCAGGATTCGCTGAATGCGCGGCTGATGAAAGCCAGGCCAACCGGCAACGGCCGGCGCGAATCGTTCGCGTTCCTGCCGATGCCGCGCATGACCAACACCTACATGCTCGGCGGCGAGCACGCGCCGGAAGACATCATTCGCTCGGTCAGGAAGGGGCTGTACGCGACCAACTTCGGCGGCGGCCAGGTGGACATCACGAACGGCAAGTTCGTCTTCAGCATGGCCGAGGCCTACCTGATCGAAAACGGCAGGGTCACCGCACCGGTCAAGGGCGCGACGCTGATCGGCAACGGCCCCGACGCGCTAACGCGCGTGACTATGGTCGGCAACGACCTGGCGCTCGATCCCGGCATCGGCGTGTGCGGCAAGGACGGCCAGAGCGTGCCGGTCGGCGTCGGTCAGCCGACGCTGCGCATCGAGGGACTGACCATCGGCGGCACCGGTTGAGCTCTCACTGAGCCCCGCTTGCGCGGGGACGGCGCGTGCCCGCGATGGCTGACGTTCTGCGGCACAGACGTGGCATTCCCGTCCCCGATTCAAGCACTCGAGGGCTCCAGCGGGGATCCAGTGTCGCGCGTTAAGAATCGCTGCATTCCCGCTTCGGCGGGAATGACATCAGGCTGCTGAACCTCATCGCTGATCGGGACAGGGCACGACAATCCGAGCGGCATAATCCGCGCCACTCCCGCCAGGGCAAACGTCCGCTTGCGCCTTCCCTTTCCCAAGTTCCTGCCTCCGATCGTCTGGCTGGTGCGCCTGCTGGTGGGAGCGTATCCGCGCTGGATCGGCAGCACGCCGAAGGCAACGCAGCGCATCTACTTCGCCAATCACACCAGCCACATGGACACCGTGGTGCTGTGGGCCGCGCTGCCGGCGGAGTTGCGCGCGAACACGCGTCCGGTGGCGGCGAAGGACTATTGGGGCGGCGGCGGGCTGAAGACGCGCATCGCGCGCGACGAGCTGAACGTGGTGATGATCGAGCGTGCGCGCGAGGATCGCACCGGCGACCCGCTCGACCCGCTGCGCGACGCGCTCGACCACGGCTTCTCGCTGATCCTCTTCCCCGAGGGCACGCGCTCGCCGCAGTCGCTGCCGGGCCCGTTCCGCGGCGGCTTGTACACGCTGGCGCAGGAATACCCGCAGGTCGAACTGATCCCGGTGTACATCGAGAACCTCCATCGCAGCATGCCCAAGGGCGCGCTGCTGCCGGTGCCGATCATCTGCACCGTGCGCTTCGGCGCGCCGGTCGCGCCGGCCGAGGGCGAAGCGAAGGAGCAGTTCCTGTCCCGGGCACGCAATGCCGTCATTGCGCTGGCGGACTGATGGAACTGACGCTGCACGAGATCTTCTTCGTCGCGCTGATCGGTACGGCGCTGTTGATAGCCACCGCGACGGTGCTCGGCGCGCGGCTTGCCGCGCGCGCGACGGATGCCGCGAAGCGGGCGTGGATCGCGCAGCTGAATTCGCGCATCCGCGCGTCGTGGCTGATCGTGCTGCTGTTCACGCTTGGCTTCGCGCTCGGCGACGTCGCGCTCGTGATCCTGTTCGCGGCCGCCTCGTTCTTCGCTCTGCGCGAGTTCGTCGCGCTCACGCCGATCCGCGCCAGCGACCATCCGGCGCTGGTGATCGCGTTCTACCTCGTGATCCCGATCCAGTACCTGCTGGTCGCCGGCGAAGGCTACGGCCTGTTCGCCGTCTTCATTCCCGTGTACGTATTCCTGCTGCTGCCCGTCGTGATGGCGCTGAAGCAGGACACCGTCGACTACCTGCAGCGCGTCGCCAAGATGCAATGGGGCCTGATGGTCAGCGTCTACTGCGTCAGTCACGCGCCGGCGATCGCGACCCTCGCACGCCCCGGCTACGAAGGGCGCGGCGCGCTGCTGCTGCTGTTCTTCCTGCTGGTGCTGCAGTTGTCGGACCTGCTCGCGCTGATCGCCAGCGCCGCGCTCGGCCGCACGCCGCTGAAGTCGAACCCGAACAAGAGCAAGGAAGGCGTGCTGCTCGGCGGCGCCGGCGCGACGCTCGTCGGCACGCTGCTGTGGTGGATGACTCCGTTCACATGGTGGCAATCGACCCTGATGTCGGCTGCGATCGTGGGGGCCGGATTTACGGGCGGACTGGTGCTGAGCTCGGTCAAGCGCAGCCTGGGCGCGCGCGACTGGGCCGAGGACGGCGTGCTGCTGTCGCGCGGCGTGCTCGAACGGCTCGACGCGCTGACGTTCGCGGCTCCGGTGTTCTTCCACCTGACGTTGTATTTTTACATCTCCTGAGCGCGCACGGCCGCTCCGAAGCGCTCAGCCCGGAGCGCGCAGCGCGCAGGGTAGCCCGATGAGCGCGCGGCGCGCAGGGCAGCCCGATGTGTTGGCCGCACGTCAACAAGATCGCGCCTTGTTGCGGCAAGTGCTTGCACACCCCCGGCGGAAGGCGAATATTCTCCCCATGCAAGCGGGATCCGGCGCCGGAATGGCGCCGGTGCAAGGCGTGTTCTGACGACAGCGCGTCGAAGGAAGACATCATGAGCGCAACTCGAAAGCCGGGCTTCCGCGACCGCGGCGCAAGGGCGTCGTGCGCGGCGTTGCTGCTGCTGGCCGGCCCGGCCTGCGCGCAGGTGACCTTGGGCGCACCCGGCGCCGACGTGGCAGTTGCCGCGCCGACTTCCTACCAGTTGGTCGACCCGGCGTCGCGTACCACGTGGCTGGGCCCATGGCGTCTCGAAGCCACCGCACCACTGGCGCCCCGGCATGAACTGCGGTTCAGTGCGTGGGCCATCGGCCGCAGCGGACTCGACGCGCTGCCCGGCGTGTCGCTCGCCACACTCGCCACCGATGCGTCGTTGCGGCTCGACCCGGCGCGCGCCACCTACCGCTACACGTTTCTCGCCTACGACGACTGGGCCTGGAAGCTGGGCGTGTCGACCAACCTGCGCGATTTCGGCGATGCGCTGCGTCCGGGGCTCGGGTTCTCGGACCGGCTGCGCTTCGGTGCGCTGCCGCTGCTGCACGTCGGCGGCGAAGGACGGCTGGCCGCACGCTGGCGGCTGGCATTCGATGCCGAGGGGCTGATGACGCCGCGCGGCCGCACACTCGACCTCGGCCTGCGCGTCAACTATTCGCTGACGCCGAACTTCCTGCTGTTCGGCGGCTACCGGCTGACCGACTCGGCGGGGGACGCCGAGGAGTTCTACGGAGCGGGGCTTTCGAACGCCGCCAACTTCGGCGTGCGCTACCGCTTCTAACCGCTCGGCTTGCGGCGCCGCGACATCGCAGGTAGAGTTCGCTTCATGCTGCATCCGGTCCGCTTCTTCTTCTATTACTTCGACTTCTTCCGGCCACTGGCGGGAAGAGTCGAGCGGCGCGCGTAAGCAGCAACCGAATCCGACACCAACCGCCAGGTCCGAAAACCTGGCGGTTTTTTTTCGCCGGGCGGGCCGACCGACGAAAGCACTGCGATGGACGGAAGCCAAGCCATGCGCTACATGACCGACGATCTCCGCATCAAGGAGATCAAGGAACTCACCCCGCCCGCGCACCTGTTGCGCGAGTTTCCGTGCACCGACAGCGCGTCGCAGACGGTGTTCGACGCTCGAGGCGCTGCGCACCGCATCCTGCACGCGATGGACGATCGGCTGCTGGTCGTGATCGGCCCCTGCTCGATCCATGACCCGAAGGCCGCGCTCGAATACGCCGAGCGCCTGGTCGAGCAGCGGCGGCGGCTCGCACCCGAACTCGAGATCATCATGCGCGTGTACTTCGAGAAGCCGCGCACCACGGTCGGCTGGAAAGGACTGATCAACGATCCGGATCTGGACGGCAGCTTCCGCATCAACCACGGCCTGCGGATCGCGCGCGAACTGCTGTGGGAGATCAACGAGAAAGGCGTACCGGCAGGCTGCGAATACCTCGACATGATCACGCCGCAGTACCTCGCGGATCTGGTCGCGTGGGGCGCGATCGGCGCGCGCACGACCGAATCGCAGGTGCATCGCGAGCTCGCCTCGGGGCTGTCCTGTCCGGTCGGCTTCAAGAACGGCACCGACGGCAACGTGCGCATAGCCGCCGAGGCGATCCGCGCCGCACAGCAGCCGCACCACTTCCTGTCGGTCACCAAGGCCGGGCATTCGGCGATCGTGTCGACCAGGGGCAACGAGGACTGCCACGTGATCCTGCGCGGCGGCCGCGCACCCAACTATGACGCCGCCAGCGTCGAGACCGCGTGCCAGGAACTGGCGCGCAACGGGCTGGCGCAGCGCGTGATGATCGACGCCAGCCACGCCAACAGCCGCAAGCAGCACGACAACCAGATCGGCGTGTGCGACGACATCGCGCAGCAGCTCGAGGCGGGCGAGGCGCGCATCATCGGCGTGATGATCGAAAGCCATCTCGCCGGCGGCCGCCAGGATCTCGTGGCCGGCAAGCCGCTCGCTTACGGCCAGTCGATCACCGATCCGTGTCTCGGCTGGGAAGACAGCGTGCCGGTGCTGGAGCGTCTCGCCGCCGCGGTACGCGCGCGGCGCCTCGTGGCCGCCAACTACTCGGGCAAGTGACGCATCGGTCCGAGAGCAAGCGCGCAGCGCGCAGCGATCGGACCGATGCGTCGCCCAGGCGCGCGCATGCAGGCGCGCGCCGCTTCGGGCTGCGTGCAGTGCGCAGGCACTGCGCGCTTGACGCCCTCCGCCCCCGCGAAGGCGGGGATCCAGCCGGTGCGACAAAGACACTGGGTTCCCGCTTCCGCGGGAACGACATAGCACTCGACGTGTCATTCCCGCCCCCGATCAAGACATTCGAGGCTCCAGCGGGAATCCAGAGACTTCGCGCAAGAGACTACCGGGTTGCCGCTGCCGCGGCGACGACGCGCTGCGCTTGACAGGCACCGCCCGCCGTATCAAAGTGATATCACTTTGAAAGCAACGCGGCGCCGGCCGCAACGGAGCGGACGATGACAGCCTCCCGCACCACGCGCTCGCGCGAGGTCGAGCGCCGAACGAGCAGCGGCTACACGGTGCTGGCGGCCGGCATGGCGCTGGCGGCGCTGGCCGCCTTCGTGTTCGTCGAAGCGGCCGCGCTCGGCGGACGCGGCGTGTTTGTCGGCGTGCTGCTGCTGCTCGCCGCCTTCTTCGTGCTCGCCGGCCTGTACATGCTGCAGCCGAACGAGGCGGCGCTGCTGCTGCTGTTCGGCGAGTACAAGGGCACCGATCGCAGCGCAGGCCTGCGCTGGGCCAATCCGTTCTACCGCAAGCAGCGCGTCAGCCTGCGCGCCCACAACCTCGCCAGCGAGCGACTGAAGGTCAACGACCGGCGCGGCAACCCGATCGAGATCGCCGCCGCGATCGTCTGGCGCGTGCGCGACACCGCGCAGGCGACGTTCGACGTCGAGGACTACGAGAACTACGTGAAAGTGCAGGCCGAGGCGGCGGTCCGCCATCTGGCGTCGAACTACGCGTACGACGAGGGCGAAGATCTTGCCGCCGGTGAAACCACGCTGCGCGCCGGCCAGGACAAGGTCGCCGCCTCGCTCGCCGCCGAACTGGCGGAGCGCTTCGACCAGGCCGGCGTCGCGGTCGAGGACGCGAAACTCACGCACCTTGCCTACGCGCCGGAGATCGCGCAGGTCATGCTGCGCCGGCAGCAGGCGGAAGCGATCATCACCGCGCGCAGCAAGATCGTGCAGGGAGCCGTCAGCATGGTCGAGTTGGCGCTGAAGGGCCTGTCGGAGCGCGACATCGTGCACCTCGACGACGAACGCCGCGCCGCGATGGTGTCGAACCTGCTGGTGGTGCTGTGCGCGGAAAGCGAGGCGCAGCCGGTGATCAACACCGGGACGCTGTACACGTAGGACGGCCCAATGGCTGCGCCGCTGTACGAGCACCGCCAGAGTTCGGCGCTGGCGCTGCTGCCGATCGCCTGCGCCGCCGGTGCGATCGGCATCGCGTCGCTGGCACTGCCGGAGCGGATGGCGGAACTCAGGCGGGCGCTGCTCGTGGTGCTGCCGTTGCTGCCGCTCGTGTACGTCTTCTTCGGGTCGCTGACGATCCGCATCGAGCGGGAACGGTTGACGTGGCGCTTCGGCTGGCTTGGCTGGCCGCGCAAGACGGTCGCGCTCGGCGACATCGCGCGCGCGGTCGTCACACGCACCGGCTGGCTCGAAGGCTGGGGGATCCATCGCACCCGGCGCGGCTGGCTGTACAACGTCGCCGGATTCGACGCCGTGCTGGTGCAACTGAAATCCGGCCGCGCGATCCTGCTGGGCACCGACGAGCCGCGCCGGCTGGCCGGGGCGATCGAGCGCGCGATCGGGAAGTCGTAACGCGTGGCCAGCCCCGACAGGAAATCCTTCCTGCTGCGCATCGACCCGCAAGTGTGGGCCGAACTGGAGCGGCTGGCCGCCGCCGAACTGCGCAGCGTGAACAGCCAGATCGAGTACCTGCTGCGCGAGGCACTGGCGCAGCGCCGGCGCCTGATCGGCAAGTCGCCTCCAAAACGACGGTGACGGGCCGGTGACCGACCGGTGCCGATGTCCGAAAACGGCGAGCAGGCGGCGCCGTTTTCGGCCATAGTGCCGGCATGCAACTCGATCCCGACGCCTGCTACCGCGCTGTCCGCGCGCGCGACGCACGCTTCGACGGCCGCTTCTTCACTGCTGTGCGCACCACGCGCGTCTACTGCCGGCCGGTGTGCACCGCGCCGCTGCCGAAGCGCGAGAACTGCCGCTTCTTCCCGAGCGCTGCGGCCGCCGAGCACGCGGGCTTTCGCCCGTGCCTGCGCTGCCGGCCCGAACTCGCGCCGGGACTGGCGAGCGTCGATGCGTCGGCGCGGCTGGCGCGCGCGACGGCCAACCTGATCGAGGACGGCGCGCTCGCCGACGCCAGCCTCGCAGCGCTCGCCGCGCGGCTCGGTGTGACCGACCGCCACCTGCGGCGCGTGTTCGAGGCCGAGTACGGCGTGACGCCGGTCGCGTTCGCGCAGACGGCGCGGCTGCTGCTGGCCAAGCGGCTGCTGACCGACACCGCGATGCCGGTGACCGAAGTCGCGCTCGCGGCCGGATTCGGCAGCCTGCGGCGCCTGAACACGCTGTTCGCGCAGCGCTATCGGCTCAGCCCCACCGCGCTGCGCCGCCGGCACGAAGCGTCGCGGCCGCTCGACCATCACGTGTTCCGCCTGCCGACCCGCGCACCGTTCGATTTCGATTCGCTGCTGCGGTTCTTCGCGCTGCGCGCGATCGACGGCGTCGAGGCAATCGACGCACGCAGCTACCGGCGCACGCTGGCGCTCGCCGATGCGCAGGGGCGACAGCACGCCGGCTGGGTCGAGGTGCGGCGCGCACCGCGCGGCACGGGAGTCGAGGCGCGCGTTGATGCCCGGCTGGCGCGGGCGATTCCGCGCGTGCTGGCGGCGATCAAGCACGCGTTCGACCTGAGCTGCCGCCCCGAGGAAGTCGCGGCGGTGCTCGGCGATCTGGCGCGCACGCAGCCGGGACTGCGACTGCCGGGCGCGTTCGACGCTTTCGAGATCGCGGTGCGCGGCATCCTCGGCCAGCAGATCACGGTGAAGGCAGCGCGCACCCTTGCGGCACGGTTCGTGCTGCGCTTCGGCACGCCGCTCGACACGCCGTTCGCCGGCGTCACGCACGTCTTCCCGCAGGCAGCGCGGCTGGCCGAGTGCCGACCCGCGCAGATTGCCGAACTGGGCATCGTCGGACAGCGCGCGCAGGCAATCGTGGCGCTCGCGCGCGCGCTCGCCGGCGACGGACTGCTGTTGTCGCCCGACGCCGACGTGGAACAGGCGCTGGAGCGGCTGCTCGCGCTGCCGGGCGTGGGACCGTGGACCGCGCACTACATCGCGATGCGCGCGCTGCACTGGCCCGACGCCTTTCCGCCCGGCGATATCGGCGTGCTGCGTGCGCTGCGTGCAAAGAGCGCAGCGCAGGCCGAAGCGCGTGCCCAGGCGTGGCGACCGTGGCGGGCATATGCAGTGATCCATCTGTGGAAATCTCGGGAGACATCGACATGAAAGACAACTCACTTCGCTACACGGTCCAGGAGAGCCCGATCGGGCCGCTGACGCTCGTCGCCGACGGCATGCACCTGACCGCAATCCGCTTCGCGCGCCGCAACGGAGCCGCGGACATCGAGCGCAGCTGGCAGCGCGACGACGACCTGCCGGTGCTGGCGCAGGCGCGCGCGCAACTGGCCGAATACTTCGCCGGCAAACGCACGCACTTCACCGTCCCGCTGAAGCCCGCGGGCACCGAGTTCCAGCAGGCGGTGTGGCGCGCGCTGCAGCAGGTCGGCTTCGGCCGCACGTCGAACTACGGCGCGCTCGCCGCGTCGGTGGGCCGGCCCGAGGCGGCGCGCGCGGTCGGCGCGGCGATGGGCGCCAATCCGATTCCGATCATCGTCCCGTGCCATCGCGTGATCGGCAAGGACGGCTCGTTGACCGGATTCGGCGGCGGGCTCGAGCGCAAGACAAGACTGCTGCAGCTCGAGGGCGTGCTGCTGGCCTGACCCGAAGAAGGACCCGTCATGAGCTTTCGCATCACCGGCCTCGCGGCCGATCCGTTCCGCGCACTGTTCGGCCTGCCGGACGAGGAACTCGCGCGCCGCAATGCACGGCGCTACATCGCCGGCGGCGCCGACTCGTATCCGGACCGCATCGAGCTGCGCCACGCACGGCCCGGCGAGGCGCTACTGCTGGTCAACTACGAACACCAGCCCGCCCCGGGTCCGTACCGTGCAGCGCACGCGGTGTTCGTGCTCGAGGGCGCCGGTGCCGCCTTCGATCGCGTCGACGTCGTGCCCGAAGTGCTGCGGCCGCGGCTGCTGTCACTGCGCGCCTTCGACGCGCATGACTGGATGGTCGATGCCGACGTCGCCGACGGCAGCGCCGTCGAAGCGTTGATCGAGCGTCTGTTCGCGGACCCGCAGGTCGCGTACCTGCACGCTCACTTCGCGCGCCGCGGCTGCTACGCGTGCCGCATCGACCGGGAGGCCCGGGCGTGAAGACGCGCGATCTCATCGATCTCGTGCTGCTCGCTGCGCTGTGGGGAGCGAGCTTCCTCTTCATGCGCGCGGCAGCACCGCTGTTCGGTCCGGTCGCGCTCGTCGAAGTGCGCGTCGCGGTGGCCGCGGCGTGCCTGCTGGCGCTGCTCGGCTGGCGCGGCGGACTGCCGCTGTTGCGTGCCCACGCGCGGCCGATCCTCGTGGTCGGCGCGGTCAACTCGGCGATCCCCTTCGTGCTGTTTTCCTACGCGGCGCTGTCGGTCACGGCGGGGTTCGCATCGATCCTGAACGCGATGACGCCGATGTGGGCCGCGTTCTTTGCGTGGCTGTGGCTGCGCGAGCGGATTCGTCCGGCGCAGTGGATCGGACTGGCGATCGGGCTGGTGGGTGTGCTGGCACTGGTGTGGGGCAACGTGAGCTTCAAGCCGGGCGCGTCGCAGTGGGCCGCCACCCTGGCGATCGGCGCGGGTCTGCTCGGCGCCGCGGCCTACGGCCTGGCGGCCAACTACGCGAAGCGCCGCCTCGCGGGTGTGGACACGCTCGCGGTGGCGACCGGCAGCCAGATCGCGGCCGCGGTCGGGGTGCTGCCCTTCGCGTGGCCGTCGTGGCCGGGCACGCCGCTCGGTGCGCACGCGTGGACGATGGCGCTCGCGCTCGGCTTCGCCTGCACGGCGCTCGCTTACATCCTGTACTTCCGCCTGATCGCCAACGTCGGCGCGCTGCGGGCAGCGTCGGTCACGTTTCTGATTCCGCTGTTTGCGGTCGTCTGGGGCGGCATCTTCCTCGGTGAATCGATCACGCTGCAGATGATCGTCGGCGGCGCGATCGTCCTGCTCGGGACCGCGTTCGCGCTCGGCCTGATCGGCGCGCCGCGCGCGGCGTCGGCCGCGCCGACGCGCTGATTGGAACCTGTCCCAGCGTCCCTGAGACGGGTTCTAGTCCTTGCTCTGCGTCTTGCGCTGCTGCCACTGCACGTCGGTGCCGCCGGCGAAGCGGTTCAGCACGCGTGCCAGGACGAACATGAGGTCGCTCAGGCGGTTCAGGTACTTGCGCGGCGGGGGATTCGATTTCTCGTGCACGCCGAGCTCGACGACCGCGCGCTCGGCACGGCGGCAAATCGAGCGGCACACGTGCGCCAAGGCCGCGGCGCGCGAGCCGCCGGGCAGGATGAACTCTTCCAGCCGCGACATGTCGGCGTTGTAATGCGCGACTCTTGCATCCAGCCGCGCGACCTGCTCGTCCTTGAGCATCGAAAAGCCGGGAATGCACAGTTCGCCGCCGAGGTCGAACAGGTCGTGCTGGATGTCGACCAGATCGGCGCGCACCTCGTCGGGCAGGGTTTCCGTCAGCAGCAGGCCGAGGTGCGAGTTCAACTCGTCGACTTCGCCGATCGCGCGGATGCGCAGGCTGTCCTTGCGCGTTCGCGTACCGTCGCCCAGCCCCGTCGTGCCGTCGTCGCCGGTGCGCGTGGTGATCGCCGATAACCGCTTGCCCATGTTTTCATTATGCCGCTTTCGATTGCCGCAGGGATAAGATTCCCTACCCTGACCATGGATCACGGATCACTCGATCACGGATCACAAGGATCTCCATGAACGCTCCCGCTTCCCTGCGTCAGTTCAACGCAACCCTTCCCTCCGCATTCCTCGCGGCGCTGAAGACGCAGTTCGGCGAGCGCGTGTCCACGGCCGCAGCGGTGCGCGAGCACCACGGGCGCGACGAGTCGCCGTTTCCCCCGACGCCACCCGATGCGGTGGTGTTCGCGCAGTCGAACGACGACGTGGTGGCGCTGGTGCGGCTCGCGGCCGAGCACCGCGTGCCTGTGATCCCGTACGGCGTTGGCTCCTCGCTCGAAGGGCACCTGCTCGCGGTCGAGGGCGGCGTCAGCGTCGACCTGTCGCAGATGAACCGCGTGCTGGCGGTCAACGCCGAGGACCTGACGGCCACCGTGCAGGCCGGCGTCACGCGCAAGCAGTTGAACGCCGAGATCAAGGACACGGGCCTGTTCTTCCCGATCGATCCCGGCGCCGACGCCACGCTGGGCGGCATGGCCGCGACGCGCGCGTCCGGCACCAACGCGGTCAGATACGGCACGATGCGCGAGAACGTGCTCGCGCTCACCGTCGTCACCGCCGAGGGCAAGCTGGTCCGCACCGCGCGGCGTGCGAAGAAATCGTCCGCGGGTTACGACCTGACGCGCGTGTTCGTCGGCTCGGAGGGCACGCTCGGCGTGATCACCGAGGTGACGCTGAAGCTGTATCCGCAGCCGGAGGCGATTTCGGCCGCGATCTGCAACTTCCCGAGCGTCGGCGACGCGGTGCGCGCGACCATCGCGACGATCCAGATGGGCATTCCGATCGCGCGCTGCGAACTGCTCGATGCGGTCGGCGTCAAGGCGGTCAACGCTTACAGCAAACTGCGACTGCGCGAATCGCCGCTGCTGCTGTTCGAGTTCCATGGTTCGCCAGCGAGCGTGCGCGAACAGGCCGAGGCGGTGCAGGAGATCGCGCGCGATAACCAGGGCATGGACTTCGAGTGGGCGACGCAGGCGGAGGACCGCAACCGCCTGTGGCAGGCGCGGCACAACGCCTACTTCGCCACGCTGCAGTTGAAGGCCGGATCGCGCTCGGTGACGACCGACGTGTGCGTGCCGATCTCGCGGCTCGCCGAATGCATCCTCGCCACGCAGGAGGATCTCGCGCGGGCGTCGATCATCAGTTCGATCATCGGCCACGTCGGCGACGGCAACTTCCACGTGCAGATGCTGATCGATCCGGAGTCGACCGCCGAGCGCGACGAGGCTGAGCGCATCAACCGGCGGCTGGTCGAGCGCGCGATCGCGCTCGACGGCACCTGCACCGGCGAGCACGGCGTCGGCCTGCACAAGATGGACTTCATGCCGCTCGAGCACGGCGACGACGCGCTCGACCTGATGGCGCGCATCAAGCGCGCGTTCGACCCGATGAACATCATGAATCCGGGCAAGGTGCTGCGGGTATGACGATGGCGCGTGACGTCATCGACCTGCGCTCCGACACGGTCACGGCGCCGACGCGCGCGATGCGCGACGCGATCGCGGCAGCGCCCGTCGGCGACGAACAGTACGGCGAGGATCCGAGCGTCAACGCCCTGCAGGAGCGCGTGGCCGCGCTGCTCGGCAAGGAGGCAGCGCTCTTCCTGCCGAGCGGCACGATGGCCAACCAGGTCGCGCTGCGCACGCTGACAAGGCCGGGCGACGACGTGATCGTCAGCCGCGAATGCCACGCGGTGTGGCACGAGACCGGCGGCTCGGCGGCGAACTCGGGCGTGCAGTTCAACGAGATCGGAGTGCGCGGCGTATTCACGGCAGACGAGTTCATCGCCGCCGTCAAGCCGCGCGGCCACGTGATCTATCCGCCCACCACGCTGGTCGAGATCGAGAACACCCACAACCGCGCCGGCGGCGTGATCTTTCCGCAGCACGAAGCCGAGAAGATCTGCGCCGGCGCGCGCGAGCGGCAGATCGCGACTTTTCTCGACGGCGCGCGGCTGTGGAACGTCGCCGCGGCGACCGGCACGCCGCTGGCCACGCTCGCCGCGCCGTTCGATCTGGCCGCGGTCGCGCTGTCGAAGGGGCTGGGCGCCCCGGGCGGATCGCTGCTCGCCGGGCCTCGCGAGCTGATTACGGTCGCGACGCGCTACCGCCGCATGTTCGGCGGCGCGATGCGGCAGTCGGGGCTGTATGCGTCTGCCGGGCTGTACGCGCTCGACCACCATGTCGATCGGCTGGTCGAAGATCACGCGCACGCGAAGCTGATCGCGCAGCGGCTTGCCGAGAGCCCGCGCGTGCGGATCGATCTCGCGACCGTGCAGACCAACATCATCGTGTTCCATCTTGCCGCTGATGCGCCCGATGCAGCGACCGTGGTCGCGCGCGCCAGGGAGCGCGGCGTGCTGCTTTTCGCTTTCGGTCCGCGCATGGTGCGCGCGGTCACGCATCTGGACGTGTCGCGCGCGCACTGCGAGCGCGCGGCGGAAGTGCTGCTCGAAGTGATCGGGCGCGACTGAAGACTCGGCCGTCGCCCCATTTCATTGCACGCGATCAGCGCCGCGCGATTGGCGATGCCGCCGCTGCCGCCTGCACACGTGCCAGATAGGCCGCGAGGTCGTCGATGTCGGCGGGCGTCAGCACGTTCTGGTACTGCGCCTTTGCGTTGCGGGCCCCCGGAATCGCGCCGGTGATTGAAGCCTGCAGCAGCAGCCGGATCGCCTTCGCGTCGCCGGTCGCCACGCCGCGGTTGGCAAGCATCGCGCGCAGCGTTTGCGGGTCGGAATGACAACTCGTGCAGTTGGCGACCGGCTTGCCCGTCACCGCGGCAGTCTGGTTGAACAGCCGCTGGCCGCGCCCGGCATCCTGCGCCAGCGCGCCGGCGGCGAACAGGAGCGGCAGCAAGGCGATCGCGCGCACGTCATTCCCCTTCCCGGCTTTGCCAACATTGTGGACGCGCGCGGCGCGGTCGCGTTGCGCGAACGCAAGGTCCTTTCGTGCGGCGAATGTGCTAGCTTTTCCTGCGTGAACGCGCCCGAATCGCGCCCGCTCGGCATCGACCTCGAACGACAGCGCCAGGTGATCGCAGCTCTGCGCGTCGCGCTGCCCGGGCATTGCCTGCTGTATCGCGAGGAGGACACGCGCCCGTACGAGTGCGACGGCCTGACGCTGTACAAGCAGGTGCCGATGGTGGTCGCGCTGCCGGAGAACGAGGCGCAGGTGCAGCAGGTGGTCCGCATCTGCCGCGCGCAGAACGTACCGATCGTGCCGCGTGGCGCGGGCACGGGACTGTCGGGCGGGTGCACGCCATTGCCCGACGGCGTACTGCTGTCGACCGCGAAACTGAACCGGATCCTGAAGCTCGATCCGCTAGCGCGCACCGCGACGGTGGAGCCCGGCGTGCGCAACCTCGCGATCACCGAGGCCGCCGCGCCGTACAAGCTGTACTACGCGCCCGATCCGTCGAGCCAGATCGCGTGCACGATCGGCGGCAACGTGGCGGAGAACTCCGGCGGCGTGCATTGCCTGAAATACGGGCTGACCGTGCACAACGTGCTGCGCGTGCGCGGCGTCACCGGCGACGGCGACATCGCGGAATTCGGCTCGCACGCGCTCGATGCGCCGGGGTTCGATCTGCTGGCTTTGGCGATCGGCTCCGAAGGGATGCTCGCGGTCGTCACCGAGGTGACGGTCAAACTGGTGCCGAAACCGCAGCTTGCCCGCTGCATCATGGCGAGCTTCGCCGACGTGCCCACGGCCGGCGATGCGGTCGCCGCGATCATCGCCGCCGGACTGATTCCGGCCGGGCTGGAGATTATGGACCAGCCCGCCACGCGCATGGTCGAGCCGTTCGTGAAGGCGGGCTACGACCTCGACGCGGCGTC